>JBDLSZ010000035.1:0-5208 GCA_039799305.1 Actinomycetota bacterium
CCTAAATCAGCGGTCGCAGCAGTTGCATCCACACCAGTTGCGGCATCAACACCATCTGCACCACGACCATCTGCTGCAGTTGCATCCCCTCTTCGCGGAACCACAGTGACAATGTCACGACTTCGCAAAGTCATTGCAGCGCGCATGGTCGAATCCCTTCAGGTCTCAGCACAGCTGACAACAGTGATTGAAGTAGATGTCACAAAGATTGCTCGACTTCGCGATCGCTCTAAGGCAACATTTGAAGCACGAGAAGGCGTCAAGCTCTCATTCCTTCCATTCTTCGCAGTCTCAGTCTGTGAAGCACTTAAGCAGCACCCTGTTCTAAACTCATCTGTTGAAGGTGACCAGATTATTTATCACGGCACAGAACACCTCGGTATTGCAGTCGATACAGAACGCGGTCTCTTAGTTCCTGTCATTCATAATGCTGGTGATTTGAACATGGGCGGCGTTGCTCGCAAGATTGCAGACCTTGCAGCTCGAACACGCGATAACAAGGTGACTCCTGATGAGCTCGGTGGCGGAACATTTACTCTCACCAACACAGGCTCACGTGGTGCGCTCTTTGATACACCGATTATTAATCAGCCACAGGTAGCAATCCTGGGTCTTGGTGCAATCGTTAAGCGCCCAATGGTTGTCAAGGGTGAAGACGGCGGCGAGACTATTGCTATCCGTTCCATGGTCTATCTCGGTCTTTCATATGATCACCGCGTTGTCGATGGCGCAGATGCTGCTCGTTTCTTGGTTACTCTCAAAGAGCGCCTTGAAGGTGGAGCATTCGAATCTGATTTGGGTCTCTAACTTTTATGTCAGTCCCACAACGCATTGCGATTACGGGCGCATCAGGACTTATTGGCACAGCTCTCGTTGGCCATCTCAAGAGCGAAGGCCATACTGTGCAGCGTTTTGTGCGCAGACCTGTTGTTGCACCCGATGAAATTCAGTGGGATCCAAAGACAGGATATGTTGATATCGAAGCCCTACGTGGCGTCGATGCAATCATCCACCTAGCTGGAGTCGGAGTCGGCGATAAGCGCTGGAGTAAGAAGTACAAATCTGAAATCTTAAATTCACGCCTGCTGGGAACAACAGCAATAGCTAATGCAGTCAATGAGGTAAAGCCACAGGTGTTTATATCCGCCAGTGCAATCGGTTGGTATGGAGAATCTGGTAACCGCTCTGTGATCGAGTCAGATCGCGTGGGCGATGATTTCCTCGCTGCTGTCTGCCGCGAATGGGAAGGCGCAGCTGATCTCGTGACCGATGTTCGCACCGTAAAGATTCGCACAGGTCTTGTCCTAGATCCCACCGGCGGCGCACTGGGCAGAATGCTCCCACTCTTTCGTTTAGGTCTAGGTGGAAAACTGGGTAACGGTAAGCAGTGGTGGTCTTGGATTACTCTGCACGATGTCATTCGCGCCATCACCTTCTTACTTGAAAACAAAGTTTCAGGGCCCGTCAATCTGACTTCTCCTAACCCTGTTACCAACCAAGAGTTCACTTCAGCACTTGCTCGCGCGATGCACCGTCCAGCTCTCTTTCCAGCACCAGCAATTGCCTTGAAGGTTGCACTCGGTGGCTTCTCATCTGAAATTTTGGGAAGTAAGAAGGTTGTTCCACAAGCGTTAACTGATGCTGGCTTTACATGGGATTACCCACACATCACCAACGCTCTAACTGCCTTAATTCAGGAGTAACTCCTGCGCTGCAAGGCGACCAGATAAAAGAGCTCCATTTTGTGAAGGTGCAGTGCGATAGTCACCGGCGATAAATACTCCATCTGCAAATCGTGATGCGCTAATTCCGCGTGATTCAACGCCAAAGATCGGAAGTGACTTTTGAATTTCATACTTTGCAATCAATTGCCAATCGGAAGTAGGCACTGCCCACAGGACTGAGAGATGTCTGCGCACTTCAGACTCTGAAGCAAAATCAATCGTCGTTGAAGATAGCAGCGCTTTGCCAGGGGGTGCATAACTGGGAACCATATTTGAGATGGCTATTGAATTAATGACAGGACCGCGCACTTGTCCATCAAGCAATAGATTCTTGGAAGAAGTCATGCCTATGGGAATCTCGTGATACCAGGTTGTGCTCGCAGCAAGCTTGGGAACATTTGGAATATCAAGAAGTTGCGCAGCCGTTGTGAGATCGGTTGCAACAATGACGCTATCTACTTTGCATTGACTCAAGGCATCAATGCGAGAGTTCAGATGAATTGTTGTCACGCGCTTTGCGAGAGCTTTAGCTAACTCCCCCGCACCTAAGGCAGGCAAGCCTGGTTTGCCTGCAATAAAGGAGCGAATGATTTCCTTGCCGCTTACAGAATCAACGCCGGCGGGAGATGTCAGGAATACGCCGGAGAGAAATGGTTTGAGAACGCGCGTGTAGAGATTTCCATACTTCAACAGCTCATCTTCAACAGATAGCCCTGGCTTTGACGCGCTGGTCAGATATGAGAGAAAGCGCAACTTTGTCAGGATTGATCCCGTTGCTGGGTTCAATGCAGAGAAGGGATGGCTTCGAGGATCACCGAGAGAGATCGTGGATGAACCAAGTGCAATATCGATTGAGCGAGATGCTTCTACAAAATCAAGCTCATCGACGATACCAAGCCGCAGCAGTTCTGGGTATCGAGCATTGATGAGTTGAAAACCTCGGTCGAGTCGATATCCATCAATGACATCGGTAGCAACTCTTCCACCCACGCGGTCACTGGATTCAAATACTTCAACATCGCATCCTGCCTCTTGCAATGTGATTGCTGCACTTAAGCCAGCTAAGCCTGCTCCGATAATGGCAACTTTCTTATCGGACACTAATTTCACGCGCCTTGTCGATAATCGTTGCAACTGCTCTAATTTGTGCAGGAGTTATTGGCCATTCATTCTTACCTTCGAGAGCACCTGCAACAGCGAGATAGAAGAGTCCATAATTGCCAGGAACGGATTCAATCTCTTCGCGAGCATCACCACGTTGGATATAAGCCTTCGATGATGTGGGAACGCTCCAGATTCCACCTTCTGGAAAACTTCCAGCACGCAATAGCGCCTCTTGTGGATCTAACTCTTCGATAATGAGTGCGCCTTCAGTTCCCAGCACGCGAATACGAGGCCCGACCGAACCGGAAATCGCACTCACAGAACAGTAGGAATCAACTCCTGAGTGATGGCGCAGATTTAAGACCACATCATCTTCTGAATCCCCACGAATCTTTCTCACACTTGCATAGGTCAGATCTGCTGGACCGAAGCATTCAAGAGCTGTCGAGAGCAAATGTGTCTGCAGATCGAGCAGGAGTCCACCACCTTCTTCAGGGGCTAATGATTCACGCCATGCTGCAGGATTGAGTTGCGGACGATATCTCTCAAATCGTGAATCGAGACGAAAGACTGTGCCAATCAAGCCATTTGCTGCAACTTTCTTGATAGTCAAGATGTCGCTATCCCATAACCTGTTATAGAACGCGGTAACGGCAACGCCAGATTTCTCACTCGCGCTCAAGATACTTTCTGTCTCTGCAAGCGTGCGGGCCATTGGCTTTTCAACGACTACCGGAATTCCTGCTTTGAGTGCAGCGAGTGCATGTTCTGCGTGAACTGCGTTAGCCGATGCCACAACAACAAGATCTAAATCTTGTGCAAGAAAATCACTGAAATCCGTTGTTACTTTTGTGAGAGGGAAATCCTCTTTCGCCTGCCGCGTGCGAGTGGAATTGCCGGTGAGAACCGTTGCCACATCAAATCCGCATCCTTTAAGTAAAGGTGCGTGAAATGAGCGGCCTGATAACCCATAGCCGGCAATTCCTACGCGCATAGCAAATTACTTATTCTGTAACTTAGAAGGCCACCAGATCTTTGGACCAATCTCGTGAACGAGAGCCGGAACCAAAATTGAGCGAACAATGATGGTGTCAAGGAGAACACCAAATGCCACAGCAAAGCCAAGCTCAGCAAGTGGAACAAGTGGGAGCAATCCAAGGACAGCAAAGGTTGCTGCAAGGACGATTCCAGCTGATGTAATCACAGCACCGGTAACAGTGACGCCCTTAATGACGCCAGCACGTGTTCCGATCTTCTGTGATTCTTCACGAACCCGAGTCATCAAGAAGATGTTGTAATCGATTCCAAGTGCGACCAAGAAGATGAATGCAAAGAGTGGGAATGAGTTATCACCTCCTGCAAAGCCGAAGATGTGGTTGAAGACAAGCGCGCAGACACCAAGTGTTGCAAAATATGACAAGACAACGGTGCCGAGCAATACGACTGCGCTCAAGATGCTTCGCAGAAGCAATCCGAGGATCAAGGTAATAACAACCAAGATGATTGGGATGATTGTCTTGTTGTCCCGATTATTTGCAGTGCGCACATCGAAGTAGACGGCGCTCGTTCCGCCAACGAGAGATGTGGCATCTGCAGCGTGAGCAAGTCGTCGGATCTCAGGAATGTCATTTCCTGCTTCAACGCTATCGGGTGCTTTATCAAGAGTGACGTTGAGAATTGCGCGATTGCCCACAACCTTCATTGCAGGAAGCGGTTGTCCGGGCACTACAAAACCATCCAGTTGCGGAGTGATATCTGTAACGCCAGGTGCGTTCTTCAGAGCCGCAGTAACTGCGCCCACCTTGTCGACGGAGACAACAACTTGGGTTGGATCTCCTTCTCCACCTGGGAAGTGCTTTGTCAGCAACTTCTGTCCCACAACAGATTCTGGATTTCCAGTGAAGGTATCTACCGTTCCGATTCCATCTGCTTTAAGAGTCGTGGACGCGAATGCAAAGAGAAGTAGGACTGATCCTGAAATAACCCACGCCTTGCGAGGATTACGTTCAATAGAACTTCCAACTTTTGACCACGTTCCTGAGAGCACATGGTCATCTCCATCATTATGAGGAACGCGAGGCCAGAAAATCCAACGGCCGAAAATCAGTAGCAGCGCGGGAAGAAGAGTGAGAATTGTGATCATCGAACATACGATTCCAATTGCACCAACCGGGCCAAGGCTTGCCGTATTTGTTAATTGGCTAAAGAGAAGGATGAGGAGCGAGATCGACACTGTCGAACCTGATGCCAAAATTGGCTCCCACACGCCTTTATAGGCAGCGCGCATAGCATCGAAACGATTCTCGTGATGATGCAGTTCTTCGCGATAACGAGCGATGAGCAGAAGTGCATAGTCGGTAGCCGCACCAATAACTAAAAC
>JBDLSZ010000036.1:0-5603 GCA_039799305.1 Actinomycetota bacterium
ACAGGTGCTGCCACAGGTGCTGGTGCTGATGCGCCAGCGCTATCTGCAATCACTGCAAGTTCAGCTCCGACTGCAACAGTCTGGTCAACGCCAACAACAATCTTTGTGAGAATTCCTGCAACAGGAGATGGGATCTCTGTATCGACTTTATCGGTTGATACTTCAAGGAGTGGTTCATCAACAGCGACCATGTCGCCTTCGTTCTTGAGCCAACGAGTAACTGTTCCTTCACTGACGCTCTCACCGAGAGCTGGCATTGTGACTGAGAATGACATCGTTATTTTCTCCTCTTACTTAACCGTGTGAGTGAAGTGGTTTGCCTGCAAGAGCCATATGAGCTTCGCCCATTGCCTCCGACAGTGTTGGGTGTGCATGAAGGAGAGGTGCAACATCATCTGCTGAAGCCTCCCAGTTAAAGATTAATTGTGCCTCAGAGACTAATTCGCCAACGCGTGCACCGACCATGTGAATGCCAAGGACTGGACCGTTCTTTTGTGCAATAAGTTTGATAGAGCCCGCAGTCTTAAGAATCTGCGCCTTACCGTTACCGGCCAAGTTGTAATCAAGTTCAACAACGTCATAACCACGCTCTTTAGCAACCTTTGTTGTGAGTCCCATAGATGCAACTTCTGGTTCAGAGTATGTAACGCGTGGAACGCCGTCGTAATTGATAGGACGTGGGTTAAGTCCTGCGATGGTCTCTGCAACAAGAATTCCTTCTTGGAATCCGACGTGTGCAAGCTGAAGAGTAGGGATGATGTCACCAACTGCGAAGATGCCGGGGATATTGGTGCGGCAGTGGTCATCGACAGTGATGTATCCGCGATCCATTGCGATACCCATTTCTTGGTATCCAACGCCATCGGTAACAGGGCCACGACCGACTGAAACAAGAAGGAGATCGGCTTTGAATTCGCGGCCATCTTCGAGAGTGACGGTAACGCCCTTCTTATCGACTTTATGAGATTTAAAGCGAACACCCAGCTCAAAGTTAATTCCACGCTTGCGATATGCGCGCTCCAGCAACTTACTCGATGACTCATCTTCAAGAGCGATGAGATGGGGAAGGCCTTCAATAATGGTGACCTCTGAACCAAATGATTTCCAGACAGATGCGAATTCGCATCCGATAACGCCGCCGCCTAAAACAATGACGCTCTTGGGAACATAGTTCAGAGAGGTACCGTGATCAGATGTAATAACGCGATCGCCATCAATATCGAGTCCTGGCAATGTGCGAGCGTAGGAACCAGTTGCAAGAACAATGTTCTTTCCAACGTAGGCCGTGCCATTGACATCGACTGTGTTATTGGAAACTAGACGTCCAATACCTTCTACATAGGTGATGCCGCGAGACTTAACGAGACCTTGCAATCCTTTATGCAGCCCAGCGATGACGCCATCCTTATAGGAGTTGACTCCCGACATATCGATGGAGTTGAAAGTTGCATTGACTCCGAAATGGGATGAATCGCGTGCGCTATCCGCGACTTCACCTGCGTGGAGGAGGGCCTTAGTTGGAATACATCCGCGATGCAGGCAAGTACCGCCGACCTTATCTTTCTCGATGAGAGCTACGGAGAGCCCGAGCTGTGAAGCGCGAAGGGCTGCTGCATATCCGCCACTACCGCCACCGAGAACTACGAGATCAAAATTTGCCACCAACACACTCCCTCATTCTTTAAGCTTTAGCGCCCCCTATCTTGCCAGCCTAGGTAGGCGATTGCATAACGCGCCTTAGGAGCTGGCAGATATAGCGAGTTGGACCAAGGAGCGAAGAGCGATGCCCGTTCCACCCACTGGGGTGTATCCATGGGGCTGGCCCTCGTTATAGGCAGGACCTGCGATATCAAGGTGTAGCCATGGGAGTTCATCTGCAACAAAATCCTTCAGGAATAAGCCAGCAACGAGCATTCCGCCCATGCGTTCGCCGATATTGGCAAGATCTGCAACAGGTGAATCAAGTGATGCTCGCAATTCAACAGGCAGTGGCATCGGCCAGAAAGCTTCACCTGTCTCCTTTGTCACATCCAAGAAGTGAGATGAGAACTCTTCATTATTTGTCATGACCGCACTGGTGCGAGTTCCGAGAGCAACAACTTGTGCGCCAGTCAGGGTTGCAACATCGATGATTCCATCGAGATCTTTTGTCTCTTGTGCTCGCACTAGTGCATCAGCAAGAACAAGGCGTCCTTCTGCATCTGGGTTAAGAACTTCAACAGTCTTACCACCATAGATTGTGATGACATCACTAGGGCGAGTTGCAGTATCGCTAATCATATTTTCTGCCAAAGGCGCCCATGTTTCGATAGCAACAGGAAGCTTCAGTAGAGCAATCGCGATGGTTGCAGCACAGACAGCTGCGGCGCCGCTCATATCTGACTTCATCGCCTCCATGCCCTTGGCAGGCTTGAGTGCAAGACCGCCAGAATCAAATGTGATTCCCTTACCGACGAAGGCATATTTCTTCTTAGCCTTTGCGCCCTTGGGTGTGTACGAGATGTTGAGAAGGCGAGGGGGATTTACTGACCCTTGACCCACTCCTGTAATTCCCCCGTAACCCTTTGACTTTAATTGGGCATCTGTCATGACAGTGACCTTCAGGCCAGTAGCTGCGCCTCCAGCCTTCTTGACCGCATCGTTAATCGCTTTGCAGAAAGTCTCAGGTGTTAAGTGACTTGGGGGAGTATTAATCAAATCACGTACAAGATTTGTATAGGTTGCGATCACTTCAGCAGATTTTGCAGCTGATTTCGCACTTGCTTGTGAAGCTAAATCTGTATGAACGGTGATGGATTTCAAGGGAGTCTTCTGGACGCTCTTAGTTGATCCTCTAAATTGGTCAAAGAGATAAGAGCCAAGTGCTGCACCTTCTGCCACTCCTCTGATGCCAGATATGGACTTGGCAGGAAGTGAGAATGTTGCACTGGCATTTCCTGCAAGAGCCCGGGCTGCAGCACCTGCTGCGCGACGAAGAACTTCGTGGTCATAGCTTGCACTTGCCTTGCCTAGACCTGTGAAGACAATGAGCCGCGTGGAAGTACCCGGAACTTTAATGACTTCATCTGCTTTTCCTGTCGCACCTAAATCTGCAAGTGACTGCATGAGGGTTTTGGTATCGAGGGCGAGATCGCCCGATTCAATCTGCAGGGATGTCGCTCCAGCCTTTGTGGACTTGGAGTTCTTAAATGCCAAACCAAGGACTAAAACATCATCTTTAACAATGCCGTCTGAAAGGCGGATCGTGGTCATGGCGACTCCTCTAGATATCACTCTGCTGATACTCAGCAGATGCGAGGTCGTAAGTGTAAGTTGTCGTTGTGAAAAACTCACCTTTGCATCAGAAACATCTCGACTTACAGGCGAAGATGGCCGATTTTGGTGGCTGGCTGATGCCTATCGAGTATCCGGGGGCAGGAGTTCTTGCTGAACATACCGCTGTCCGTGAACGAGTGGGTCTTTTCGATGTCTCTCACCTCGGTAAGGCAAGCGTGAAAGGTGAAGGTGCACTCGATTTTCTCAATTCCATGTTCACCAATGATTTGGCACGTATTGTCGATAGCAAGGCGCAATACACCTTGCTCTGTAACCCCGATGGTGGAGTTGTTGATGATCTGATTGCCTACCGCAACTCAGATTCAGATTTTTTCTTGATTCCCAATGCATCGAATACAACAGATGTTGTTCGGGTTCTGAAAGAGAACGCACCGGATGCAATTGCGGTGACCAATCTTCACGAGAGCTTTGCCGTGCTTGCACTGCAAGGCCCTCGAGCTGTTGACGTTGTGAAGAGTTTTGGTATCAATCCCACTATGGATTACATGGCATTTGCTCATGTCTCTATTGCAGGTTGTGATGTGATTCTCTGTCGCACCGGATACACAGGTGAACATGGTTACGAGTTGGTCCCAACCTGGAGCGATGCACCGGTTGTGTGGGATGCACTCGTTGCAGCGATGAAGCCATTTGATGGAGCGATCTGTGGCCTGGGAGCACGTGACACTCTGCGCACCGAAATGGGATACCCACTTCATGGCCACGAACTCTCACTTGAAATTTCACCAGTGCAGGCAAGTGCCGGATGGGCTATTGGATGGAAGAAGGAATCTTTTAGGGGATTAGATGTCTTGAAATCTCAGCGGGAGGCTGGCGTTGTGCGCACGTTGAAGGCGCTTAAATCTAATGATCGTGGAATTCCTCGCGCTGGAATGGCTATTAAAAATGCTGAAGGCGCTGAAATAGGCATCGTCACAAGTGGAACCTTCTCGCCATCTCTCAAAGTAGGCATTGCGCTGGCACTGATCGAACCGCAGTATGCGGTGGGCGATGTTGTCACAATTGATGTTCGCGGCCGCGAATCATCAGCGACCATTAACTCTCTACCTTTTATGCCTTCACACGTTCGATAAATTCAATCGGAGTCATAAAGGCAGCGCGGGTGTGTGCTCTGCGCAAGGTGTGAAGAACTGGCTTGGCTGTGATCACAATCAGGGATGCCGTGAATATCGCTCGCGGAATATCCCAGGCCATAGCTGATAAGAAATGGTAAGAAATAAAGTTCGAGAAATTATTTGAGAGTGCAGCTCCTGCAATGTATGAAAGTTGAGTATCAGCACCCAGCGCCCATGGCCAAAATTGGAGATCCATTGCGATGCCAAAGAATGCAGCTGCGAAAATTCCATAGAGTGCGAGTGCAAGAATCTCTGAATTACCTCTCAGATTTCTTGGAATGAGAGCTACACCAAGACCAATCCAGCCGGCTGCAAATGATTGATAGGCAACCCAGGGACCTAATCCGCCTGTGAGAATTGCGGAGAGAAACATCGAAATAGTTCCGAGGAGAAATCCAAAGGATGGACCGAATACTCGCGCAGAAAGTATGAGTACAAACCACATAGGTTCGATTCCCACAGCACCTGTTCCCATAGGGCGCAGCGCTGCAATCAGTGCTGAGAGCACCGCTAAGAGTGCAATTGACTTGCTATCTAATTCCTTATTGCTCACACTGATCATCAGAAGCAAAAGCGCACAGGGAGCTGCTAGTAAGAAGATCCATTGCGGGTGGCCTTGTTTCTCACTGATGAGAAATGGCCAGATAAAGCCGAGTGCACTGATCGCACTCGTTGCAATCAGCGCTATAAGTGATGCACCTTTGAAGGAAAAGATTCCTGCAGTCTTCATGTCACTTCTCCCAAAGCTTGCACGACATCACTCACCGTCAACCATGGCTTAGGAGACATAATCTTTGCTACTTGTGGTGCAAAGGCGGGAGATGAGAGAAGAACTTCAAGGGTTGTGCCATCTGCGACTATGTCACCTTCTGCAAGAAAGAGAACGCGATCAGCAAGTTCTGCAACGAGTTCCACATCGTGGGTTGCAAGTAATACAGGTCTATTAAATTGTGTTGCATACTCCTTGAGCGCTAATCCAAAGAGAGTCTTTGCGTGGTAATCCAAACCTCGAGTAGGTTCATCAAGGACTAGAACATCAGGGCTTGCAGCAAGAACAATGCTGAGAACTAAAGCTAACCGCTGTCCTTCGGAAAGGTCGTTGGGATGAGCGTGGGTAGTGATTCCAGGAACAAGACGATTCAGTAGCGCAGC
>JBDLSZ010000037.1:0-3391 GCA_039799305.1 Actinomycetota bacterium
AACCATGCGTGGATTGAGTGTGTAAGAAATACCTAATACATCAAGATACTTTTTCACTTGCTCAAAGTGTGCACGTGAACTCTCACTCAAATAATCAACTAGCAAGGGTGCCTTGGCCATAGCCTCTTTTATCTCAGGACGCTTGTCATCAAAGAGACGAAGTGGATTAAGAGCTGCGCGGGCACTCGTAGCCTCATCCAATTTCATTCCTGCAATGAATTTCACTAGATCAATACGATGAGCTGCGCGAGAATCGGCATCACCCAAACTAGTTATCTCTAAACGATATTTGCTCAAGCCAATAGCTCTGAATCCAGCATCTGCAATAGCGATAACTTCAGCATCAATGGCTGCATCATCTAAACCAATTGCTTCAATGCCCACTTGATAGAACTGGCGATATCGCCCTGCTTGTGGTCTCTCTGCTCGAAAGAACTGACCTGAATACCAAAGTTTGGCTGGCAGTTGACCACGATCTAATCCATGTTCAATTACTGCACGCATCACACCGGCAGTTCCTTCTGGGCGCAATGTAATGGAGCGATCTCCACGATCTTGAAATGTGTACATCTCTTTTGAGACAACATCCGTTGATTCACCAACACCACGTGTGAATAGTTCGGTATCTTCAAAAACAGGAAGTTCGATTAGTTGATAGCCCGCCTTGCGTGCCGGCTCAATTAGGCATTCGCGAACAAATTCAAATGCTGCCGAGCGCGGTGGAACATACTCACTGACACCTTTAGGAGCTTGAATTTTCTGCCCAGCCATTAGTAACGACCTTTCAGGGCAGTTAAATATGGATTGCTCTTTTTCTCAGCGGCCATGGTGGTTTCGGCGTAATGTCCAGGCAGTACTCGTAAATGATCGCCCAACGGCATAATCTTTTTACGCAAAGTCTGCTCCATCGCCTCAGCTGATCCACCTGGCAGATCTGTGCGACCTATCGAACCAGCAAAGAGAACATCGCCGCTGACCAATAATTCATCGTCTACTACGAAGACTAAAGAGCCTGCTGTGTGACCAGGTGCGTGGATAGCTTTGAATTTCATGCCCACAATCTCCACCACTTCCTCATTGCGCAATTCTCTTACATCCGCAGGTTCGACAAAGTCCATAGCCGATAATGTCGCTGCAAATTCTGGGCTCACGTAGCGCTCAGGATGGGTCAACGCCATTCGATCAAGTGAATGAATATAGGCAGGGATGGAATATCCCTCGGCAATAGGTTGAATAGAGAAGGTATGGTCAAGATGTCCATGAGTTGCAATCACTGCAACAGGCTTAAGCGAATGCTTCTTTAGAATCTCTTCCAGCATCTGTGAAACATCAGGCATACCTGGATCAATGACAACGCATTCACTGCCTGCCTTGGGAGCGATGATCCAGCAGTTGGTGGCATACATCGGAGCAGCAAATGAGTCGACCAGCATGGATTTCACCCTTTCGGCTACGCTCAAATTGGGAGCGATTGACGCTCACACACCTAGACAGGGTACCTTTTACCTCCGCACGATTCACGCTCATCCAAGGTGCGCCTTGAGTGAGCACGCACACTGATAGCGACGTTCTAAATCAGAACAACGCGCTGAAAGGGAACACACCATGAGCGAATTCAATCCAACACCACAAGCAAGTGCAGCATCAGCACTAATCGGAGATCCTTCAGCCTTTGGCCGAGTGGCCGAAGATGGAACAGTCTTTGTTCGCACCTCCTCCGGTGAAAAAGCAGTTGGTTCGTATCCTGGAAAGACTGCAGAAGAGGCTTTGGCTTACTTCGTTCGCAAATTTGAACTCCTTGCAGCAGAAGTTGCACTCCTTGCAGCCCGTATCAAAAGTGGCGCACTAGTTCCATCAGATGCATACGCTGCAGTTAAGAAACTGCGCGAGCAAGTTAAAGAATTAAATGGTGTCGGCGATCTAGATGCTCTATCTGCATCAGTCGAACAAATAGAACCACTCATCGAAGGTCATCGCGAAGCCTATGAGGCTAAGAAGGCGGCAGAGAGTGCAGCTAAGTCTGCTCGCCGCGAACAGATTCTTGTTGAAAAAGAAAAGATTGTTGCAGAGGCTGAAAGCCTTGCTCTTTCTGAGAGCTGGAAAGTAACTGGAGATCGCCTCAAGGTTCTGCTCGATGAATGGAAATCAGCGCCTCGTCTAGATAAAAAAGCAGATGCTGATCTATGGAAGCGTTTTTCATCATCTCGCAACAAATTCGATAAGCGCCGCCGCACACACTTTGCTGCCCTTGAATCTGTCCAAAAGGTTGTCGTTGATGCAAAGAAGGCAATTATTGAAGAAGCAGAAAAATTGGCAACATCGACTGAGTGGGTTCCAACTGCAAAGCGTTTCAAAGCACTCATGGATGCTTGGAAAGCTGCTGGACGTGGCAAGCCAAGTGATGATGCAAAGATGTGGGCGCGATTTAAAGCCGCACAAGATCAATTCTTCACAGCTAAGAACGCTGATCTAGAAAAGCGCGACACAACAATGGCCGCCAATCTGATTAAGCGTGAAGAGTTAGTTGTGCAGATTGAAGCATTGCTTCCTATTACCAACTTAGATGAAGCCAAGAAGGCTCTCCGTGATCTCATGAACGCGTGGAGCAAGATCGGTATGACTCACCGCGATAAGCGCACTTCCCTTGATGCTCGCGTTCATGCCGTAGAGAGCGTAATCAAAGAAGCTGAAGCTGAAATCTGGCGCAAGACAGATCCTGCGGCAAAGGCTCGCGCTGCCGAAGTTGTTAAGCAACTCACTGAGTCAATCGAAAACTACGAAAAGGTTGCTGCTAAATCAGAGGCAGCTGGAAATGCTAAGAAAGCATCTGAGGCCCGTGAATCTGCCGCAGCTCGTAAGGTTTGGTTAGAAGAGGCTCAAAAAGGCTTAGCTGAATTTAGTTAATTGTTGGTAGTGCGATAAACATCGTAAACACCTTCAACATGTCTGACCGCTGCAAGTACTGCATCTAGATGCGTTGCATCTGCCATTTCAAATGTAAAGCGTGAAATTGCCGTGCGATCTTTGGACGTACTCACTGCAGCGCTGAGAATATTGACCTGCTGATCTGAGAGAGTTCGTGTCACATCTGCCAAAAGTGAAGCACGATCCAAAGCTTCGATTTGGATGTTGACCAAGAAAACGCTGGCCGCACCTAAGCGCCAAGACACATTAACAATGCGATCATTTTGGTTGCTAACCAAATCATCTGCATTCACGCAGTCAGTTCTATGAATAGAGACGCCACTGCCCTTAGTGATAAAACCGATAATCCCATCACCTGGAACTGGAGTGCAGCAGCGTGCCAACTTCACCAATACATCATCGGCACCTTCAACATCAATTGCATTACTAGAGCGTCTTGCCGTTGGGGCCCGTGGAGTGAAAGTAT
>JBDLSZ010000038.1:0-9577 GCA_039799305.1 Actinomycetota bacterium
TTGTTATTCCTAAATCTGGAATACCGAGAGAACCGGCTGCTACTCCACCACCAGAGAGATAGATTGCTTTATATCCTGCGCGCTGGGCAAGGAGTGCGTGATTGGCATTGATTGTGCCAACAATTTGAAGCGGGTTCTCCTCCGCTAAAGCTTTACGAAATCTAGCTCCAGCAGATGACATAGCCATGTCTTAAGTATAACTTCCTTCTCTCTATATGCAAGAGAAATTTTAGTTATATCTCCTTATCTAATAGTTACTTTCACTTATTTTTCTTTTGCAACGATTAATTAATCAAGATTTACACATTCAGACTTAGCGCAGCTAGGGCGCCATTGACGATAGATCCGCTATCGAGATCATGGATTCGATAGAGATCTGCAATAGTTCCTGATTGACCAAAGGTGTCAACGCCCATTGCAACTTGTGGCATTCCTAGTGCTGAACCAAGCCATGACATTGCATGGGATGCGCCATCATGGACGGAGACAATCGGTGCACGCTCAGTAAAGATCGGACGTAGTGCGCCAGGAAAAGATGGTGTACTCGCTGTGCGAATTCCCTGCTTTAAGGTGCGCTGCCAACTTCCATAGAGACGCCCTGGTGAAGTTACCTCCACAACGTGTGCAATAACTCCCTCTTGAGCAAGTTCTTGCGCAGCAAGGAGAACTTCAGGCATGACAGCACCGGTTGCAACCAGATGAACCACCGGTGCTTGCGAATCATCAAGTGATACTCCAGGCGTATTGCGACCATCGACTAACCGGTATGCACCTGCAAGTACTTGGGTGCGAAGAAGGGCATCTCCCAATCGCTCACGCGCCTGCGCAAATGGACCCTGATCAATAGGGCGAGTGGTGAGTCTGAAATAGAAAGCGAGTTCACTAGGACGTAAATCTGGAGTTGTATCGCTCTTATTTCCTGCAACATGTGCGATGGCATCACAGAGCATCCAATCAAGTGCCTGCGCATAGGCAGGTTCCATCAGAACTACTCCTGGTAACTCCATACCAACCGAGGGTGTAATTGTTGATTGGTGGGCGCCACCTTCTGGTGCAAGTGTCACACCTGATGGCGTGCCGGCGATAATAAATTTCGCACCTGAATAGACGCTATAGATAAATGCATCAAGGCCGCGAAGTACAAATGGGTCATAGACAGTACCGATAGGAATAAGTGGTTGATCTGAGTGATCATGAGAAAGACCGAGCATGCCAAGGAGCATAAATAGATTCATCTCACTGATGCCAAGCTCTATGTGTTGACCTGTAGGACCTTCTGCCCATTTGAGCACAGGATCTTCATTCCAGCGACGTAACTCCTGTGGGTGAAATACCCCAGTCTTATTAATAAATCCACCGAGGTTTGTTGATGTGGCAACATCGGGGGCGGTGGTGACTAGATACGGTCTGATTGCTTCATCGCGACTGATCTCAGTAAGGACGCGACCAAAGACTTCTTGTGTGGAGATTAATCCGGTGCTCTTTGGATTAGTCGTTGTTGGAATTACTGCACTGATTTCTTTCTCTGAGCTTGCGCGCTTGAGTGATGCGCTGCGTTTTAAAAGATAGGTGCCTGCAGGAGTATCTAAATCAAAGCCATCCCATTCATTTTCTAAGCTCAAACCTAATCCGCTTCGCATCACATCAATTTGCTCCGTAGACATCTGCGCAGAGTGATTACGTGGGTCTCCAGCCATAGGAAGGCCCCAACCTTTAACTGTGTAGGCAAATACAACGCTGGGACGATCTGTTACCGCATCACATGATTCAAAGGTCTCAATCAGTGACTCAATATTGTGTCCACCAAGATCGCTGAGAATTTCAAATAGCTGCGCATCAGAATATTGCTTCAGGTGCGCCTCCACTCCTGAAGGTGCGCCATCGAGGAAGCGAGCTCGCAGATCCTCAAGTTTTTGTCCATAGAGAGATTGATACTGCTCATTAGGAATGTCATCAAACCATTTCTTAAATGGTTCACTGCCACTTGCTGAGAATGCTTTCTTAAGCTTGGAGCCATATTTGACTTCAGCTACATGCCATCCAGCTGCTTCAAATTGCGCGCGCCATTGTGCGATGCGGATGCCTGGAATCACTCGATCAAGTGACTGTCGGTTAAAGTCAACAACCCACATCACGTTGCCAAGTCCATCGGTTGCAGGATCTGCAACTGCCTCCCAGATATTTCCTTCGTCTAACTCTGCATCACCAATCAAGGCGATGAAACGAGAGTGTGCTCGTGCACCAAAGTGAGCATCCACATAGCGCCTTGTCACACCTGCAAAGAGTGGAGCTGCAGCGCCTAATCCAACTGAACCGGTTGAAAAATCTACGATATCGGGATCTTTCGTTCTCGATGGATAGCTCTGTAATCCACCTGCGCTACGCAGCATCGTTAGATACTTCTTATCAAGATTTCCTAGTAGATATTGAATGGAGTGAAAGAAGGGAGATGAGTGAGGCTTAACGCTGACTCGGTCCTGGGCGGTGAGGTGATACATATAGAGCGATGTCAGAATTGAGGACATAGAAGCACTTGATGCTTGATGGCCTCCGACTTTAATTCCATCGTTATTGACTCGATCATGGTTTGCATGGTCGATCATTCGAACAGCAAGCCATAAGGCGCGAGATTGAATCTCCTCCAGTAGTGCGCAATCTTTTTCAGATATGCCCATGGCTATTTAAACTCCGCACGCACCGCAATTGCCAGGGCCTCATAATCTGCAGGGGTGTTATAGAGCTGACCTGATACGCGCATGAAGTACTGATCACAGGCAGTAGTGATGGGTACCTCTATCTTGTGAATCTCAGCAAACTTACGTTGCAGAGCGATACATCCATCGCGCCCGCCATCCATCTTATGAAGGCGAATGACTCCAAGCGGTAGCTCTTCCTCGCGTAGTTCATCAAGGCCCACACCAAGCTCTTTCATTACTAAATCTCGGCCATATCTCATACGTGCGGTATTTGCAGCGCGCACTCTCTTCCATCCAATTTTTTCATAAAACTCAATAGCAGAAGGTGCTGCAAGCCAGGGACTTAAATCAACTGTGCCCAACATGTCCCATTGCAGCGGATATAGCTCATGATCTTGCCAAGAGACTATGAGTGGTCTCATTACTTCTTGCCAGCGTTCTGCAACGCGATAGACACCGCAACCCAGTGGCGCCGATGCCCACTTATGAAGATTGCCAAACCAGAAATCTGCATCGAGCTTATCGAGATCTAAATCAAAGTTACCGGGAGTATGGGATGCATCAATTGCGATAGCTATCCCTTTCTCTCGACATAAATCACTGAGCGCCTGAATCGGGAAGGTGCGAGCAGTTGCCGATGTCACGTGATCGACAACAAAGAGGCGTGTGCGAGGAGTAAAGGATGCTGTGACGATTGCAATGACTTCTTCATCTGTAGCAAGACGCGGAATGACAACGGTGACGAGTGAGCCGCCGGCTGCCTCAACTGCGCGTTGGACTGCATATATAACAGCGCCATATTCATGGTCAAGGACTATCGCCTCATCACCAGGCTTGAAAGGAAAACCTCTCATCGTCGTGCTTGCTGCCTCGGTTGTATTGCGTACCAGTGCAATCTGTTCAGGCTTTTGATTGAGGAATGTGGCAACCTTTGCGCGCGCTTCCTGCACCTCGATCATTGCATGGCGAGCGAAGAACTTCACTGGATTAAGTTGGACTCGATCTTGAATCTTCTTCTGAGCATCTTGAACCACAGTGGGCACTGCGCCAAAGGAGCCGTGATTACAGTGGCGAACGCTCTCATCTAACTTCCAGGCGCTTTTATACTCTTGAAGATCAAACTCCACGATTAACCCTTCACAATTCCGGCAGTCAACCCTGAGATCATAAATTTCGACATGAGTGCGAAGATAAGAACTGTTGGGATGATTCCGATCATGACTGATGCGGCAAGTCCGCCCCATTCGATGTAGTAGGCGCCGATAAATGAGCGCATAGCAACAGGGAAGGTCTTATTTCCATCTGAGTCAATAAGAATCATCGCCAAGAAGAGTTCATTCCAGCACTGCACAAAGGCGAAGATAAATGTTGCAGCAATACCAGGAAGGGCCACAGGAAAGACCACTCTAAAGAGTGCGGTGAAACGATTACATCCATCGATCATCGCTGCTTCATCCAGCTCTGGTGGGATGCGCTGTAAGAAGCCTCGGAGCATGATTGTTGCAAATGGAACCATGCCGCCCACATAACACAGGGTCAATCCAATCAAGCTATTAAGAAGACCCACCTTGCTGAGCAAGAGATAGAGAGGAGCCAGTGCAATAAGTGCTGGAATCATTTGAGTGACAAGAAATACGAGCATGATTTGTGACTTGCCCTTAAATTTATAGCGAGCAAGAGCATATGCACCTAGTAGACCGACAAAGATAACAAATGCAGCGGCTGCAAGTGCCACCAATAAACTGTTACGTAGATAGGTACCAAAGGCATATTGGCTAAAGAGAGTGCGGTAGCTATCTAAGGTCGAGTTAGATTTAGGGAAATAGATCTTCTGCGTTACCTCGCGCACCGGGCGAATTGAGGTCAGCGCCATCCAATACAGCGGGAATACAGTGAAAACCAACCACACTGCAAGAACTGTGAACTTCGTTCCTTTACCGAGAGCTTTCAACATTTATGACTCCTCCGACTCTTTTTCGAGGCGTGTTGCCAAGAGGTAGAAAACTGAAAAGATTAATAGAACGCTCAGGATCAGAAGTCCTAAGGCAGAACCACTTCCCCAGTCTTGATCGTAGGTAATTTTCTGAACTAGCCACGATGAGAGAATGTGTGTCTGCTGATTCGGACCACCACTTGTCATACCGAAGATGATGTCTGGGAAGTTGGTAATCCAGATAACTCTCAGCAGGACAATGAGAATCAAGGTCTGTCGAATATAGGGAACTATCACTAAGACGAGAGTCTTTGATTTTCCACAACCATCTAGCTCAGCTGCTTCTAGCATCTCCTTGGGCACGCCTTGCAGCGCTGCAAGAATCATGATCACAAAGAAGGTCACGCCATACCAAATATTTGCAATGATCACAGCTGCCATCGCCCAGTTGGCATTTGAAAGCCATGGGATAGGAACATCAATAATTCCAGCCTTGAGCATCATGTCGTTGAGAACGCCTAGGTTGTCATCGAAGATCCACTTCCAGACCAATCCCATGAGAAATCCTGAAAGCGCCCAGGGGATGAAGATAATTCCTTGGTAAATACCAGAGAAGCGAAACTTGGTGCGCAGATAGAGCGCAAGGCCAAAGCCAATGGTGAATTGGAAGAAGAGTGAGACTGTCACCCACAAAATTGAGTTCTGGATTATTCGACGGAAAGCTAAATCCTTGAATATCCCACGGAAGTTCTCAAAGCCGTTATAGAAGATATTGCTCTGATCAAAGAGCTTGTAATTCTTAAAGGAGAGATTTGCAGTGGCAAAAATTGGGTAGTAGATAAAGATTGCAACCAATAAGAGCGCTGGGAGCAAGAACCATAGAGGTGCAAGCACATTCTGCGCACTCTTTCCATCCTTACGGGCCACTTTATGTATTGAACTCTTCACTGCGAAAATACCCCGATTTCAATGATTCATATTTATGAAGTGTCAACGGTGGCTAGTAAGTAAATTACTAGCCACCGTTGCTTTACAACTTCCGCTTCTAACTAAGCAGTTTTACTACTTGTTATAAGGGTTGATGCACTTTGTATCCCAGAATGAACCCCAAGATTTGAGGGCATCTGATGTTGAAAGTGAACCTGCATACATTGCCTGCATGTCCTTATCTGCCTGGGTGAAGAATTCGCCGTAGCAGGTTTGTGCGACATCTGAACCGTCAAGTTTGATTTCCTTTGGATCCTTGCCGATCTTGTCGTAGATAGCCCAAGCACCAGTCTTAAAGAATGGGTCTGATGCAGCTGTCTTTGTCACAGGACCAACACCATATGCGCGAGCAAATGATGAGTGCTGTGGGTCTGTTGTGATGTAGTCAAGGAAGTTAGCAGCGATGTTCTTGCACTTTGAAGACTGTGCAACTGACCATCCGCCACCGCTTACATCCTGAGCTGAGTAGCCTGTTGGACCCTTTGGCATTTGAGCCATGATCCACTTGCCACTGTCGAATGGAGCAAACTTCTCATCAACAATCTGGATAACTTCGTTATCCTGAATGAGGTAGTGAGCTACTCCATCAACAAAGCCCTGAACCATTTCTGGGTAACCCCATGAAACAGATGCCTTTGGTGATGCTTCACGCCAGATCTGCATCATCAGATCAAGAGCTTCCTTCGACTTAGCACTGTTGAACATGCTTGTTGAAGTGCTCTTGTTCCAGTATCCGCCAGAGTTTAGATCTGGTGCATTGTATGCACGGATTACGAAGATAGCCTGAGTAAATGATGCACGTGCTCCGCGCATTGCATACATCGAAGATGTTGCAGTGTTTGAAGACTTAGCAGCAAGAATGTCAGTCCATGTTGCAGTTCCGGCCTTGATCTTCTTAAGAACAGCAGGAGCTCCTGCAGCAATTGGTTCTGGACGAACGAATGCAGCCTTTACGTAGTAACCATTTGGAACCATGTATGTGGTCTTCTTACCAAATAGTTCAGCCTGGAACTTGGAGTAGTCAGTTAAGCCAGCCCAGCCCTTGGTCTTTGAGAAATATGGATAGATATTTGCAATCTGCTTAGCAGACATCGCTTGACCCAGGATTGCTCCTGCAGGTTCAACGATATCTACATTCTTAGCCTGTAGAAGCTGAGTGATCTTTGCAGGAGAGTCTGCTTGTGATGGAGAAATGATTTCTACCTTCACATTTGGATTCTTAGCTTCGAACTGCCGTGCATATGCATTAAGCAGCGGTGTACGAGCTGGTCCAGCAAAGTACTCGATAAGACGAACTGTTACTGGCTTTGCCTTTGTTGGCTTACATGCCCATGTTGCATCTGCAGCAGAGCTTGAACCCATTGACAGAACGCTGATGACAAGTGAAGCAGCAGCAACTGTTGCAAAACCCTTGCGTGTAGCGCGTGAATTAATCACGTTTCTCCTCCTTGGTTAGATGGATATCCCCGATAGTGATTGAGATTGTTAGAAAGGGTATTGAGTCACTCAAAAACAAACAAGGGGTTACCTGGGTCAATCCGCAATACTCCTGAGTACATCGCGCGTGGATGGGATCTGCCTATTCGCCCTTTTGTTCAAACTGTTCAATAGCTAAGTTACTACTTCGAAATCTATGAAAGCAGCCCTAGCCACCCCGCCTCATCACCTAGTGTGGGATGGCTCTATCTATCCAATGTGAGCAGTGACTACTTAGCTAGCGGTCCTAGGAGATAACCAGAGAGAGTTTCATTGGGATTACTTTGGCGGCCATGTTTGCCGTTAAAGGATGAGCTGCCATCCACACCGCAGATGCCACGAATTGGAGTTGAACCGCCTGGATGAGAGTTGATCCATTGGGTGAGGTTATAGACGTTGCCATTAATCACAGACCAGCAACTTGTGGCTGAATTATTCTTCTTCACATTTGCCATTGTGTAATCAGATTGCGTCGTCACTTCCGGTGATGGAGTTGGTGGCGCTTGAGCAGTTGGAGTTGCAGATACTTTTGTTACTGGTGTTGGAGCCGGAGTTGGCGCTGGCGCCGCACCTCGCACCACTTCACCTTGGATCTCTTTCTCACCGACTGCCAGAGTGATGGAAGCCTTTGCTCTGGACGTTGCTACAAATTGATAGATGCCAGCTTCAGCAGGTGCGCTATAGCGAGCAAGATAGAGATAGTTGGTGCGGCCAAAGGGCTCAAAGAATTTGGTGCGCTCAGTGATTGCGATGGTGATCTTCTTACCTGTGGGTGAGGTGATGACTAGTTGTGGGAGCAAGGTATTTTTTAAGGTGCTCTCAGGTTTCTTATCCACAATCAGATACTGCACCGCTAATTGATCGCCCTCTTTTAGCGCTGCGCGAAATGCTCTCTTCTGTCCTGACTTAGTGAAGGTGGCGCGAATAGCGAAGGAGATAGTGCCATCGACAAGAAGAGGGCCCGCAGCAGGAGTGGTGTCGGTATCAAGCAAGATGACTGGCTGGTGTGCTGATGCTGGGGCGGTCAGCGTGAGGGTAAGAAAAAGGGATGTCAGGGCGATGAGGGCGCGGTGCATGTAAAAATGTTAATACAGCAGCCTTGGCTGCGCTTCTTGAAATGGTAATCCCCTGCTCAGCCCACGTAGGCGCGGAGAAGCCCATGTCAGTGGTTCGTTCTAGCCTTCACTCATGTTCACATGGTTTCGGCATAGGGCAATCGATCGCGAATTAACCCAGATATTGGATGAGCATGAGCGGGTGCGCTCTGATGCATCTCTCATACGAAATTTCTTACTGCGAGTGCTTGCAGATAATCGTGATGGTGTGGAGAAGTTCAGTGATGAGGCGTTAGCAGATGCTGCATCCATTATTGAGCAGGTGGGACCAGGTGCTTTCTATTGGATGACTGATATTGCAGCGCAGATGGTCACACTCTCTGAAGCAACTCTTAGAGGCTTTAGTACCAATGTCAGCGTTGAGCTGGGGGCTGCAGCAGATGCTGATTCAATTGTTGAGTTGGTTGTGAGGCTTCCTTAAGTTAGAGATAGATAAGAGTGAGGACACCTAGCGCAATAAGTATTGTGGCGGCGATGATGGAGCGTCTCTTTCCTAAACGCTGTGGCAGACCATTGATGCCACTTTGTTCATCTTGATCCATATCTTTAATGACATTGATGAAGTGGGCAGCCATTCCAAAGAGCGCTCCCCCGAGCCACATCCACACAGGTGGTGTGATCTCTTTAGAGATTGCAACCGATGATGGAAGGGCTGCAAATGCGATGGCATAGGCAAGTGGTGAGAAAGGTGAGAATTTAAGGTAGAAGTTATAGACAAGGCCACATGCGATGCCGAACATATAGACCAATCCCCCGTTGATGCCCAGTGGGCCAAAAAGGTTTGCGAAGAATGCAAAGGGGGTCATGAAGTAGATCCACTTACGTAAGTAGCTGGGTGTAATAAGACCTGAGACAAGTGGTTTCTTAATGCGTTGATGGCGCAGATCATCTTCGTAGTCATAGAGATCATTGCTCCAACCGACTACTAACTGTCCGCAGAAGATTCCAAATGCGATGACATATGCGGGGCCTTCCCACCAGTAATGAGCGCCGAAGAGAAAGCCAATCGTTGTCACAATCATCGTTGGGCCAAAGTGTGATGCTTTACGCAGGCCCGTGAGCTTTGTGGCGTTCATGGAAAAGAGATTACTAGAGGTATGCGGGAATCACGATCTCGTTATATTGCAAAAAGCCTGGTTTAAAGGGTGGGTCAAAGCGACAGATGCGAGTCTCATCCGAGAGTGCAATATTTTCTTTTGCAGCGGCTTTACGTAGTTGCTGCGTCACCTGAGCAGATTTTTCTCGTGTTGCCTTACCGCGAAATGAGGTGGCGATGCAGATTTGTGTATCGACTTCCCGCAAGGTGACCTCTGGATCATTGGGCGCAGGCATATAGCCAATGGCGCTGCCAGATGGCATGACGAAGGAGA
>JBDLSZ010000039.1:0-42075 GCA_039799305.1 Actinomycetota bacterium
CACCATGGTTAGCACCTGTTCAAGTGATGGCGATTCCTGTTGCCGATACCTTCACTGATTACCTTCACGATGTGGTCAAGCAGATGAAATCTGCTGGCATTCGCGCAGAGCTTGATTCATCCGATGATCGCATGCAGAAGAAGGTGCGCAATGCGCAGATGCAGAAGATTCCATACATGATTATTGCTGGTGAAGAAGATATGAACGCTGGCGCTGTCTCTTTCCGCTATCGCAATGGTGATCAGAAAAATGGCATCCCAATAGCGGAAGCAATCGCTGAAATTCTTGCCACTGTCTCCAAACGCCAGCAGGTGTAGTGATGGCTGACATTGATGGCGCAGGGATGCCAGATGGTTGGCAGCGTTTATGGGCGCCACATCGCCTTGATTATTTACGGGGAGAAAATCGCCCATTAGATGGAAACGATGTTGATTGCCCTTTCTGTCGAATCCCGTCTCTGACAGACGAAGAAGGGTTAGTGGTCGCTCGCGGCAAGAGTGCATACGTTGTCATGAATCTCTATCCCTATAACCCAGGACACCTACTTGTCTGCGCCTATCGACATGTTGCCGACTTAACGGATTTAACGGATGAGGAACGCCATGAGATTACAGATCTAAGCGCACATGCGATGAAGACGGTGCGCAAAGTTTCTAAGGCAGATGGGTTTAATCTCGGAATGAATCAAGGTGCGATATCAGGTGCCGGGGTTGCAGCCCACATTCATCAACATATCGTTCCGCGCTGGTCGGGGGATGCAAACTTCATGCCCATCATCGGTCAGACAAAGGTGTTGCCTCAGTTACTCACAATGACGCGAGATGAGTTAGCCGCTGCTTGGTAGTAGGTCGATATATCCCTGCACGACATCAACGCCGATTCCTTTAATCAAGTTAATTGGTATCGCCGGGAAAATGATTCCGGCAGCGAATGCGCCTTCATCCATCTCTGAGGTCTGCTCCAAATACTCTTGCCTAAAGTCGTGCACCAACTCTTCATGTTCAGGATCACTTGCACGAGTGGTGGCAGGGCTTGTTGAGTAATCAATAATCTGCAGATCACTTAATCGAATGAGAGCAGTCGGTTCACCACCATCATCATGAAGAACCAGATATGGAGTCACTAATTGTGTGAAGACTCTATTTGCGACCATGACTGCATCATCAAAATCGAGCTCCTGACCTTCTAACCCGTTGACAACAACAAGACGCGGAATTTGATAATCATCGAGTGCTGCCCAATTCTCGATTGCTTGCTGGTCGATACCTGCTGATGGGTTGATGGCAAAGATTGCCAGATCTGAATCTGCCTCAGGGCTTTCAGAGACTGCAGCGCCAAAGGCTGTGGCAACAGATTGAGGGGAGGCGCTTGCGTGACCGTATACATGGATACGTTTCACACCGGCTGCGCTAGGAGAAGACATGCGGGTAAGCCTACGATGGTGCCGATGATTAGTAGCGTACTGAAACCAGCTGTCACACGATTAATTGAACCGGTGGCAGGTTTTGCTCTGCGCATTGGATTGACCCCCAATATTGTGACTTTGATTGGTGCAGCAGGTGTCCTTGCCTCTGCCGGTTACTTCTATCCTCGTGAAGAATTCTTTATTGGAACACTCTTTATCTGCTTCTTTGCTCTGAGCGACCTCTTCGATGGAACGATGGCGCGCATTTCACATAAAGGAGCAAGTGCATGGGGTGGATTTCTTGATTCCACAATCGATCGCATCACAGATTCAGCAATCACCATTGCAATCTTGATTCCATTGATTGCAGCCGATGACAAGCTTGCATACCTTGGTCTTCTCACGCTCGTCACAGGACTTCTCATTCCCTATATTCGCGCTAAGGCTGAATCTTTTGACATTGATTGCTCTGTGGGAATTGCTGAGAGAACCGAGAGACTGGTCATAATCCTGACAGCTGTAGGTTTTGAAGGTTTAGGCGTTCCATACGCTCTCGCTGTCGGTCTATGGCTTTTAGCCATTTTAGGAGTCATCACGGTGTTACAGCGCATCAAAGTTGTGCGCGACGGTCTCAAGACCTCATGAAGGATCGTCTTATCCTGATTGCCTATCTTCTTGGATGGTGGATTGTTCGCACCCTGCCCGAGAAGATGGCGTATTCACTCTTCTGGTCGCTGGGTGAGTTCTTTCATAAGCGCAACGGCAAGAGCATTCAAAGACTTCGCAGCAACCTGCATATGGTCAATCCCAAACTTGATGAGTTGGCACTTGAGACTCTCGTTGCTCGCTCGATGACTTCCTATATGCGTTATTGGTGCGACACATTCCGCATTCAAAATTGGAGCAGGGAGCGAATTCTAGGAACTGTGACAACAACCAATGAAGAGTTACTGCTAGATCCAATGAGGGATGGCAGGGGAGTAGTCATAGCCCTGCCTCACTCTGGTAATTGGGACCATGCGGGTGCTTACTTTTGCTCTCTTGGCATTCCACTTGTCACAGTTGCAGAACGACTAAAACCAGAGGCTCTCTTTCAGAAATTCCTACGACATCGCCAAGCGATGGGCTTTGAAGTTCTCTCACTCGATAGCAGATCCTTTGCAACCTTGGTCAAGCGCGCACGAGAGAAGCGTCTGATAGCACTCGTTGCCGATAGGGATTTATCGATATCAGGTATTGATGTGCAGTTCTTTGGTAAGAATGCGCGGATGCCAGCAGGTCCTGCACTCCTTGCTATTAAGACGGGCATTCCGATTGTTGTGGCGCACGTGTCCTATACCAATCTAGGAATACACATTGACTTTCACCCTGTGAGTGTTCCGAGTGAGGGAAGCGAATCTGAGCGCATTGTTGCGACTGTGCAGGCAACAGCAGATCTCTTTGCACAAGGAATTTCACAACATCCAGAAGATTGGCATATGCTCCAAAGGATTTGGGTTGACGAAGGCGATACACGAGCTGAAGGGAGTAGATGATGCCGCTCGCTAAGAAACGTATCGGAATTGTCTGTCCTTACGGGTGGGATACACCAGGTGGCGTGCAGAGCCATGTGGGAGATTTGGCGCAGTATTTGATTCGCCAGGGGCATTTTGTATCCGTCCTTGCACCTGCCATCGATGAAGATAACCTCCCCGATTATGTAAGCAGCGCGGGTAGACCGATTGCTATTCCATATAACGGCGCAGTTGCTCGGGTTCTCTTTGGTCCAATAGCTTTCTCGCGCGTGCGCCAATGGATAAGCAACGGAAACTTCGATGTCTTGCATCTGCATGAACCAGCGATCCCATCAATCTCACTCTTGGCATGTTGGGCGGCAGAAGGCCCCATGGTGGGAACTTTCCATGCAGCTGCAAAACGACAGAAAGTAACCTTTGCTGTCGCACCCATATTGGAGCCGGTTATCGAAAAATTGACCGCTCGTATTGCAGTCAGTGAAGCAGCGCGAGAGACCCTCACCGAGCACTTAGAGACTGATGCCATCGTCGTTCCTAATGGAATTTATGCAGACCTTTATCGTGATGGAGTAATTGATCAACGCTGGACGGGAAACACTTTAGGTTTTATTGGTCGTTTTGAAGAAAAGCGCAAGGGCCTTGATGTTCTTGTGGCGGCCCTTCCCACAATTATTTCGCAATTTCCTGACCTGAAAGTATTTGTTGCAGGCCCCGGAGATGCTCAAGAAGTATTGAAAGAGATTGAGCCACATCTACATTCACGTTTTGAATTTCTCGGCCGGATTTCAGAGTCTGAGAAGGCGAACTTCTTAGCCTCCGTCGGTCTTTACATCGCACCGAATACTGGGGGAGAATCCTTTGGAATTATTCTGGCTGAAGCGCTAGCAGCCGGTGCAAGTGTTGTCGCAAGTGATATTCCCGCATTTGATTCATTACTTGGACATGGCGCCTATGGAACTCTCTTCGCCTCTGAAGATAGTCATGATTTATCGCAGAAAGTGATTGCACTTCTGGGTGATGAAAAGGGTAGGAAAGAGATTGCTGGACGCGGTAAAAGCTATGCGCAGGAGTTTAATTGGGATGTTGTTGCAGAGAAGATTTATGATGTCTATGAAATGGCGATGGTGGGTGGCTCAACAGTGACGCTCTCCTCCGAAAACCGCGCCTGGAATAAGTTCTTAGGAAGGCAATCGTGAGTAGATATTTCGTTGCACTCTTTGCAATCGCTCTCTTTGCTTGGTATTTGTCATATTCTGCAACACGACTTGATCGTCTACATCACCGCGTGGAAACGAGCTGGGCCAACCTTGATGGTTTGTTGCAGCGAAGAGCAGCTATCGCTATCGAGATAGCTCGCTCTGAAATTTCTGATCCAGCATCGTCACTACTGCTCACCTTCGCAGCGCACCAGGCTCGCGAGGCAAGCGTGCGAGATCGCTCTCAAGCAGAGACTGGACTCACTGGAGCGCTCGGCATCTTGATTGAATCTTCGACATCTATCTCAGGTCCTATCGAGCAAGATTTGATTCGTGAACTTAAAGAGCTGACCGAGAAGATTAAGATGGCAATTTCTATGCACGTCGATGCCGTAACGCGCACTCAGATGGTTCGAAAGAGATGGTTTATGCGATTCTTCCGCTTAGCTGGAAATGCACCAGAGCCAGTCACATATGAATTTGAAGGCGATGTTCTTTAAAAAGCTCGCAGTCGCAAGCGCAGGAGTTATCTCGGTTGCGATCGTGGTTGCATCTGTAATCAATCCACAAAGTTCTTTGATCTCGAGCCTTCCATTCATCAGTAAGGGTCCGATTAATTCAATCAGTGGATTACCGGGTAACGATGGACCAGTGTTAGTGGTCAAGATTGATGACACACGTCTTGCACATCCCCAAATTGGATTAGAAGATGCTGACATCATCTATATCGAACAGGTAGAGGGTGGCCTCACTCGCCTTGCAGCGATTTTATCATCGACAATTCCTACTCACATAGGACCTGTGAGATCTGCGCGTATTTCAGATATTGAGCTCCTTGCGCAGTATGGACGTGTTGCATTTGCGTACAGTGGTGCTCAGTCGAAGTTAAGGCCCGAAATAGCAGCAGCAAATGTTGAAGACCTCGGTGCGCAGAATCATTCATCAACAATTTACACAACGGATGCAACTCGTATTCAGCCATATGCAATGGTTCTTCGAGCTGATCTGCTCATGCAATTGGCAAAAGATAAGGACTTGAATATTGCAACATCCAAACCCATGGGATGGAGCTTTGGAGATCCACCTGCAGGGGGAGTTGCGATTAATTCAGTCCACATTTCATGGCCAGCGAGTTCTTATGACGCACGCTGGTCTGAAGTTGAGAAACGCTGGCTTTTGGATCATTCATCCGAGCCCGATATTGCAGCATCAGGTAAACATCTTGGCCCTGTCACGTTAGTGATCCAATTAGTCTCCATTACAGATTCCATTTATGGAGATAAATTAGGTGGAGTTACTCCCTTCTCAGCAACAGTGGGAGAGGGGCGTGGCTATATCTTGCGAGATGGTCGCTCCTATGAAGCGCTTTGGTCTCGACCAGAAGCCAACTCTGGAACGCAATGGCGAACAGAGACTGGTGAGGAAATCTCCTTTGCCAAGGGTCAGATTTGGGTAGCACTGACAGATACAGAGCCTGTATTCGCCAAAAAAGGTGCGGATGCGGGAAATCAGAGTTCAAAGTAGACTGCAATACTCATTACGAAGTGAACTTAGGAGTTACACATCATGTCTGAAGCAACTGGCACAGCACGCGTAAAGCGCGGAATGGCTGAAATGCTCAAGGGCGGCACCATCATGGACGTCGTTAATGTTGAACAGGCAAAGATCGCAGAAGATGCGGGTGCATGTGCGGTGATGGCGCTAGAGCGCGTACCGGCAGATATTCGTGCACAAGGTGGCGTAGCACGCATGTCAGATCCCGACATGATTGAAAAGATTCAAGCAGCAGTGTCAATTCCTGTGATGGCAAAGGTTCGTATCGGTCACTTTGTTGAGGCCCAAATCCTTGAGACTCTCAATGTCGATTACATTGATGAGTCCGAAGTACTCACACCGGCTGATTACACAAACCACATTGATAAGTGGGACTTCAAGGTTCCTTTCGTCTGTGGAGCAACTAATCTTGGCGAAGCACTACGTCGTATTAATGAAGGTGCAGCAATGATTCGCTCAAAGGGCGAGGCTGGCACTGGCGATGTCTCCAATGCAATGATGCACATGCGCTCAATTGGGGCTGAAATTCGACGCCTTACTTCAATGCGCGAAGATGAACTCTATGTTGCAGCAAAGGAACTTCAAGCACCGTACGCACTTGTGAAGGAAGTCGCTGAAACTGGAAAGCTTCCCGTTGTTCTTTTCACAGCAGGTGGAATTGCAACTCCTGCAGATGCAGCACTCATGATGCAGATGGGCGCAGATGGTGTCTTTATCGGTTCAGGAATCTTCAAATCTGGAAATCCTGCCCAGCGCGCTGCTGCGTGCGTGAAGGCAACAACATTCTTTAATGATGCCAAGGTTCTCGCGGAAGTTTCTCGCGGCCTGGGCGATGCAATGGTCGGGATCAATGTCGCTGACATTCCTGTTCCGCACCGTCTTGCTGAACGCGGCTGGTAAACCTTCTCTCTGTGAGGGTTTTCTCCCATGAAGGTTGGTGTTCTAGCTCTACAAGGTGATTTTCGCGAGCATATAAAGGCAGCCTCAGATTGTGGTCACACGGCAATCGAAGTTCGTCGTGCTTCAGAATTAGCAGAAGTAGATTGCCTGATTCTTCCAGGTGGTGAGTCAACAAGCATCATTCACTTAGCTCAGAGTTTTGATCTCTTTCAACCAATCAAGGAAGAGATATCAAAAGGACTTCCGGTCTATGGCTCATGCGCCGGAATGATTCTTCTGGCAGATCGCCTCGTGGGCGGCATCGAAGGACAGAAAACATTTGGTGGACTTGATATTACGGTCAGACGCAATGCATTTGGTCGCCAGGTTGATTCATTTGAATCTGACCTAGATTTCAATGGTTCATCACTTCACGCGGTCTTTATCCGCGCTCCGTGGGTGGAAGAGGTTGGCGCTGGGGTCGATGTTCTCTCGAAGGTGGGCGATCACGCCGTTGCTGTGAGACAAGGCAACCTGCTTGCGACTAGCTTCCATCCCGAATTGACGCACGATTTGGCTGTGCATCGCTACCTTTTTGAAGAGATATGCAAAGGCAGATAAAGTAGCTCCATACCAATCAGCGATTGAGGTGTTTAGCAATGTCAGGCCATTCCAAATGGGCAACAACAAAGCATAAGAAGGCGATCATCGATAGCCGTCGTGCGAAGAACTTTGCCAAGTTGATTAAGGCTATTGAAGTGGCATCTCGCAATGGCGGACCTGACGTTGATGGAAACCCAACCCTCTTTGATGCAATTGCTAAGGCTAAGAAAAACTCAATGCCTGCAGATAATATTGATCGCGCGGTAAAGCGCGGTGCTGGTCTTGAATCTGGTGGCGCTGACTGGCAGACAATTATGTATGAGGGTTATGGTCCTAATGGAGTGGCCATCATGATCGAATGTCTTTCTGATAACCGCAACCGAGCAGCATCTGAAGTGCGCGTTGCTGTCACTCGCAATGGTGGCTCTATGGCAGATCCAGGTTCTGTCTCCTATCTCTTTAATCGCAAAGGCGTCATCATCGTGAATAAGGCGATTGGGGCGACAGAGGATTCCATCCTTGAGGCAGCACTCGATGCTGGCGTTGAAGAGGTCAATGATCTCGGTGAATCATTTGAAGTCGTCTGCGAAGCAAGTGATCTGGTGGCTGCTCGTACTGCGCTGCAAACTGCCGGAATTGATTATGAGTCAGCTGACTCCTCGTTCCTTCCATCGATGCAGATCCCACTAGATGCCGAAGGTGCTCAGAAAGTATTTGAACTCATTGATGCGATTGAAGAGTTAGATGACGTGCAGAACGTCTACTCCAACTTCGATGTCTCTGATGAAGTTATGGCGAGCCTTTCTTAATGCGTCAGTCCTAAGACCTAGGCTTAGAAGTTATGAGCCAGATGCAGCGTCGAGTCTTGGGTGTTGACCCAGGGTTGACCCGCTGTGGCATTGGAATCGTTGAAGGTGCAATCGGTAAACCACTTACTCTGGTTGGCGTGGGTGTCATTCTTACTTCACCTGATGCACCGTTGGAACAGCGCCTTCTGCAACTTGAAGGTGAGCTGCAGGAGTGGGTCCAACTCCACAAACCTGATGTGATTGCAGTTGAGCGAGTATTTTCTCAACATAATGTTCGCACCGTGATGGGAACTGCCCAAGCTGCTGGAATAGCACTGCTCATCGCAGCCCGCCACAATATTCCGGTGATGATGCATACGCCTTCAGAAGTTAAGGCTGCGGTGACAGGTTCAGGTCGAGCAAATAAAGCTCAAGTGGCCGAGATGGTAAAGCGGTTATTGAATCTAGATGAGATTCCAAAACCGGTCGATAGTACAGATGCACTTGCACTAGCAATTTGTCACATCTGGCGCGGTGGGGGAAATAGCAAAATTGCGGAAGCGCTCAAGGCTGAGAAGTCACGGCTTTCTAAGTTGGTGGGCAAATGATTTCGCTGGTTAATGGCATAGTTCGATCGATTTCCAATGATCGCACGGTGGTCGAAGTTGGTGGTGTGGGACTTTGCGTTTCCATCACAACAAATACCAGCACCCAACTCAATATTGGCGCACCTGTGCAACTCTTCACATCTCTCGTTGTTCGTGAAGACTCACTCACACTCTTTGGTTTCCTTGATGAAGAAAGCCGTTCCGCATTTGAAACGGTGCAGACAGTGTCAGGAATTGGCCCTAAGGTCGCACTCGCAATTCTTGGTGCTCATACTCCGCAGAGCCTTGCAGCAGCTATTGCACAGGAAGATATCAAGGGTATTGAGAAGGTTCCGGGCATCGGACGCAAAGGTGCGCAGCGTTTGATTTTAGAACTCAAAGGAAAGATTACCGATTTTGGTGGAGGCGATCACAAGCAGATTCATCAACCAGTGTGGCGCGAGCAACTTACATCAGCGCTCATCTCACTTGGTTTCACCGCCAAAAATTCTGATGGAGCAATTAACGTAGTTATAGCCCAGTATGCAGATAATGGAATTGATGCAAAGAACGTTGATATTTCTGAGCTTCTCAAGGCTGCGCTGCAGAGTGGACGTCGCAGTTAATGAGTGAGGAGAGAATTGTGAATCCTTACAGTGGCAACGATGATGCAGCCGCTGAGCATGCACTGCGCCCTAAAACGTTGGGGGATTTCATTGGGCAGCATCGCGTCCGTGAGCAGATTGATGTATTGCTTTCTGCAGCGCGCAAGCGAAATGCGGCGGCAGATCACATACTGCTTTCGGGTCCTCCGGGGTTAGGTAAGACAACCCTTGCAATGATTCTGGCCTCTGAGATGCAGGCACCAATTCGTATTTCTAGCGGTCCTGCCATCACTCATGCCGGAGATCTTGCAGCAATTCTTTCATCCCTTGTTGAAGGCGAAATCTTCTTCCTTGATGAAATTCATCGTCTGCCGCGTCCTGCCGAAGAACTTCTCTATCTCGCAATGGAGGATTTCCGCGTTGACGTTGTGGTGGGTAAGGGGCCGGGGGCTACCGCTATTCCATTGCAGTTACCGCACTTCACATTGGTCGGAGCAACAACCAGGGCTGGCCTACTTCCTTCTCCACTTCGAGATCGTTTCGGTTTTACTGCGCACCTTGATTTCTATGAAGAATCAGAATTAGAAGAGGTAATTTCCCGGAGCGCTGCGCTGCTGGGGCTAACTATTGATAAGCCTGCGATTGGTGAAATCGCTAGCCGCTCTCGTGGCACACCACGTATTGCCAATCGACTTCTTCGACGAGTTCGGGATTTTGCACAGGTGCAAGGATCGAACGCACTCTCTCATCAGCATGCAAAGTCAGCGTTAGATATGTATGAAGTCGATGCCAAGGGCCTTGATCGCCTTGATCGATCAGTGCTCATTGCTCTAATTGAACGCTTCGGTGGGGGACCTGTGGGACTTTCAACCCTTGCAATTGCAGTGGGAGAAGAGACTGAGACCGTTGAATCTGTTGCAGAACCTTTTCTGGTCCGAAATGGCTTTATGGCACGGACTCCACGCGGTCGCATAGCAACTGCGTTGGGGTGGGAGCATGTGGGACGAACACCACCTCCTGGAATTGCGACCCTTTTCGACACACCAGCGCCCGACGCCTAGACTCTGCTCTTATGTCCACACCTACAAAACCAGTGAAGACAACTGGTCGACCAGTTCGCGCCTTGGCTCTTTTGGCCGTACTGATTCTCGGCCTCTTGGCTACCGCCCTCATTCAGGGCGCAACATCTGTCCGCCTCGGCCTTGATCTACGTGGAGGAACCAGCGTCACCCTTCAACCACGTGCTTCCAATGATTCCAACAAGATCACATCCGAAGCGATCGATCAGGCAGTCTCTATTATTCGCCAGCGCGTTAACTCACTTGGCGTTGCAGAGTCTGAAGTGACTGCGCAAGGTAGTGGCACCAATCGTCAGATTGTTATCTCTGTTCCAGGAGATTCAGGTCGCCGCGTTGTTGACCTCGTTGGACAGACAGCAGAACTTCGTTTTCGTCAGGTACTCGCAGAGTCTTCAGCCCTCGGTGGAACTGGTACAGCAGCAGCAACTCCAGCTGCAGGCGTGAGTGCAGAAATCAATGCAAAGTTTGCAACTCTTGATTGCACCAACACAGCAAATCTTCAAGGAACAGGTGCAGATGCACCTACCGATGTCATCGTGGCATGTTCACGAACTGGGGCTAGCAAGTACATCTTGGCTCCTGCCGAAGTTCTAGGTCGTCAGGTTTCGAAGGCATCAGCTGGTATTGATCAGCAAGGCGCAAGCGCTTGGTATGTATTACTTACATTTAACGGTGAAGGCACAAAGGCATTCGGTGCCCTGACTGCCCGTGTGACAACACTCCCATCCCCACAGAACCAGGTAGCAATTGTTCTTGATGGGCTTGTAGTTTCAGCGCCATCTATCAATGAGGCAATTCCTTCAGGAAATGCACAGATCACAGGATCATTTAGCCAACTAGAGGCGCAAGATTTAGCGAACGTTCTTAAGTACGGAGCTCTTCCACTTGCATTCGATCGCGGTGAAGTGCAGCAAGTTTCACCAACTCTTGGTGCTGATCAACTCCAGGCAGGACTTCTTGCAGGTGCCCTTGGTATTGGTCTTGTATTCCTCTTCTCTCTTCTTTATTACCGGGCACTTGGGCTTGTCACTGTGAGCTCTTTGGTCATTGCTGGACTTCTTCTTTATCTCCTCTTCCTTGTATTAGGTAAGGCGATTGGATTTACTCTCACACTTGCTGGAATTGCCGGTGCGATTGTCGCTATCGGTATTACAGCTGACTCATTTATCGTCTTCTTCGAACGTATTCGAGATGAAGCGCGTGAAGGTCGATCACTTCGTTCAGCGGTGGAAAGTGGTTGGGCTCGAGCACGACACACAATCATCGTTGCGGATATGGTTTCAATCCTCTCGGCAGTACTTCTCTATTTCTTCGCAGTAGGCGGCGTTCGAGGATTCGCCTTCACATTGGGCCTTACAACACTGATCGATCTCTTGGTCGTATTCGTCTTCACCAAGCCAATCGTGACTGTGATTGCAAAGAGTAATTTCTTCTCATCCGGCCACCCACTCTCAGGCTTCTCAGCTAAGAGCATTGGTAAATCTCATCCCGCTACAACCTTGGAGGCATAAGCACATGGCAAAACTTTCAGGTCTAGGTGGTCGTCTCTACTCTGGTGAGACATCTTTTAATATTGTTGAACGACGCAAGCGCTGGTATTCAATCTCAGCGCTCTTCATCCTTGCATCCATTGCCGCACTCGTAATCCAGGGTTTACACCTTGGAATCGAATTCAAGGGTGGAGCCTCATACACAATCAATAAGCCCTCAGTGACTGTCGAGCAAGCTCGCGCATCTGTTGAGAACATTGGCATCCCGGGTGAAGTAATTGTCCAGAAGATTGGCGATTCAAAGATTCGTATCCAGACTGGTTCGCTTACACCGGCTGAATCTCAAGCAGTTGAGACAGCGCTCACCACAACATTCTCAGTTCCAGCTGAATCCATTGATACGCAGCTCGTTGGACCATCATGGGGTAAAGAGATTACAAAGAAAGCTCTCTATGGTTTGATCGCATTCTTGCTTGCCGTCATGCTCTTCTTGGCGATGGCATTTGAACCTAAGATGGCAATCGCTGCAATTGTTGCGGTGATACACGATGTATTCATCACTGTTGGAATCTACGCACTTGTGGGATTTGATGTTACGCCAGCGACGGTAATCGGCTTCTTAACCATTCTCGGTTACTCGCTCTATGACACCGTGGTGGTCTTCGATAAGGTGCGAGAGAACACTAAATCTGTCGCTGCAAATAGCAAGATGACCTACTCACAAGCTGCAAACCTTGCGGTCAATCAGACTTTGGTTCGTTCTGCTAACACCTCCATCATCGCACTCCTTCCCGTTGGAGCGATTCTCTTTGTGGGCGCAGGGCTACTCGGTGCTGGAACGCTGAAGGATCTCTCACTTGCACTCTTCATTGGTTTGGCAGTGGGTACGTATTCATCGGTATTCATCGCACCTCCTTTCCTTGCTCAACTTCGCGAGAAGGAGCCTGCGATGCAAGCACTTGCAAAGCGCGTTGCTGCTCGTGGTGGAGCACCTGTTGTTGCAGATGTGAAACCGGCTCGTCCTTCAACCGGTAGTGGTCCTCGCAATCAACCAAAGCGCAGAGGTCGCAAATAACCTTTTAGCTTATGGATACCTTGCCCCTCATCGCACCGCTTATTGGTGCGCTCAAGGAGCATCATCCAGGTGCTGATGTTGCATCGATTGAACGAGCCTTTCTTGTTGCTGAAAAAGCGCATGAAGGACAGTTGCGTAAATCTGGCGAGGATTACATCACCCATCCGGTAGCTGTCACACAGATTCTCGCTGAACTAGGACTCAATGAAGTCTCACTGATTGCATCCCTTCTTCACGACACAGTGGAAGACACTCCTTATTCACTCGATCAATTACGTGTTGATTTTGGAGATGAAGTTGCCAGTCTGGTTGATGGTGTTACCAAGCTCGACAAATTGACCTATGGACCCACTGCTGAGGCAGAGACTGTGCGCAAGATGGTCATTGCAATGTCTAGGGATATTCGTGTACTTGTGATCAAGTTAGCGGATCGGCTTCACAACGCTCGCACATGGAGTTTTGTCTCTAATGAGAGCGCAACTCGCAAAGCTCGAGAGACCCTTGATATCTACGCACCTCTCGCTCATCGTCTTGGAATGAACGCCATCAAGTGGGAGTTGGAAGATCTCTCTTTCTCAGTACTGGAGCCAAAGAAGTTTGAAGAAATTTCGCGTCTTGTTGCAGAACGTTCGCCCTCCCGCGATGCACTTACAGCGGAAGTTATAGGGGCCGTTGAGGAAGATCTAGCACGTGATTCAATCGTCTCGACTGTCACAGGTCGCAAGAAGCATTTCTTTAGCGTGTATCAGAAGATGGTTGTGCGCGGCCGAGACTTTAATGATATTTACGACCTGGTAGGTATTCGTGTATTGGTTAATGATGTGCGCGATTGCTATGCAGTGTTGGGATCTATCCATGCGAGATGGAGTCCTGTCCCAGGTAGATTTAAAGATTACATTGCAATGCCAAAGTTCAATCTCTATCAATCACTGCACACAACTGTCATTGGTCCTAGTGGCAAAGCAATTGAGATTCAGATTCGCACATACGATATGCACTCACGGGCTGAGTTCGGTATTGCGGCTCACTGGAAATATAAGCAAGGGGGAGACCCGCAAGAAAACTCTCCTGAAATGCTCTGGCTTCGCCAATTACATGAATGGCAGAAAGAGACAGAAGACCCGTCAGAATTTCTTGAAGCGCTGCGCTTTGATCTAGGTTCTCCTGAAGTCTTCGTCTTCACTCCAAAAGGTTCTGTCGTCGCCCTTCCAGGTGGTTCAACCCCTGTGGACTTCGCATTCTCTGTTCATACTGATGTTGGTTTGCGATGTGCTGGTGCAAAGGTCAATGGACGACTTGTTCCCCTTGAATCAAAGCTCAATAACGGTGATGTCGTTGAGATTGTTACCAATAAAGGTGAGCATGCGGGTCCTAGCCGCGATTGGCTCAACTTTGTTAAGAGTCCGCGAGCTCGCTCAAAGATTAAGGCTTGGTTTAGCAAGGAGCGTCGCGAAGAGGCAATTGATGCCGGTCGTGAATCGATAGCTCGACAGATGCGTAAGGCTGGTTTGCCACTTCAGAAGATTTTCGCAGGTCACTCACTTCTAGAGCTTGCGCACGATATGCACTACGCCGATATTGATGCGCTCTATAGCGCAGTCGGTGATGGCCATGTCTCTGCAGCATCCATCATTGAAAAACTTGTAGCAAGTATGGGTGGTGAAGATTCACACCCTGAAGTAACGATGGAGAACATTCCAACTGGGCTGCAGGCGACAAGACGCACATCAAGTGCCATTGAAGTAGAAGGTATCGATGATGTGCTTGCAAAGCTTGCGCGATGCTGCACTCCCGTACCGGGGGATACCATCATGGGATTTATTACAAAGGGCTCAGGAGTATCGGTCCACCGAACCGATTGCATCAACGCTGCAGACTTGCGCAGTAATCAGAGCGAGCGAATTGTTGGTGTGAAGTGGCTTGCAGGTGCTGCCAGCGTATTCCTTGTCAATATCCAGGTGGAAGCTTTAGATAGGGCCCGATTGCTTGCAGATGTCACGCGCACGCTATCTGAGCAACAGGTAAATATTCTTAGCGCTGCAGTTAGTACAACGAAAGATCGCGTTGCAATTTCACGCTTTACCTTTGAAATGGCAGATGCCAAGCACCTTGATTCAGTATTGGCAGCAGTGCGATCTATCGAAGGCGTCTATGACGTCTATAGAACGTAAAGCGTATTAGTTGAACTCTGCGAGGTGCTTCTGCGCCTCATCAAGCCATGACTTACGAGCAACTGCAGATTCGAGGGCTTCCTTAGCCTTCTTCTCATTGCCAGCAGCTTGAGCCTTTGCAGCAGTCTTCTCATAGCTTTCAATGGATTCAGAGAGTTGCTTCACAACTTCTGCAGCTCGCGCCTTCGCTGTGGGATCTGTCTTACGCCAGATCTCAGCCTCTGCCTCTTTAAGAGCCTCTTCAACCTTTGAAACACGTGCATCAAATGCAGCGCGCTTATCGCGGTTAGTAATTCCGATCTTCGTCCATGTGTTCATCAATTCGCGGAATGCGCTCTTTGCCTGCTTCACATCAGTGAAGGGAAGGAGAGCTTCAATCTGAACGATAAGTTCTTCGCGCTTAATGAGGTTTGCGGACATTGATACTTCGCGCTTTTCTAGATCTGCATTCTTAGCTGTGAAGAATTGATCTTGGGATGCCTTAAATCGAGCCCAGAGCTTTGCGTCATCGCTCTTCTTGCCGCGACCTGCTGCCTTCCACTGATCCATCAAGGCCTTATAGCGGCGAGCGGTTGCTACCCAATCCGTCGATGTTGCAAGCTTTTCTGCCTCAGCGATGATTGCGCTCTTTGCCTCAGAGACTTTGCCAGCAGTTGCTTCTAGTTGAGCAAAGTGCGTACGACGTCGCTTATCAAACTTATTGCGTGATGCTGAGAAACGCTTCCAGAAGTCTGCATCTGATTTCTTATCAAGACGGGGAGCGGCCTTCCACTCATCAAGGAGAGCCTTCAGGCGATCACCTGTCACTTTCCAATTCTCTGAGAGTGCGAGAGATTCTGCTTCAACAACAATCTTCTCTTTCTCAACAAGGATCTGTTCGCGGCGAGCGGCCTTTACAACAGCCTCTGCTGCCTTCTTTGCTTCATATGCTTCGCGATGTCCCTCAATGAGAGGTTCGATCTGCTCAACAGATGCGGCAAGTGCATCGAGATCGCCTACCGCGTTGAGTTCGCGCACTTGCAGGCGCAACTTCTTTACAGCTTCGTAGGCATCTTGTGGAACCATGGCACCACTTGTGATGCGCGCTGCAGTAAGTGCTACCTCAGATGCGAGTGCTTCAAACTTACGGACAAAGTAGGCGAGTGCTTCTTCAGCAGTCTTTCCTGGGTATGAACCAACGGGCTTCTCGCCATCGTTAGTGCGAACAAATACAGTGCCATCTTCGGCAACGCGACCAAATCGTGAAGGGTCTCCCACAAGTGCAGATGCAGCACTTGGTGTTGAGTGTGTTTGAGCTAGAGCAGTTGGATTGATATCGGTCATGGCTTTCCCCTTCAGCGCGTCGGACGGTTCGGTATGAACTCGACCTTCGTTGATATGTGCGAATGTGTGCGGGGTCAAAGGTACCCTGTGCATCCGCGTGTCGTAAATCCACGCTAGAAATAGGGTCCAAAAGATGCTTGTGCGTTCCTTTCCGGCCCCTATGTTTGCAACCAACTGCTGGATTATTGCGCCCTCCGAGGGCTCTGAATGCATCATCGTAGATCCAGGAATGCCTGATATTTCTCGCGATATCGAGATGATTATCGAAGAACATAAACTCAAACCTGTAGCAGCACTGCTCACCCATGGACATCTCGATCACACTTTCTCCATCACTCCACTTGCCGATGGTTATGACATCCCTGCATATATTCATTCAGAGGATCGTCGCTTCATTGAAGACCCTGCCGGAATACATGGAGAGCAATTCATTTCTCAACTTGAGTCGATGACATTTGTTGAACCTAAAAAGGTGAGTGAACTCAAGAATGGTGCAACGCTGGAACTACTCGGAATGAAGATCACGGCGATTCATGCACCAGGACACACCCGAGGTTCGCTGATGTTCACAATTAATGATGAAATTCTCGTTAGTGGTGATGTTCTCTTCGCAGGCTCAATCGGTCGGACCGATCTTCCAACTGGAAGCTCAAAAGAGATGATTGCGACCCTGAAAACCAAAGTTCTTACTCTTTCTGATGATTTACGAGTTCTCACAGGACATGGACCCGAGACCACGATTAAATTCGAGCGAAAAAACAACCCTTATCTGAAAGAATTGACCTCATGAAGTTCGAGAAGATCCAAGCACCCAAGGGCGTGCGCGAGTATCTGCCTCCTGAATCCCAATCATTTGAATGGGTTCGTGAGCAGTTGATAGCACCTGCCAAAGATGCGGGATATCAATTGATGGAACTTCCCGTCTTTGAAGATACCAATCTCTTTAGTCGCGGCGTTGGTGAATCAACCGATGTTGTCTCAAAAGAGATGTATACATTTGAAGATCGTGGTGGACGTTCGATCACTTTGCGACCTGAAGGAACAGCTGGGGTAATGCGCGCGGTGATTGAAGCAAATCTTGATCGAGGACAACTGCCTGTCAAGGTCTGGTATTCAGGACAGTTCTTCCGTGCCGAGCGACCACAAGCTGGTCGCTACCGTCAGTTCTATCAAGTGGGAATTGAAGCTATTGGTATTGAAGATCCAGCACTTGATGCTGAAGTCATTGCTATCGCAGATCGTGGATTTAAGAACTTAGGACTTAAGAATTATCGTTTAGAGATTACATCCCTGGGAGATGCGCAATCACGAGCTGCTCATCGCGTGGATCTTGTGAAATTTATTGCAGGACTGACACTCGATGATGTAACGAAAGAGCGAGCAGCGATTAATCCGCTGCGACTTTTTGACGATAAGAGGGATGAGATGCAAGCGGCTATGTCGAAGGCTCCCATCTTGCTGGATTACTTATCGCCAGACTCTGCTGCGAACTTTGCATCAGTGCAAAAGTATTTGAGCGCCATGGGAATCGCCTTCACAATTAACCCTCGCATGGTGCGAGGCCTTGATTACTACACCGGAACTACTTTTGAATTTATTCATCCAGACCTTGGTGCTCAAAGTGGCATCGGTGGTGGCGGTCGTTATGACGGGCTGATGGAGACTCTGGGTGGTCAATCACTGTCCGGCATTGGATTTGGACTTGGCGTAGATCGCGCACTTCTTGCAGCGATTGCTGAATCAACTGTTCCATCTCAAGAGTTCTCATCCGACCTCTTCATCATTCCTTTGGGGGATGAGGCAAAGGAGCAGAGTCTTGTCATTGCTCAAGATCTTCGCTCTTCGGGAGTTCGCACAGAAATTGCCTTCGGAGATCGAGCCCTCAAGGGTGCGATGAAAGCGGCTGATAAGTCAGGTGCGCGCTATGTCATAGTTCTTGGCGAATCTGAACTCACGGCTGGTGTTGTTGAACTCAAGAGGATGTCAGATGGGGTTACATCCTCCGTTAAGATTGCCCAATTACAGGATGAATTACGGCGAGCACTCTCGCTCTAATTCACCATCATTTAAAGGCGGCTTTTGACGATGTTAAGAAACCAGGACGCAGGATCTCTTCGCGCCTCTCATGTAGGTCAGAGCGTCACTTTGGCTGGCTGGGTTGCTCGTCGTCGCGATCATGGAGGCGTTGCCTTTATCGATCTTCGTGATGCAACAGGTTCTGTGCAGGTCGTTATTCGCGATGAGAAGATGGCAGGCCAACTTCGCGCTGAATGGTGTCTTCAAATCACTGGAGAAGTTGCGCTGCGTCCTGCAGGGAATGAAAACTCCAATATCCCAACAGGTGCCATTGAAATTATGGGCGATGATGTTGTTGTATTGAGCGAGTCTGCTCCACTTCCATTTCCTGTTGATTCAGGCAGTGAGTCTGAGATTTCTGAAGAGGTGCGCCTTCGTTATCGTTATCTTGATCTGCGCCGTGAAGGGCCTGCAGCAAACTTGCGCCTTCGCTCTAAGGTCACATCAACGATCCGTAATGTGATGGAAAGCCTTGAATTTCTTGAGATCGAAACACCGTATCTCACACGTTCAACACCGGAAGGTGCGCGTGACTTCTTAGTACCAGTGCGCCTGCAACCAGGTAGTTGGTATGCACTTCCTCAATCACCTCAGCTCTTTAAGCAGCTCTTGATGGTTGCCGGTATGGAGCGTTACTACCAGATTGCTCGCTGCTTCCGCGATGAAGATTTCCGTGCGGATCGCCAACCAGAGTTCACTCAACTTGATATTGAGATGTCTTTTATTGATCAAGCAGATATTTTGGCTGTTGCTGAAAAGATTCTTGTGAAGGTGTGGAAGGAAGCCGTTGGATACGACATCCCAACTCCCATCCCACATATGACATATGCAGATGCAATGGATCGCTACGGCTCAGATAAACCAGATCTTCGCTTTGCATACGAGCTCACTGAAGTCACTGACTTCTTTAAGGCAACACCGTTTCGCGTATTCCAAGCACCGTATGTAGGCGCTGTTGTTATGCCTGGGGGAGCAGACTCTCCTCGTCGCGAACTCGATGCGTGGCAAGACTGGGCAAAAGCCCGTGGAGCTAAAGGCATTGCTTACATTTTGGTAAACACGGATGGCACACTCGGTGGCCCTGTATCAAAGAATATTTCAGAGGAGGAACAATCTGGAATTGCAGCCCTTGTCGGTGCAAAGCCAGGAGATGCCATCTTCTTTGCAGCAGGAGATCGTGCTTCATCACAACAACTATTAGGTGCTGCACGTCTTGAAATTGGAAAGCGTTGCAATCTGATTAGCCAAGGTGCATGGGAATTTGTATGGGTTGTTGATGCTCCAATGTTTGAGCCAACAGATAATGGTGGATGGACTGCGGTCCACCATCCCTTCACTGGTCCCAAGCCAGAGTTTGCAAACACCTTTAAGTCAGATCCTGCAACCGCACTTGCCTACGCCTATGACATTGTTCTTAACGGAACAGAGCTAGGCGGCGGCTCCATTCGTATTCACGATCGCAATATCCAGAAAGATGTCTTTACTGTTATTGGTCTCTCTGATGAAGAAGCCCAGAGCAAGTTTGGATTCCTTCTTGAAGCATTTAACTACGGCCCACCTCCACATGGCGGAATCGCACTCGGCCTAGACCGCGTATGTGCACTGTTGACTGGCTCTGATTCAATCCGTGAAGTGATTGCATTCCCTAAGACTGCAAGCGGTGGAGATCCACTGACAGGTGCACCAACTCCTATTACTCCTGCGCAACGAAAGGAAGCCGCCATCGATTGGACTCCTCCTAAGGAGTAAGTCAGGTAGGCTAATAACTATGGGTCCAGGCGGAATTGCAACGATTATTGCGGCGGTATCACTTTTCGTGATTGCTATTGCCATTGCATACACAGTCTTTCGCGTGAGCAGATTTATCGATGAGGCTAAGGTCTCACTCAAAGCCTTCACCGATGACACAACACCTTTGCTCAATGAGTCAACACGTACTCTTGAGCTCATCAATGGCCCTCTTGAGAGCATCGCAAAGATCACAAAGAATGTTGAAGAGGTAACGTCCAAGGTAACTGGTGCAACAACTGGTTTCATGGAAAGTCCTACTGGACGTGTTGCTGGAGCGCTCCTTGGTGCTGCAACTCTCAGTAAAGGCCGTAAGTCGAAGAAAAAATCTGACTAGTGGAATCCGCCGAAATCCGTTCGCGCTGGCTGCGCTTTTTTGAGAGTGAAAACCGTCAAGGCCTAAAGCACACTGTCGTTCCTTCAGCCTCTCTTATCGCAGATGATCCGAACCTTCTTTTAGTAAACGCTGGAATGGTTCCTTTTAAGCCATTCTTCTTAGGTGAGGTAACGCCTCCCTATAAGCGTGCAACATCTGTGCAAAAGTGTGTGCGAACCTTGGATATCGATGAAGTGGGAAAGACAACGCGCCACGCATCGTTCTTTCAAATGTGTGGAAACTTCTCATTCGGAGATTACTTCAAAGAAGGTGCGATCTCACTTGCATGGGAATTGTTGACTCGTCCGATTAACGATGGTGGTTATGGTTTTCCCGAAGAGCGTTTATGGGTAACTGTCTATCTCGATGATGACGAGGCTGCAGATATTTGGCATAAGAAGATTGGCATTCCACGCGAGCGTATTCAACGTCGCGATATGGCAGATAATTTCTGGTCTATGGGAGTTCCAGGCCCATGCGGTCCTTGCTCTGAGATCTATTACGACCGTGGCCCTGAATATGGAATTGAAGGTGGCCCGATTGCAGATGAGAACCGCTATATGGAAGTGTGGAACCTCGTCTTTATGCAGAACGAACGCGGCGCAGGTGGCGGCAAAGACGGATATCCGATTCTTGGCGAGCTTCCGGCGAAGAGTATTGATACTGGTTTAGGACTAGAGCGCACAGCTGCGCTCTTGCAAGGCGTGGAGAATATCTACGAAATTGATACAACGATGCAAATTCTCACAAAGGCATCTGCTCTTTCTGGCGTTAAATATGGAAAAGCTCAAGGTACCGATGTGTCACTTCGCGTTGTTGCAGACCATGCACGAACTTCAGCGATGCTCATTGGCGATGGAGTAACTCCCGGCAATGAAGGCCGTGGTTATGTGCTGCGCCGCATGATGCGTAGAACTATTCGTAATATGCGTCTTATGGGAGTCAACGATCCCATCATGTCTGAACTCACTGTTGCTGCAATCGGTGCTATGGGTCCTCAATATCCAGAGCTGATCGCAGATCAAAAGCGCATCTTGGCAGTCTCTGTCGCTGAAGAAGAGTCGTTCCTGCAGACTCTCAAGGCTGGAACAACAATCTTTGATCTTGCATCGACACAACTGAAGGCAAGCAAAAAGAGCGTTCTTCCAGGGGATGAAGTCTTTAAACTCCATGACACCTACGGCTTCCCTTTCGATCTGACTCTTGAGATGGCTCGAGAAGAAGGCCTGGACGTGGATGAAGATGGATTCCGCCGCCTGATGAATGAGCAGCGTGATCGCGCAAAGGCTGATGCGAAGGCTAAGAAGAGTGGCCACACAGATGTTTCCGAATACAAGAAGATTGCAGATTCCAAAGGCGCATCCACCTTCGTGGGTTATACGCAGAATGAATCTGAGTCATCTATCAATGGAATTCTCGTTGACGGTATCAGCGTTGCATCAGCATCCTCCGGTCAAGAGGTTGAAATCGTTCTCGATCGCACACCGTTCTATGCAGAAGGTGGCGGACAACTTGCAGATTGCGGTCGCATCACGCTTTCAAATGGAGCGGTTGTAGAGATCGATGATGTGCAGACCCCAGTCAATGGTCTATCTGTTCATCGCGGTCGAGTTATTTCGGGTGAAGTAACGACAGGTTCTTCAGCACTTGCGGCGATTGACCTTGAACGTCGCCATGCAATCTCTCGCGCTCACACAGCAACGCATATGGTGCATAAAGCTTTCCGTGAAATTCTTGGAGAAACAGCGACACAGGCTGGTTCTGAGAACTCACCTGGACGCTTTCGTTTCGACTTCCCATCAACGGGAGCAGTTCCTGATTCAGTGCTTAATGAAGTTGAATCTCGCGTGAACACCCTCCTTCTTGATAACTTGGCAGTGACTGCAGAGACAATGACGCAAGATGCCGCAAAGAAAATTGGCGCTATGGCGCTCTTTGGTGAGAAGTACGGCGATCAGGTGCGTGTTGTCAGTGTGGGGGATTGGGCTCGTGAACTCTGCGGCGGTACTCACGTTGAGCGCTCTGGCCAACTCGGTGTTGTGAAGTTGCTCAGTGAATCATCCGTCGGAGCAGGTGTTCGTCGCGTTGAAGCTCTTGTCGGAGTAGATGCATATAGATTCTTAGCTCGTGAGCATGTTCTACTCAATTCGCTGACCGAAATCATTAAGGGTGCTCGTACAGAAGAGCTTCCTGAACGTATTTCAGATCTTCTTACAAAGATTAAGGATATTGAGAAGGAGCTTGCTGTAGTTCGTTCAGCCCAAGCTATGGGACAGATTGGCGCACTCGCCGATACTGCGAAGATTCTCAATGGCACATCAACTGTCACAGCAATTCTTCCCGATGGTATTACAGGCGATGACCTGCGCAAGATTGCATTAGACCTTAAAGCTCGTGCACCACAATCTGCAGTGGCTTTGATTAGTTCTAATGATGGAAAGCCTGTTCTTGTGGTCGCTGTGAGTGATGCGGCAAAGGCCGCAGGTTTGAAAGCAGGCGCACTTGTGAAAATAGGTTCGACAATCCTTGGCGGTGGCGGTGGCGGTAAAGATGATTTCGCACAAGGTGGAGGAATAGATCCTTCTAAGTCTCAAGCAGCTTTGACAGCTATCACCGATTCAATCTCTGGAAAGTAAATGACGCAGCGAGGACGACGCATCGCTTTTGACTATGGCGATGTCCGCACAGGTGTGGCTCTCTGTGATCCGGATGGAATTCTCTCATCGCCCTTATCTGTCTTAGATAGCAAGAGCAGAGATTTCTTGGATGAGATTTCTGCACTCATCGCAGAACACGAACCCATTCGTATATTTGTCGGTCTGCCCATGAATATGTCTGGTTCAAAGGGGGAGAGCGCAGAGAAAGCTGAAAGCTTCGCTCAATCACTGCAATCGATTACAGACTTACCTGTCGTCTTCGTCGATGAGCGACTATCAACGGTCAGTGCCCAGAAGAAGTTGAAAGAGGCGGGCGTTTCTACGCGAGATTCCAAATCTGTCATTGATGCCATGGCAGCTGTCGCAATTCTTGAACAAGGACTACTTCGTGAAAATCTGGCATAGCTCGCCTCTATTTCGTATAGCAACGGCGCTAGCTCTCGTCTTTACCTTAACTTTTGCACTGCATTCGCTGCGCATTCCAGGTTCAACAGCTGCGGATTACCCATGTTCTAGCGCCTCGACCGAGCGAGTAAATATCAATATCGTTTCCGGCGAATCGGGTTCATCCATTGCCGCCTCACTCGAGTCAGCAGGTGTCGTTAAATCAGCTGAGGCATACTTCAGAGTTGCTGTCGGCAATCCTGAATCACAGAAGGTGGCCCCCGGTAATCATGAGATTGATCGCGGGATTTGTGCGACACAAGCGCTAGAACAGTTGCTTGATGCTTCACGTATCACGGGATTAATCAGCATCTTTGAAGGAGCATGGCTCTCTGAAATCATCCCTCAGTTCTACAGTGCGAAGATGACTAAGGCAGATGTTGCTAATGCAATCAGAAATGTTGCAAAGCCCAAGGGGTTTACATCCCTTGAAGGACTTCTCTTTCCTGCGCAGTACAGTTTTGAAGAAGGAACGCTTGCTTTGCCAGCGATACAGAGCATGGTCGATCGCGCCGAGAAGGAAATGCGAAAGGCTGGCTTCTACTCCTCTAAGGAGAAATTCACGCCGCAGCAGTTCTTGATTATTGCATCCCTAGTTCAGGCTGAGGGAAATACCCAGGACTTTACGAAGATCTCGCAAGTCATTCGCAATCGCCTGACTAAGGGGATGCCACTGCAATTCGATTCAACGGTGCACTATGTAAAGAAGAGCCGTGGGAGTGTCTTCTTGAGCACACAGTCAACTCTCATAAACTCGCCATACAATACTTATAAGCGTTATGGCTTACCTCCGGGTCCCATCAACAATCCGGGCGCAGATGCTTTGCGTGCGGCAGTTAGCCCAGAACAAGGGGATTGGCTCTTTTTCATTACGGTTGCACCGTCTGATACCCGCTTTACAAGCGATATCAACGAGTTCAATAACTGGAAGATTGAATACAAGAAAAATTTACGAGCTGGCAAGTTTAGGAGTGACAAGTGATTAATGGTGCAGTGCTCGGTTCACCGATATCGCACTCGCTCTCTCCTGTCCTTCACAAGGCTGCATTCGAATTCCTAGGTATCGAAGGAACGTATTCAGCGATTAAGGTGGCATCTGGCGCCCTCGGTAAGTTCATTGAAATGCGATCTGCAGAATTTGATTACCTGTCTCTGACGATGCCGCTCAAAGAGGAAGTATTGAGTCTTGGTTTTGAGGCGGATGCGCTCACTCAGAGAATTCAATCTGGAAATACAATGATTAAAAGCGATGGCAAATGGTCTATCAGCAGCACCGATGGAAGTGGATTCGTTGCAGCACTTGGGCACGCTGGCATCACGGATATTGATTCAGTCCTGATTCTGGGAGCTGGTGGTACTGCTCGAGCTGTGACAGGTTCTCTTGATTCCATCGCGAAGAACATTCATGTCTTGGGTCGTTCAAGTTTGCGACAAGAGGCTTTGGAGTCTGCAATTTCGCATTCACACTTTGAATATCACCGCTGGTCCTCCGATGTCGATTTCACCGCCTATGACTTGGTGGTCAATACAACGCCTGCGGGGGCTGCAGATCTTCTGGCAGGTTCTGTAAACCGAGGAATCCATGCAACTTTCTTTGATGTGATCTATAAGCCTTGGCCTACTGAGTTGGCGCAACGCTGGAGCGATTGCGGTGGAACTGTTATCAACGGACTAGAACTTTTGATGTATCAAGGAGTCGATCAACTCGCTCTCGTGCTCGATATTGACTTTGATCGCGAGGCGCTGTCGACTCATCTTCGAGCAGTGCTTCGTAAATCAGCTCGTTAATCCACAGGACTTAATTCGCGTCTTCTTTCCTACATATTCTGCGTGAGTGATTTTCGCTCTACTCCTGCTCATCTCAATTATTGACATCAGACAGCGCCGAATTCCCAATTTCTGTGTATTCCTACTTCTTCTGATTTCTCTAGCAACAATGCCTCAAACCTTTGAACCGATACTTCTTCTTTTAAGCGTCCTCATTAGCATTCTTTTTCACCTCGTTTCGAGGTGTGGCTTAGGCGATGTGAAGCTAGTGATCGTCATCATCAATTGCGTGGTGGGAGGAAGTAATGTGAACCGATATCTTGCAATGGTCTGCATCATTTCGGGCATCTCTATAGCCATCCATTACATGCGAACTCGCTCAATGAAAGGTGAAATAGCCTTTGCCCCGGCACTATGTGGCGCAGTTCTCGCAGTAAGACCCTTGAGCATTCTCTAATGAGACGCACGATGGAGCCTCTTTCTGCAAGAATATGCCCATGCGTTGGATTACTGCAGGTGAATCTCATGGCCAAGCCCTTTCGGCGATTATTGAGGGCATGCCAGCACATGTTGCAGTGACAACTGAAGATATTGATTTCCATTTAGCAAGACGTCGCTTAGGTGTTGGACGCGGAGCAAGACAGAACTTTGAAGCAGATAAGGTCACAATCCTTGGTGGAGTGCGCCTAGGAATCACGCAAGGTGGTCCGATTTCAGTTCAAGTGGGAAATAGTGAATGGCCTAAGTGGGAAAAGGTAATGTCTGCAGATCCCGTTCCTGCCGAAGAGATTGAAAACCTAGCTCGCAATGCACCACTTACTCGTCCACGTCCAGGTCATGCTGATTTGGTTGGAATGCAGAAGTATGACTTTGATGATGCGCGCCCGATCCTTGAACGCGCAAGTGCGAGAGAGACAGCTGCTCGTGTTGCACTGGGTGCCATAGCTCGCAAGTTCTTAGAACAATCTGTGGGGATTACGATTTTGAGTCACGTTGTTTCTATCGGTGCAGTGCGCATTCCTGATTCGTATGAGATGCCACGTGAAGGCGATATGAAGAGAATTGATGATGATCCAGTTCGCTGTTCAGATCCAGCAACTAGCGCTCTAATGATTGCCGAAATTGAAGCAGCTCATGCTGACGGTGACACCCTTGGGGGAGTCTGTGAAGTATTGGCATATAACCTTCCACCAGGATTAGGTTCACATGTTCATTGGGATCGCCGCCTTGATGCGCGCCTTGCCGGAGCGTTGATGGGTATTCAGGCAATCAAGGGTGTTGAAATCGGAGATGGATTTAGAACTGCAACACGTCGCGGATCTGTAGCCCACGATGAGATTGAACGCGGTTCAGGCGGTGCGATTCAGCGTCGCACAGACCGTGCTGGTGGAACTGAAGGCGGAATGTCTAACGGTGAAATTCTGCGCGTATCAGTTGCGATGAAACCTATTTCAACTGTTCCTAAGGCACTGGACACCATTGATGTGAAGACTGGTGAGGCAGCAAAAGCTATCAATCAGCGATCAGATGTCTGCGCTGTACCAGCTGCGGGTGTGGTTGCAGAAGCTATGGCGGCTCTCGTTCTTGCTGAGGCAGTTCTGGAAAAATTCGGCGGTGACTCTGTTCAAGAAGTGCGACGTAATTTCGAGTCCTATATGAAGAATCTACGCTTCAAATAATTACGATGGCTCCTCGCGTCATTTTGATAGGTCCCATGGGCTCGGGTAAGACAACGATTGGCCAATTGATTGCGAAGCGTCTAGATATTGCATTTAGAGATACTGATCAAGTGGTTGAAGAGGAAACTGGTCGCACAGTGTCAGATATTTTTCTTGAAGATGGTGAGGATGCCTTTCGCCTTCTTGAAAAAGGCGTTCTTCGTAGCGAACTCTTATCCGATGGAACTGTTCTTGCACTAGGTGGAGGCGCTCCTATTTCTATGGATGCTCAATCTGCGCTACGCGCAATTGCATCCCCCGTCGTCTATCTAGATATTTCATTGGCAACTGTTGCACCCCGCATCGGCTTCAATCGTGATCGTCCACTCTTGCTACATAACCCACGAGGCCAATGGCAGACACTGATGGAGGCGCGACGTCCCATCTATGAATCGATTGCCGATACAGTCATCGATGTGAACACGAAATCCGAGACTGAGATCGTGGATGAGATTCTTGAGGTGCTCAAGTGAAGAAGATTCATGTCAGCGCAGATCGTGAGTACGATGTTTTGATTGATGTTGACTACCTTGCTGCGCTCAGTGATCGTGCTCAGGGCCGTGCTCGTGTTGCTGTCGTGTTCAGCGAATCGATGAAGGATCGAGTTCCCCAATTGGAAGCTGGAGATTGTGAATTCTTCTACCTGCCTATTCCAGATGGAGAGGCTGGTAAATCAGCAGCTGTACTTGCACAAGCGTGGAATTGGTTGGGGGCTGCCGGCTTTACTCGTGCAGATCTCATCGTGGGAATTGGCGGGGGAGCAGTCACTGACTTTGCTGGCTACCTTGCTGCTAGCTGGCTTCGCGGAATGGATTGGATCGCAGTTCCCACAACCGTTGCTGGGATGGTTGATGCAGCGGTTGGCGGTAAGACAGGAATCAATAGCGATTACGGCAAGAACCTCATTGGAGCTTTTCACTCACCGATTGCAGTTTTGATAGATCCTTCATGGCTTGGAACGCTTTCAGATCGCGATTTCGCAGCAGGGTTAGCTGAAGTCGTGAAGTGTGGATTCATTGCAGATGGTGAGATTCTCAAACTCATTGCATCGAAGTCACTTGCAGATATTCGCACATCACGCGAGCTCACCGTCGAATTGATTGAGAGATCAGTAGCTGTTAAAGCTCGCGTCGTCTCTGGTGATTTTAAGGAGAGTTTCGATCGTGAAATTCTCAACTATGGTCACACATTTGGTCACGCCGTTGAACTCTTATCCAAGTATTCATTGCGTCATGGCGAATGCGTCTCCATCGGCATGGCCTTCATCGCATACCTATCCGAAGGCCTTTCTCTGATTTCTCCTGAAGTGAGTAAATTGCATATAGAGACACTCTCTCGTCTGGGTTTGCCCGTGACATATGCAGGAGCAGAGTGGCCAGAACTTCTTGCCGCAATGAAGCTCGATAAGAAGAGCCGTGGAAATACCCTTCGATTTGTAGTGATTACTGAGATCGGCAAGACACAGAGATTGGAAAATCCAATTGAGAGCGAGCTTATTGCCGCATATGAGAGGCTAAGCCAATGAAGGTTTTAGTACTCAACGGCCCCAATCTCGGGCGTCTTGATATTCGCGATTCTTCTATCTATGGAGATATGACGTATCCAGCACTAGTCGCTCATATCGAGAGCGCTGCGAAGACACATGGATTTGAAGCCGATGTCAGGCAGAGTAACGATGAAGCTGAGATTATTGGATGGCTTCATGAAGCAGCCGATACAAAGACTCCAGTGATCATCAATCCAGCAGCATTTACTCATTACTCATATGCAATTCGTGATGCTGCAGAGTTGGTTAAAGCACCTCTCATTGAGGTTCATCTATCAAATCCACTTTCACGTGAAGAATTTCGTCACACATCTGTGATTTCAGGGGTAGCCAATGGAACCATCGGTGGTTTTGGTCCTAATTCATACGTCTTAGCGCTCATTGCCCTGAAGGCGTTACTCGCCTAATTACATACGGTAAACTCTGCGCTCTATTGACCTTCGATTGGCGAAGGCATGAACTGGAGTTATCGTGGCAACAACAAATGATCTAAAAAATGGCATGACCCTTGATATCGAAGGTCAGTTATGGACAGTTGTTGAATTCCAGCATGTGAAGCCAGGTAAAGGTCCTGCATTCGTGCGTACCAAGCTCAAGCAAGTATTGACAGGCAAAGTTGTCGATAAGACATATAACGCGGGCGTCAAGGTTGAGATTGCAATCCTAGAAAAGCGCGAAATGAACTTCCTTTATAAGGAAGGTGATGACTTTGTATTTATGGATAACGTCAACTTTGATCAGATGAATATTTCAGCGGCAACTGTGGGAGATGCGGCAAACTACATGTTGGAGAATACTGAAGCGATTGTTGCTATCCATGACGGAAATCCTCTCTATATCGATTTGCCAGCATCTGTTCCACTGAAAATTACCTACACGGAACCAGGTCTACAGGGTGATCGTTCATCCGGTGGAACAAAGCCTGCAACAGTTGAAACTGGTATTCAGATTCAGGTCCCGCTCTTTATCAAGCAGGATGAGATTGTTCTTGTTGACACACGCGATGGTTCATATCAGGGTCGCGCCAACTAGTGTCAGCTCGCAGTAAAGCTCGCAAACAGACTCTGGATTTACTCTATGAGGCTGATATTCGCAGCACTTCTGCGGCAGATCTTTTAGCTCTACGCGATGTCATCGAAGAAGGACCAGATGCACGGCCTATCCGAGAATTTACAAAGCTTCTGATTGCCGGCGTCACAGAGAACAAGCGAAAGATTGATGAACTCATCACCACCTATGCCCAAGGCTGGGATATGGATCGCTTACCTGCGGTAGATCGAAATATTTTGCGACTTGGAATCTATGAAATCGTATGGAGTGCAGATCTCGATGACGGGATCGCCATTGATGAAGCGCTGACTCTGGCGCGAGAACTTTCAACCGATGAATCTGCAGGCTATATCCATGGTGTTCTAGGACGCATCTCATCCATCAAAGACAGCATTGCCATCTAGTTCTATCGCAGTTTAAGTAGAACTTTCTCGCTCTCCATCCATTGCAGGACGTAGGAAATCGGTTGATCAAAGAGAACTGAGATGGTTTCCATATCGGAATGACGAATGGATAAAACCTCACCATTCCAGTCTTGACGAGAGCGGACAACTCTTTGCGCTAATCGGGCCAGAAGGAGATAGTTCTCATAACTTGGATGCGTGGCATCATGTGCGCGCTTATTGACTGCTCGCAAATCAATCACTGTGCGCTCAGATGAAATCACTTCCACAGGAAGCTCTTCGGTGAAGAGCTGGGAGAGCGGCACGTCATAGAGTGCGGCAATCGTGATTGCGCGTTTGATGCTCAGTGTTCGAGCGCCTCGCTCATATGAACCAAGGACAACTGCCTTCAACGATCCCTTACTGAGCCGTTCCACATCGCTTAAAGAGAGTGAACGTGAAATGCGAATTGCCCGTAATCGGGCAGATACTTGCTGGATTGTGACGTGAGTATTCATGACGGCCACGCTAAGTCAGGTCGGCTTGCGCATAGACGGGCAATCCACAGAGACCCGAACTTAAGTGCTAGACTCCGCCAACATCCTTTAACGACCCGTCCTGCGAGGCGGGGAAGGAGATTGACATGAGCCTTGCCCTGCCGGCGCCAGATATGGCACGAGCGATTACCCGCATTTCCCACGAAATCCTTGAACGTAACTCTGGTTCGGATTCGATCACACTCCTTGGAATTCCCACACGAGGTGCTCACTTAGCAGCTCGCATCGCAGCGAATATGCAAGCCATTGAAGGAAAACCCGTTCAAGTGGGAACTCTGGATATCACTCTGCACCGTGATGACCTTCGAATGCGACCACCACGAGCACTCATGCCGACCACGATTCCATCACTGGGCGTTGAAGATCGCAACGTGATCCTTGTCGATGATGTTCTCTTCTCAGGGCGCACAATTCGCGCAGCACTGGATGCACTGGGGGAGATTGGAAGGCCGAAGACGGTACAGCTTGCTGTCCTAGTCGACCGCGGCCATCGACAACTACCTATCAAGGCAGATTATGTGGGTAAGAACCTTCCGACTTCGCCTACCCAAATTATCAAAGTGCAATTCACTGAACTCGATGGCATTGATGCAGTCTCACTTGAAGAAGGGGGCAAATAATGCGCCATCTTCTCTCTATCGCAGATCTGAGCAAGGTTGAAGCACTGCAAATTCTTAATACAGCAGAGGAGTTAGCCCGCGTCTCCGATGGTCCCATGAAGAAGTTGCCAACGCTACGAGGACGCACAATCGTCAATCTCTTTGCAGAAGATTCAACTCGTACTCGTATCTCATTTGAAGCTGCCGCCAAACGTCTTTCTGCAGATGTTATTAACTTCTCTGCAAAGGGCTCGAGTGTGAGCAAGGGTGAATCCCTAAAAGATACAGCTCAAACTTTGCAGGCGATGGGAGCTGACGCAGTCATCATTCGTCATAGCGCATCAGGTGCTGCGCAACGACTTGCAGATAGTCAGTGGATGACTGGCTCTGTGATTAATGCTGGTGATGGAACGCATGAGCATCCAAGCCAAGCGCTCCTTGATGCATTTACGATCAGAAAACATTTGGCTCACGGGGGAGATGACCTCACAGGTTTACACATTGCAATAGTGGGCGATGTATTGCACTCACGGGTGGCACGTTCGAACGTCTTGCTTCTTACTAAGCTTGGAGCTCAGGTAACACTGGTTGCCCCTCCTACTCTTCTACCTGTGGGAGTCGAGTCGTGGCCGGTAAAGGTCTCCTACGACTTTGATTCTGTGATTGCAACGGTTGATGCAGTGATGATGCTGCGTATTCAGCTCGAACGGATGACTGAACTCTTCTTTCCCAATGCTCGTGAGTACTCACGCTACTTTGGACTGAATAAAGATCGCCTTGCACAGATGAAACCCACAGCGATTGTGATGCACCCAGGACCTATGAATAGAGGGTTAGAAATTACAGCAGATAGTGCAGATAGTGCTCGCTCAGTAATCCTTGAGCAGGTTACAAATGGCGTGAGCGTGCGCATGGCAATCCTCTACATGCTTCTTGCAGGTTCTCAAGAGATCGGAGCTACAGAGTGAGTACTTCAATTCTTATTCAAGGTGGAACACTTCCTCATGGGAAGAAGTCAGATCTTCTTATCAAAGACGGTGTGATCGCCCAGATCGCACAGCGTATTGAGGATAAAGATGCCAAGCGCATCGATGCATCGAAATCGATTGTTCTGCCAGGACTTGTCGACCTTCACACGCATCTGCGTGAACCAGGGAGAGAAGATGCAGAGACTGTTGAGTCTGGTTCTCGCGCTGGAGTTAAAGGTGGATTTACAGCGCTGAGTGCGATGGCCAATACGTCACCGGTTGCAGATACTGCAGGCGTAGTTGAACAGGTCTACCGACTTGGACAATCTGCAGGGTTACTTGATGTCTTCCCAATCGGAGCCGTTACACGTGGGTTAGAGGGCGAACATCTTGCTGAAATTGGAGCAATGGCTGATTCGGTAGCTCGTGTTCGCGTCTTTAGTGATGATGGACATTGCGTCTTTGACCCACTTGTAATGCGCAGAGCGCTTGAATATGTGAAGAAGTTTGACGGCGTGATTGCTCAGCATGCGCAAGAGCCTCGACTCACACAGGGTTCCCAAATGAATGAAGGAATTGTCTCTTCTCAACTTGGACTCAAAGGCTGGCCAGCTATTGCTGAGGAAGCAATTATTGCCCGCGATGTTCTTCTTGCAGATCATGTCCAGGCTCGCTTACATATCTGTCACCTCACTACAGCAGGTGGAGTTGAAATTATTCGATGGGCTAAAGCTCGTGGAATTAGCGTTACCGCTGAAGTAACTCCCCATCACTTACTACTGACCGATGAATTGGCCCGAAGTTATGACCCAGTATTTAAAGTTAACCCTCCTCTTCGCACAGAAGCTGATGTAATGGCTCTGCGTGAGGCACTTGCTGATGGCACGATCGATATCGTTGCAACAGATCATGCGCCTCACCCCGCTGAGACAAAAGAGTGTGAATGGCAAGAAGCATCCTTTGGAATGCTCGGTCTTGAGACAGCGCTGAGCATCATCAACAAGACGATGGTTGAGACCGGGCTTATGAATTGGGAGAAGGTCGCACAACGGATGAGCTATGCACCAGCTCGCATCGGTCGATATGAGAATCAAGGTCAAACTTTGGCAGTAGGCGCCCCTGCGCACATCACTGTGATGAATCCAACCGAGGTCTTACGCGTAGATCGCGACCTAGTAGCCTCTCGAAGTCGCAATACTCCCTTCCATGGGATGGAGTTACCGGGACGAATCCTGGCAACAATCTTTAACGGTAAGACAGTCTTCGAAGGGGGCAATGCATGAGTAAGGCATTTCTAGTCCTCGATGATGGTCGCATCTTTGAGGGCTCTTCATGGGCTGCAACCGGTAAGACATTCGGTGAAGCGGTATTCCAAACCGGAATGACCGGATATCAAGAGACCCTGACTGATCCTTCATATCACAAGCAAGTAGTTGTGATGACAGCACCCCACATTGGAAATACGGGAGTCAATACTTATGATAATGAATCCAAGAAGTATTGGGTTGCAGGATTTGTTGTGCGCAACCCATCTACATTGACGAGTAATTGGCGCAGCGAGAAGGATCTTGAAGCAGAACTCATCGATCAAGGAATCATCGGTATCCAAGCTGTTGATACACGAGCCATCACCCGCCACTTGCGAGATCGAGGCGCTATGCGTGTTGGGATTTTCTCAGGGTTAGAACTCTCTCGCGAAGAGATGGTTATCGAGGTGCGCAAGCAACCTGCAATGAGTGGCGCCTATTTGAGCGCTGATGTCTCCACGGCGCAGACCTATGTTGTTCCCGCAATCGGGAGTAAGAGATTTACAGTCGCTGCGATTGATTTAGGAATCAAGGGTGCAACACCTCGCGCCATGGCAGAGCGTGGGATTGAAGTACATGTCATGCCATATAGCTCAACCTTTGAAGACATCAAAGCCGTTAACCCTGATGGGGTATTTCTCTCCAATGGCCCAGGAGACCCCGCAACGATGACTGAAACGATTGAACTTGTTCGGGAAATTCTGGCAGAGGAGATTCCCATATTCGGCATCTGTTTTGGTCACCAAATACTTGGACGCGCTCTGGGGTTTGAAACCTATAAATTGCAATTTGGTCATCGTGGAATTAATCAACCGGTAATTGATCGCAAGACAGGTAAAGTCGAAATCACGGCGCACAACCATGGATTTGCGTTGCAAGCTCCCACCGATGCTGGTTTCTCTACTGTGTATGGACCAGGACAGGTAACTCATGTCTCGCTCAATGATGGCGTTGTTGAAGGTCTTGAACTCACAGAACGTGGAGCATTTAGCGTGCAGTACCACCCGGAAGCGGCTGCAGGTCCTCATGATGCTGCATATCTCTTTGATCGTTTCGTGGATCTCATGGTTCAGTACCCAAGAAAGGTTGGGGCGCTCTAATGGCACGCGATGAATCAATCAAGAGCGTATTAGTTATTGGCTCTGGCCCGATTGTTATTGGTCAAGCTTGTGAATTTGATTATTCAGGAACGCAAGCTTGTCGTGTACTGCGCGCAGAAGGTATTCGAGTCATCCTTGTGAATTCAAACCCTGCAACGATTATGACTGATCCGGAGTTTGCTGATGCAACATATATCGAACCTATTACTCCTGAATTCATCGAGCGCATCATCGCTAAAGAGCGCCCTGATGCTGTTCTTGCGACTCTGGGTGGCCAAACTGCGCTGAATGCGGCAATCGGACTTTTCAAGGCTGGAACTCTAGAGCGCTATAACGTCAAACTTATCGGTGCAGATGTTGCAGCTATTGAACGTGGTGAAAATCGTGAACTCTTTAGAGGAATTGTTGAAAAGATTGGGGGAGAGTCAGCTCGCTCGATTATCTGTCACACGATGGATGATGTGATGGGAGCTGTCGTTCAACTGAAATATCCCGTTGTGATTCGACCTTCGTTCACCATGGGCGGGCTTGGCTCAGGTATCGCATTTGATGAAGAGACCCTGCGTCAGATTGCAGGAGCTGGTCTTCGCCACAGTCCAACATCTGAGGTTCTCATTGAAGAGTCCATCATTGGGTGGAAAGAGTATGAACTCGAAGTAATGCGCGATAAATCAGATAACGTCGTAATTGTCTGCAGTATCGAAAATATTGATCCAATGGGCGTGCACACAGGAGATTCCATTACGGTGGCGCCGGCACTGACACTGACAGATGTTGAGTATCAGAAGCTGCGCGATCTTTCGATCTCTATCATCCGCGAAGTTGGCGTTGATACGGGCGGATGTAATATTCAATTTGCGGTCAACCCTGATACGGGGCGCATTATTGTGATCGAGATGAACCCTCGTGTTTCACGCTCCAGCGCACTTGCCTCTAAGGCAACCGGTTTTCCTATCGCCAAGATCGCAACAAAACTTGCGATTGGCTACACGCTCGATGAGATCAAAAATGACATCACCCAAGTAACGCCGGCATCCTTTGAACCAACACTGGATTACATAGTAGTTAAGGCTCCACGATTTGCCTTTGAAAAGTTTCAGGATGCAGACCCTCGTCTGACCACAACGATGAAGAGCGTTGGCGAAGCGATGGCTATAGGTCGCTCATTCCCTGAAGCGCTCATGAAGGCGTTGCGCTCACTTGAGCGAAAAGAGGCGAACTTTACCTTTACTGATGCTCGATCAAGTGAAGAGAAATCAAATCTTCTTGAATCGATGAAGATGCCAACGGAATATCGCCTGCAACAAGTCCAACGCGCACTCTGGCTCGGTGCAACAATGGATGAAGTCTTTGACTCTACGAAGATAGATCGTTGGTATTTGCGCCAGATCGAGATTATCAATGATGTTGCCCGCACCATTTCCCAACCTGGCGAGCTCTCACTTGACCTACTTAAACTTGCTAAGTCAACCGGGTTCTCCGATGCTCAAATCGGAGCCATCCGTGGAATTGCAGAAGGTGATGTGAGAAAAGCTCGTCATCAACTCAATCTTCGCCCTGTCTATAAGACTGTTGATACATGTGCTGCTGAGTTTGAGGCATTTACGCCATATCACTACTCCAGTTATGAAGAGGAGACAGAGGTTCGACCTCGCACAAAACCTGCCGTTATTATTTTGGGAAGTGGTCCTAACCGCATTGGCCAGGGTATTGAATTCGATTACTCATGTGTTCACGCATCCTTCACTTTGCGTGCTGCGGGATATGAAACCATCATGATCAACTGCAACCCTGAAACTGTCTCCACAGATTACGACACATCGGATCGTCTCTATTTCGAGCCACTGACGTTGGAAGATGTGTTGGAAGTTGTTCATGCTGAAACTCAGGCAGGACCAGTTCTTGGAGTAATCACGCAACTTGGAGGACAGACACCGCTGGGGCTCGCAGCAGGTTTGAAAGCTGTAGGTGTGACCATTCTTGGAACGAGTCCGGATGCAATTAACCTGGCGGAGGAACGTGGTGCATTTGGTCAGGTCCTTAAAGAGCAAGGACTTACAGCGCCAGAATTCGGTATGGCCGCCTCCCAAATGGAAGCACTCGATATTGCCCATCGCATCGGTTATCCAGTCCTTGTGCGTCCAAGTTTCGTACTCGGTGGACGTGGCATGGAGATTGTCTATGACGATGAAGCGCTCTCTGGATTTATTTCACGAGCAACGGATATCACCCCTGATCATCCTGTCTTAGTAGATCGCTTCCTTGATTCTGCGATTGAACTAGATGTCGATGCTCTCTATGACGGCCATGAACTCTTCTTAGGTGGCATCATGGAGCACATTGAAGAAGCCGGTATTCACTCAGGTGATAGCGCTTGTGTTCTTCCCGCAATGACAATCTCAGATGCGCAGCGCATTCAAATTCGTGAAGCAACTCTCAAGATTGCACAAGGCGTTGGTGTTCTAGGCCTTATCAATATTCAATTCGCTATGGCAGATCACATCCTCTATGTCCTAGAGGCTAATCCACGTGCTTCTCGCACAGTCCCATTCGTGAGTAAGGCAACGGGTGTGCCACTTGCGAAGGCTGCGGCCCGCATGTCACTTGGCACAACCATTGCCGAGCTTCGGGCTGAAGGAATTCTTCCAGCGCAAGGTGATGCAATTGCTAAGGGCATCAGCGTGAAAGAAGCAGTGCTTCCGTGGAATCGTTTCCGGCGCGTTGATGGTCGTGGTGTTGATGCTGTCCTTGGACCAGAGATGCGCTCGACAGGTGAAGTTATGGGAATTGCTGCCACCTTCGGTGAGTCCTATGCAAAATCACAGATCAGCTCATTTGGACCACTTCCGAAGTCTGGAACAGTTTTTATCTCACTTGCAGATAAGGATAAGAAGCATGGAATTGCACCAGCTCAAGGCCTGGCATCGCTAGGCTTCCGATTACTTGCAACAGATGGGACAGCTTCATTCTTAGCAGAGCACGGTGTTGCAACTGTTGTTGTGCGCAAGAATTCGCAAGGAACTGGACCTATGGGGGAGAAGACAATCGTTGAAATGCTCAATGCTGGCGATATTGATCTTGTGATCAACACTCCAGTAGGACGCGGAACGCGCGCAGATGGGTGGGCAATTCGTACTGCGGCTGTGCAGAGATCTATCCCGATCATCACGACAACTGCAGGCTTTAGCGCAGCGGTTGAAGGAATTAAGGCGCTCCAAGCAGGCGACCTTAGCGTTGCTCCTATTCAAGATTGGTTGACTCGTTAATGGCGACAATCAATAAGAGCGCAGTTCAAGAGATGGTAACGATTCTGTCTAATAAACGTGTCGGCGCCTACCACCAGATACTTCTTAACGTGGGCGATATCGTCAAAAACTGTCGTCCAGGAAATTTTGTTGCGATCAAAGTTGGTGGGGATACTTCCAAGATGATTCTGCGTCGCGCCTTTGCTATCTCTCGAGTCTCAGAGAGTTCCCAATACGGAGGAACGATGGAGCTCATCGTTGCAGCTCACGGTTCTGGAAGTAAGTGGTTGTGTGCACAAGAAGAAGGAACAGAAATCGATATTGTGGCACCTCTTGGAACGGCTTTCGGAATTCCCACCGAGCCAATCAGCGCACTTCTCATTGGCGGCGGATATGGCTCAGCGCCACTCTTTGGTCTTGCAGATGTTCTAAAAAGCCGTGGATGCAAAGTAGATATGTTGCTTGGAGCAAGTGTGGGTTCCAAGATCTATGCTCCTATGGAAGGCAAGAGATCTGTTAACTCCCTGAAGATTTATACAGAGGATGGTTCTATGGGTGAGACAGGTCGCGTGACCGAGAATTTGCTCGACATAGTGCGCGATCGAAATATTGATGTGATCTACTCCTGCGGACCCATGGCGATGCTTGCTGCGATTACAGAGTTGGTCGCTGAGACAGAAGTTATCCATCAATGCGCCGTTGAAGAATCAATGGCCTGTGGAATCGGCATCTGCATGACCTGTGTTCTTCCTGTTCGCAATGAAGATGGATCAACGTCGATGTTGCGCTCCTGTATTGATGGCCCCGTGATGGATGGCGCCAATGTTCGCTGGGATTTAGTCGGTCAAGTTCCAGAAGGCTCAGCATGACTCTTCCTGTAGATATGTCGACCACGCTAGGTAATGCCTGGTTTCCAACTCCCATCTTTACTGCAAGTGGTTGCGCCAGTAGCGGCAAGGAACTTGCTCAATTCTTTCCTTTGAATCAAATAGGTGCAGTAGTTACGAAATCGGTCATGAGCAAACCTCGCCATGGTCGACCAACACCTCGTATGGCTGAGACTCCTTCAGGAATGCTCAACTCCATTGGACTTCAAGGACCTGGAATCGATGCATTCCTTGCCAATGATGTTCCGTGGTTGCTCGAACAAAAGGCACGCGTCATCGTTTCTATCGCAGGTGAGACCGTTGAAGAGTATGCAACTCTTGCTCGCAAACTGCGCTCTATCTCAGGAATTAGCGCCGTAGAGGTCAATATTTCTTGCCCTAATGTTGAAAATCGTGGCCTTGTATTTGCTTGTGATCCTGAAAGCTCGCGCCGAGTTATTGATGGTGTGCGCAAAACAATCGGTGGAGAGCTTCCAATCATCGCCAAGCTTTCACCTGATGTGACTGATCTTCCAGCCATTGCTAGAGGGGTCGTTGATGCTGGCGCTGATGGATTAGCACTGATCAACACCGTTCTTGGAATGGTTATCAATATTGATTCTATGAAACCGCATTTGGGTGGCAAGACGGGAGGCTTATCTGGTCCTGCAATTAAGCCAGTTGCCGTCAGAGCCATTTATCAGGTTCATGCAGCCCTTCCAAAAGTTCCTATCTTAGGAATGGGTGGTGTTGCATCTGGTCGTGATGCTCTAGAGCTTATTCTTGCTGGTGCATCAGGTGTTTCCGTTGGAACGGCGAGCTTTGGTAATCCGAGTGCGCTGATCGATATTCAAAATGAATTACGCGACCTACTTGCAGCCCGTGGTTTTGCAACGATGCAACAGGCTATTGGCTATGCGCATAGGGATGAGGCGTAATGAAAGCACCTATTGTTCTAGCCGTTGACACACCCGATCTCGATATTGCAAAGCAATGGGTGGCATCCACTCAAGAATCGGTGAGCGTCTATAAATTGGGTCTGGAGTTTTTTCTCTCCTTCGGTCACGATGGCGTGCGAGCAATTCAATCTGAGACAGATGCAGATATTTTCCTGGATCTCAAACTTCACGACATTCCTCACACAGTTGAAGGTGCAGCGCGTGCTATTGCAGCCCTTTCGCCAAAGTATTTAACAGTTCATGCATCAGGTGGTCGCGCAATGATAAAGGCTGCAGTGGATGCTGTGCCTGGAACTGATGTCACAGCTGTCACGATTTTGACCTCGCTATCAGAGGAAGATCTCTTTGAGATTGGCTATGCAAACGCAGCCTTGGAGAGCGCAGTTGCGCTTGCGAAGATGTCAGTCACAGCTGGGGCGCGTGCCATCGTCTGTTCACCTCTTGAAATTGCAGCTATTCGCTCTGCAGTGGGACCAACTCCGACCATCATCACGCCAGGAGTACGACCACTATCTGAGGCAGGAAGCGATGATCAAAAGCGAACCATGACTCCGAAGGATGCAATCTCGGCGGGAGCCTCCCTAGTTGTTATAGGCCGCCCGATAACTAAGTCGTGGGCGCAGGGCGCAGAGGCGATGAAGGCAAAAGCCCGTGCTATCGCAGATGAAATTCTCAACTAGATTTATCCTATGGGCGCACCTCCACAACTCACACCAGAAGAACGCTCCCGCGCCCTTGAGAAGGCAAAGCTTTCTCGTCAAACCAGAGCTGCGGTGAAATCTCGTGTGAAGTCAGGTGAAATTTCTATCTCTGATGTAATCACCATTGCAAAGAGCGATGAAGCTGTTGCAAAGATGCGTGTTCTTGAAATGGTGGAGTCGATGAGTGGTGTGGGAAAGATTCGCGCCAAGACTATTCTCGAACGCCTTGATATCTCGCTCACACGACGGATCCAGGGTCTGGGAAGACATCAAGTAGAAGCGCTAGAGAAAGAATTCACGCCCTTATCCTCCGTTCAACCTGGAAAGTTGGTAGTCCTTTCAGGTCCTGGGGGAGTTGGAAAGAGCACCGTTGCTAAAGTCTTTAAAGAGACCTCCCCGTTCTCTGTCAGCGTCTCTGCAACAACACGAGCTCCTCGTTTTAATGAAGTAGATGGAGTGGATTATCACTTCTTCTCCAACGAAGAATTCGATGCTGCGATCAGCGCCAATGACTTTCTCGAGTGGGCTGAATTTGCTGGTAATCGTTATGGAACCCCGCGCAAGGCAGTGGAGGAGTCTTTACGTAATGGAAAGAGCGTTCTTCTAGAGATTGAGATCTCTGGTGCTAAGCAGGTCAAGGCAAAAGTTCCTGAAGCGATCCTTGTATTCCTTGAACCTCCAACATGGGAGGAGCTTGTCTCTCGCCTTGAAGGTCGAGGAACCGATAGCCCTGAACGACGTGCTGCGCGTTTGGCACTTGCTCAAGAAGAGATGGCTCAGGCCTCTTTCTTCGATAAAGTCCTCATAAATGACCAGGTCGATGGGGTAGTCGCATCCCTGATAGAATTCGCATCTGCCTAATTAGGCTTATTCACCTCTACGAGCTACTGGAGTATTCATGAGCGCACATATGGATGGCATTACAAATCCACCAATCGATGAACTTCTCGATAAGGCTGGTTCCAAGTACAGCCTCGTTCTCTATGCTGCAAAGCGCGCTCGACAGATCAATGCATATTATTCACAGCTCGGCGAAGGTCTTCTTGAATACGTGGGACCACTCGTTGATACACACGTTCATGAGAAGCCATTGTCAATCGCACTTCGCGAAATTAACGAAGGTCTTTTGACAATCGAAAATCTAGAACCAACTGCCTAATCTTTAGGTAAGACCCACGATGCAAGGTTTCGGCCGCGAAGTTATTCTCGGTGTGGGTGGGGGAATCGCAGCATATAAATCATGCGATCTTTTGCGTCGCCTGAAAGATCATGGCTATGCAGTCACAGTCGTTCCGACGCCATCAAGCTTAAATTTTGTTGGATCTGCAACATGGGAAGCTCTATCTGGTCGCAAGGTGACATCTGAAGTCTTCGAAAGCGTTGAAGAAGTTCGCCATGTCTCACTCGCCAAGAAGGCTAATTTCATCATCATCGCCCCAGCAACAGCAGATCTGATTGCCCGCATGAGCGCAGGTCGCGCCGATGATCTTCTGACTAATGTTGTGTTGGCATCGAATTCGCCGATTTTGATTGTGCCGGCAATGCATCCTGAGATGTGGAATGACGCTGCTACCAAGGCGAATGTGCAGACGCTGCGATCGCGCGGCTATTTCGTTATGGATCCAGATGTGGGAGCGCTGACATCAGGAGATGTTGGTCAAGGACGATTCCCAGAGACTGCTCGAATTTTGGAGGAGTT
>JBDLSZ010000040.1:0-4371 GCA_039799305.1 Actinomycetota bacterium
TACGCGTTCTCGCTAACCCTGATGATGAGGTTTCAATCCGCCGCATCATCAATTTACCGAAACGTGGCATTGGTGATCGCGCGTTAGAGGAAGTTGAAATATTTGCGCAGGCACAGGGCATTTCTTTCTGGAACGCGCTGCTGCGAGTATCTGAGGCGCCATCTGTTCCTAATAAGGCAGCGCAATCTATTGCCAGCTTCACCTCAATGCTCATTGCTCTGCAGACTCTCGTTGAAGCAAAGACAAAGCCATCTGTCATTATTGAAGCAGTCCTTGAGCAATCAGGTTTGCTGACCGAACTTGAAGCAAGTAAAGATCCACAAGATGAAGTTCGCGTTGAAAACCTTAAAGAACTTGTCTCTGCATCGATGGAGTATGAAGAGCGTCCCTTTGACGAGCTCGGTGAAGATGAAGAGATTTCACTCTCGGGATTCCTTGAGAAGGTATCCCTCGTTGCAGATGCTGATGAAATTCCAGATGGGGAAGATCATGGGGGAGTTGTCACACTCATGACGCTTCACACTGCAAAGGGTCTTGAATTTCCTACAGTGTTTCTTACTGGAATGGAAGATGGAATCTTTCCCCATGCGCGCACATTAGATGATCCAAAAGAGATTGAAGAAGAACGTCGTCTTGCCTATGTGGGTTTAACTCGTGCGGAGAAGCGTCTCTATATTTCACGTGCTGAATATCGTTTAACTTTCGGAACACCGAAATACAATCCAGGATCACGCTTTCTCGATGAGATTCCATCTGATCTGATTGAGTGGAAGAATGAAGGTCGCAGCACATTTACTTCTTCATCTGCTGTGAAGAAATCTCGTCTTCCATCTGGTCCACCACCACGAGCTACGGGCAAGAAATCAACGGCGATGGTTCTAGAAGTCGGACAGCGTGTGTCACATGACACATTCGGATTAGGGACTGTGGTTGCACTTGCTGGCGAAGGCGATAAATCAGAGGCGACCATTAACTTCGGCCAATATGGCGATAAGCGCCTTTTGCTGCGCTATGCCCCTGTCACAACTCTTTAAAATAAGCACTTAGGATTGGGCTCTCAACGCATCCCTGATCTCGAACCTACGAGGAGCCTACGTGGATCTCTACGAATACCAAGCACGCGATCTTTTTGAAAAGCACAACGTTCCTGTATTACAAGGCGCTGTTGCAACTACTCCTGAGCAAGCACGTGATGCTGCTGCAAAGATGGGAACAAAGGTTGTTGTTAAGGCACAGGTTAAAGTGGGCGGTCGCGGAAAAGCTGGCGGCGTTAAGCTTGCAGTAGATCCTGCAGATACTTTTGAAAAGGCAAGTGCCATTCTTGGAATGGATATTAAAGGCCACACAGTTCATAAAGTGATGATTGCTCAAGCAGCACCTATCGTTGACGAGTATTACGTCTCGATTCTTCTCGATCGCTCCAATCGCACATTCCTTGTGATGGCATCTGTTGCAGGCGGTATGGAAATTGAAGAGGTAGCACACACTGCTCCTGAAAAACTTGCAAAGGTTCCAGTCAGTGCAGTCGAAGGAATTTCACTTGCTAAGGCGAAGGAGATTGTTGCTCAAGCGAAGTTCCCCGCAGATGTTGCAGATCAGGTTGCTGATGTGTTGGTCAAGCTCTGGGAGACATTCCAATCAGAGGATGCAACTCTTGTTGAAGTAAACCCACTTGTGAAGACTGAAGATGGTCGCGTCGTTGCACTCGATGGCAAGGTCACACTCGATGAGAATGCAGATTTCCGCCAGCCAGATCATGAGGCACTTGTCGATCATGACACTGCAAATGCTCTTGAAGCTGCCGCAAAAGAGAAGGGCCTGAACTACGTCAAGCTCGATAACGGTCAAGTTGGAATTATCGGAAACGGTGCAGGACTTGTGATGTCAACCCTTGATGTTGTGGCATATGCCGGTGAAAAATTCGGTGGAATGCGTCCTGCTAACTTCCTTGATATCGGAGGCGGAGCTTCTGCGCAGGTAATGGCAGATGGTCTTTCCATCATTCTCGGAGATCCTGATGTGAAGAGCGTATTTGTTAACGTATTCGGTGGAATTACTGCATGTGATGCAGTGGCAAATGGAATTGTTCAAGCGCTAGAACTGCTTGGACCAAAGGCGACAAAGCCGATTGTTGTGCGCCTAGATGGAAACAATGTTCTTGAGGGACGCGCAATTCTTAACGCTGCAAACCACCCATTGGTTGAGCAAGCTGAAACCATGGATGGAGCAGCATCACGTGCTGCAGAATTGGCGGCAAAGTAATGTCAATCTTTATTAACTCATCAAGCAAGGTCATCGTTCAAGGTATGACGGGTTCTGAAGGAACTAAGCACACACGTCGTATGTTGGCATCTGGCACAAAAGTTGTCGGTGGAGTAACACCAGGCAAGGGTGGTCAAGTTGTAGATATTGATGGCACCTCACTTCCTGTCTTTAATACCGTTGCTGAAGCCATGGCTGCAACAGGAGCTAACGTCTCTGTTGTCTTCGTTCCACCTAAGTTTGCAAAGGCTGCAGTCATCGATGCGATTGATGCAACGATGCCGCTCGTTGTTGTTATTACTGAAGGAATTCCTGTGCATGACTCTGCATACTTCTATGCATACTCACTACAAAAGGGAACAACTCAGATCATTGGTCCAAACTGCCCAGGACTTATTAGCCCTGATCAATCAAATGTCGGCATCATTCCTGCAGATATTACAAAGCGCGGCCCTATTGGTCTTGTCTCAAAATCAGGAACTCTGACCTATCAGATGATGTATGAACTTCGCGATATCGGATTCTCAACGGCGGTTGGTATTGGTGGAGACCCTGTTATTGGCACTACACATATTGATTGCCTTCGCGCATTCCAAGATGATCCTGAGACAACAGCGATTGTGATGATCGGTGAAATCGGTGGAGATGCCGAAGAGCGTGCTGCAGCATTTATCTCTGAATATGTGACTAAGCCCGTTGTTGGTTACGTTGCAGGATTTACAGCTCCTGAAGGAAAGACGATGGGCCACGCAGGTGCAATCGTCTCTGGTTCTTCAGGCACAGCGCAGGCGAAGAAAGATGCGCTGGAGGCAGCTGGGGTCAAGGTTGGACAAACTCCAAGTGAAACCGCGCAACTAATGCGCGATGTTCTAGGACGCTAGTTCTCCTATGCAACGCGTCCTCTCGGTCTCGTTGTCTCATGTAATACGTAGCGCCGCTTTTCTTCTCCTTCCTATTTCTTTTATCGCACTCATTGCTTGGGCAACTGCAGGTAGTGCAAGTGGCAGCACGACAGATCCCATCCGTGGTGCTGTCTGGATCTGGCTTGGTGCGCATCACATTCCCTTTCAATTAGAACTCCCACCGACAGGAATTGCTGGGTATTTGACCTATCTACCTATTGGAGGAGTAGTACTTCCCTTTATCGCAATCCGCTCTGCATTTAATCGTGCGATAGATCGTTTGCAGGGAGATTTCCACGATATTAATGGCGTGCGCATTATCTTCTCAGCGATATATGCACTGCTCGTCACAGTACTTTCATTCTTAAGTAAATCACCAGCAGTCTCACCACAGTGGTATCTCGCACCTGTGATCGCTTTCTTGATAGCCCTCATTGCAACTCTCACAGCAGGAACCAGAGTCGCTCTCTCAAGACCAGTTCGCATTGCAGCCCGCATCCTCGCACTCATAATTGGAATCTCGTTGATTGCTGTAACAATCCTGATATTTGTGAACTTTTCTCAAGTAAAGAACATTACGATTTCACTTGAACCTGGCTTCTTCGGGGGAATTCTTCTTCTCTTACTCAACATTCTCTATCTTCCCAATGCTGCAGTTGCGCTAGCTTCATACTTTGCTGGAACTGGATTAGCAGTCGGTGCCGGAACTCTTGTTTCACCATTGTGGTATCAATTGGGACAAATACCAGCGCTTCCACTTCTTGGCATTCTCCCTACAGGTAAGCAACCTTTTGCACTCTTTGGCATTCTTGCCTTCATTGGGCTGGGTGTTCTTCTTGCCCGGTGGTCACTTGTCTATGGAATTCAAGCGCTGATTCAGAGTTATATCTTCACAGTAGTTGGCGCGGTACTCATGGGATACCTCGCAAGTGGTTCTCTGATGACTGCTGAAATGGGTGCGATGGGTGTATCTATATGGAAATTCGCACTCTCTGTGGCCGTTGAAGTTGGAGTAGGTGCGGCTGCAACGATGTTGGTCATGAATCGAAATCTTCGATGAAGAGGATTGTCATCCTCGCATCCGGTAGTGGAACTCTTGCACAAGCAATCTTTGATGCAAATCTTGATGCAGATATCGTTGCAGTAATTTCAGATCAGAAGGATGCAGCTGTCTTAGATCGCGCACACACAGCACGTATTGAGACTT
>JBDLSZ010000041.1:0-9825 GCA_039799305.1 Actinomycetota bacterium
GAACTACAAAGCCTTCCTCCCCCAGGATCTGCTTCCATGCAATGGTGCGAAGAAGAAATGATGTAAAGAAGGGTGCAACCACCAAGACCAACATGATGTTCTTGTACTTGCCGCCCTTAAATGCAATTGCATATGCAAGTGGATATGCAATAGCGAGTGCTAGAACTGTTGCAATCGTTGCATAGAGAAATGATCGACTGAACTGCTCTCTATTTTCAATAAAGGCGTCAATATAATTCTGAAAACGGAAAGTCTGTTCATATTGGCCTGTATCTCCCCCATCGACAGGTGTCTGGGTGGATGTTTGTGCAAGGTTAAAGAGAGGAAGAAGAAAGAAGGTAAAGAGAAATCCCATTCCTGGAATCAATAAAAGATAAGGGGTACTTATCCTCTTCATTCTTCGTCGAGATCCTCATCAGGGTTGACTTCTGTTCCCGCTTCAGCATCTTCATCTCCGCGAAGACCAAATGTGAAGATTGGCTCCCATGAAATATTGACTGGCTCTCCCACATTAAATGGAGCAACCCCATCATCATTTTGTTCAAAGACCATCAGCTCTTGTCCCCACGGCATCAATACTTGGTATTGCGTTGAGACGCCGATATAGGAAACGTCTTCAACCTTTCCACCTGTAAGGATATTTCCATGGGTCTGGGTTTCAAGGCGAGAGATGCGAAACTTCTCAGGGCGAATACCTGCATAGATTGAGCTATCAACACCGTGAGAGCGATCCTTTTGCAAGGAGATCTTCTGCCCAAAGAGATCAACAATCTGATTGGCCCCATCATTGCCTGAGATAGTTCCCTTAATCAGATTTGATTGACCAAGGAAGTTAGCAACAAATGCTGTCTCAGGATTGTCATACAAATCTGCAGGAGAGCCCATCTGTTCAATCTGGCCCTCATTCATCACAGCGATGGTGTCAGCCATTGTCATGGCCTCTTCCTGATCGTGAGTAACGTGAACAAAGGTGATACCCACTTCTTTCTGAATCCACTTGAGTTCAATCTGCATCTGACGACGAAGTTTGAGATCAAGTGCGCCTAATGGCTCATCCAGTAAGAGAAGTGCTGGACGGTTAACAATTGCGCGAGCAAGTGCGATGCGCTGCTGCTGTCCGCCAGAGAGTTGTGTTGGCTTACGTTGTGCAAGGTGTGGCAGTTCAACAAGGTCTAAAGCCTTATTGACCGCATCATCAACATCTTTAATTCCGCGACGGCGAAGACCGAATGCGATATTTTCAAAGATGGTCAGATGTGGAAAGAGCGCGTAGTTCTGGAAGACGGTATTAATAGGACGCTGGTAAGGCTTAGTGTCCGTAATATCGGTTTCACCCAGTGCGATGGTGCCCTGAGTTGGTTCCTCAAGACCTGCAATCATTCGAAGCGTAGTTGTCTTGCCACACCCAGAAGGTCCAAGGAGTGCGAAGAATGAACCTTTGGGTATGACAAGAGATAAATCATTTACCGCTGTGAAATCACCATAAGACTTGGTGAGATTCGAAAGCTTGAGATCTCCTCGTGCGCTCTTTGCCGTATCTGACACTTAGTTGCCGGCGGCCTTCTGGAAAGCCTCGGTCCACGTTGTCTCCTCTGTTGGTGTGAGAGAACGGAAAACGCTCAAGTTTGCCATTGTCTTCGCACTTGGGAAGATGAATTCGCTCTTTGCTAGATCTGGATCAATCTTCTCCATCTCAGCCTGAGCACCCTTTACTGGGCAGACATAGTTCACATATGCAGCAACTTCAGCTGCTACTGATGGCTCGTAGTAGTAGTTAATGAGCTTTTCAGCACTTGCCTTAGCTTCTGCGGTCACAGTGGATGGAATCATCATGTTATCGCCAGAGATAGTTCCGCCTGATTCTGGGATAGCGAAGTCAAACTTTCCTTCATTTTCAGATTTGAGAATAAACATATCGCCAGACCAACCGATAACAGCTGTGGCATCTCCTGATGTGAGATCTTCAGCGTATTCGTTGCCCTTAACTCCACGAATCCAGCCATCTGCAATCTTCTTAGCAAGGAAGTCGACAGCGTTCATATATTGATCTTCTGTCACTGTTGCAAGGCTGACACCTTGTGAGCGAAGAATAATTCCGATGGTGTCGCGCATTTCAGAGAGAACAACAATCTTTCCCTTATTTCCTGGTGAGAAAAGGTCATCGAGTGTGCGAACACCCTTTGGATTCTTTGCTGTGTTCCAGCCAAATCCACCCATGATGCCTTGCCATGTCAGTGACTGCTCACGCTTTGGATCAAATGATGGGCTTGCAAGTGTGTCAAGAATATTTGAAGCGTTAGGAATATTTGCTGCATCAAACTTCTGTGTGTATCCAAGACGGATCCAACGTGATGCCATCCAGTCTGTTGGGCAGACGAGGTCATAACCAATATCTTTTCCAAGCTTGAGTTGCGCTTGAACTTTTCCGAAGAACTCATCGTTATCGTTGTAATCTTCAAAGTACTTAACATCAATGCCAGTCTCTTTAGTGAAAGCCTGAAGAGTTGGGTACTTCTTACCTGAATCATCAACATCAAGGTAGAGAGGCCAGTTGCCCCAGCGGACGGCGTTCGATGAATCTGAACCTCCGCCTGAACCACATGCAGCGAGCGCACCTGCGCCAGCTACTGCACCTGCACCTGCAAGTACTGAGCGGCGTGAAACTTTTGATTGAAGGATTGAACGTGCTTCTTGTGAGAGGGGTTGCTTAGCCATGTGGCGGGCTCCTTTTTATGCCGGTGTAAGGGACGGTGTTGCAGGGCTCATTATGTAACCATTTTGAGCGTGAGCCAAACCTATATCGAGGAAATTTTCCTGTGATTTAGGGCTGGCAGCGGGCAGTAGCTATGCGTTGAGGTTGGTCATCACATGCTTGATGCGTGTGTAATCCTCAAAGCCGTAGTTGGAGAGATCCTTGCCATAGCCGCTTCGCTTAAAGCCTCCATGTGGCATCTCGGCAACGATAGGGATGTGGGTATTAATCCAGACGCATCCGAAGTCAAAGGCCTTAGACATCCGCATCGCACGAGCATGGTCCTTGGTCCAGACCGATGAGGCCAAGCCATAGTCAACGCCATTGGACATCGCTACCGCCTCCGCCTCATCTTTAAATTTCTGGATGGTGATGACTGGTCCGAAGATTTCAGATTGAATCAACTCATCGCTCTGCTTCAGGTCGGCAATGACTGTAGGGGCTATGAAGTAGCCAGGAAGATTGGTTGGTTGTCCTCCCGCTGCGATGCGAGCATGAGAGGGAGTGCGAGAGATAAATCCTGAAACGCGCTCAAATTGAGAAGCATTGTTTACAGGTCCCACAATCACATCTTCATCTGGCATACCCATACCAATGTGGTTGGTTGCCTGATCTGCAAGTAACTTCACCATCTCCTCATAGACACCTTCTTGCACAAGAACGCGCGGTGCCGCTGTGCAATCTTGGCCTGAGTTAAAGAATCCTGCGATAGCAATGCCTTCAGCTGCAGCTTGCAGATCGGCATCATTAAAGACAACAACTGGTGCCTTGCCACCGAGTTCTAGGTGAACGCGCTTGAGTGATTTCGATGCAGCGGATGCAACTTCCATACCTGCGCGCACAGAGCCGGTGACAGAGACCATCGCAGGTGTTGCGTGATCTACGAGTGCGGCACCTGTTGCGCGCTCTCCTGCAATCACATTGATCACACCATCAGGGAGAAATTCGCCCATGATCTGAGCCATAAAAAGTGTTGTGACAGGTGTTGTATCCGAAGGCTTAAGAACAACGGTATTTCCTGCAGCAATAGCAGGTGCCCATTTCCACACTGCCATCATCATGGGGTAATTCCATGGCGTTACCTGCGCACACACACCAATAGGTTCGCGGCGAATAAATGAGGTCATGCCGTGCATATATTCACCAGCAGAGCGTCCTTCAAGATTGCGAGCAGCACCTGCAAAGAAGCGGATCTGATCCACCATCGGTGGCATCTCCTCCGATGCAGTCAAGCTCTTTGGCTTTCCGCAATTTTCTGACTCCAAGTTAACAAACTCATCTGCGCGAGCCTCAATAGCATCAGCAATCTTCAGTAGTGCGCGCTGGCGCTCAGATGGTGTGGAATCACGCCATCCTGGAAATGCCTCACTTGCGGCCTTCATCGCCTTATCAATATCTGCAGCGTTCGACTTGGGAGCGGTGGCAAAAGCCTGGCCAGTTGATGGGTTGATTAGCGTTGTGGTTTCACCTGATGCACCATCGACTGACTTTCCATTGATGAAATTCTGTAACTTCTTCACCTTCTATGCCTGACCCTTCGTAGCGCGAACCATCTGATCACCATGATCGTATGGGTGTTTTGTGTATGTCTGGAGCCAGCGAGCGATTGTGTACTTACCGGCCTCTGAATGCTCACCAAATTTTTCGAGATCACTTTCAGTTAAACGCTTTACTAAATCAAGGGAAGCCGCGCGCACTGCTGCATAGACGGCAATCGAATTGGCAACATCACCATCGGCATAGGCAAGCTTTGGTTCATTTGCCCACGCAGCTTCGTCATATCCTTGAATCACTGAGCCATCAGGTTCTGCAACCAGTCTGCGAAGGCGCGCATAGGACTGCGCCTCAGAATCTGCCATGTGATGAATGCATTGACGCGCAGACCATTCATTCTCAGCATGAACATCTATTAACTCAGGAGTTACTGCGCGAGCGAGATTAAGAAAATACTGTGATCCTGCTTCATATGCTGCAGCTGCTTCTTTCATATCCACTGATGTCATGGAAGTGATACTAGTTAAATCTTTTCCTTTTCACTAGCGGCTAATTGCCCGCATGCCCCATCAATTTCACGGCCTCGGGTATCGCGCACAGTGACCGGAACTCCATAGCCTTCAAGGATGCGAACAAACTCTGCTTCATCTTCACGGCGCGATGCCGTCCACTTTGATCCCGGGGTTGGGTTCAATGGGATCAGGTTCACATGTGCATTGCGATTTTTAAGTAGTCGACCCAATAAATCTGAGCGCCATGATTGATCATTGATATCGCGAATCAGGGCATATTCAATGGAGTACCTGCGGCCTGTCTTCTTCTCATAGGCATCTGCTGCTGCCAGTACTTCACGGACATTAAAGCGATTATTAATAGGAACAAGACTGTCACGCAGTTCATCATCGGGTGTGTGAAGGGATACTGCCAATGTGCAGTTAATTCCTTCATCCATCAACTTCTCAATTCCAGGAACAAGTCCCACAGTTGAGACAACTACTGAGCGAGCTGAGATACCAAGGCCATCGGGATTGGAATCGGTGATGTTGCGCAGCGTGCGCACAACTGCGTTGTAGTTAGCAAGAGGCTCACCCATTCCCATAAAGACGATATTAGAAAGTCGAGTCGGTCCCCCAGGCATCTCGCCATTGGCGCATGCACGAGCTGCAGCAACAATCTGATCGGTGATTTCACCTGCTGAAAGATTACGAGTAAGTCCTGCCTGGCCTGTTGCGCAGAATGGACAGTTCATTCCACATCCTGCTTGGGATGAAATACAGACTGTTATGCGATCTGTGTAACGCATAAGTACCGATTCAACGAGTACTCCATCATGGAGCTTCCACAAATCCTTACGAGTCATCCCACCATCTGTGGTGCGAGTAGTAACAAGTTCAATGAGCTTCGGGGTCAGAGCCTGCGCAATAGATTGGCGCTCTGCAGCTGGAATATCAGTCCACTCATCTGGCTCATTAGAAAGGTGAGTGAAGTAGTGCGTTGCAACCTGTGCTGCGCGAAATGGTTGAAAACCAAGCTCTTTCGCAAATGCTTTGCGCTCTGCTGGAGCAAAATCAGCTAAATGCTTAGGTGCCTTCTTGCGCTGTACTGGTTCATCAAAGACAAGTTTGAGTTCTGTTGGACGCTCAGTTGTCATAGAAGACCTGAGTCCTGTGCGCGGCGCACAACTTCAAGTGCGAGCCACAGTGCAGGGGCTGCAAAGAGAACAGAATCAAGGCGATCCATAATGCCGCCATGACCTGGCAAGAGTGAACCCATATCTTTTAGCGCCATATCGCGCTTGAGCGCTGATTCAATGAGATCACCTGAGGTGGCTGTAAATACTGTGATAACTCCTGCAAGTGCTCCAAGCCACCACTCAGAGTTCATAATGAAATGAAATGCTAATGATCCACCTACTACTGTAAAGATCAGCGAACCAATAAGACCTTCGATTGTCTTCTTCGGGCTGATCTTTGGCGCAAGTGGATGCCTGCCTAAGAGAACACCTGTCAGATATCCAAAGGTGTCATTACAACCAACTAGAACAACAAGTGTCATCACTCGCTCAAGTCCGTTATAGGGGCGCGCTAAGAGAATAAGAAAACCTGCTAGAAATGGTAGATAGACGAGTGCAAGAGCTGAAGCCGATGCTGTACTGACAAAGCCTTCTGTGCCACGCGGAAGAAGAAGAACGAGCAGGCAAGGAAATGCAATCGCTGTAGCAACCGCGAGCCCTGAAACTCCACCAAACCATGCAGCTGCTGAGAGTGCGATAGCTGCTGTTGTCAGAGACCATTGTGGGATATCAATCTTTGTTGTTGTCAGTGCATGGTGTAGTTCACGGATGCCCAGGATGACGGCCACGGTAACAAGGCCTGCAAAGATGACTCTGTAACTGACAAGTGAGAACCAGACGAGGGCTACAAGAAATAAACTGACACCGATTGAGGGCAGGAGCTTGCGCCCTGCGCGCTTGTTAATCGCCTCGTTAATCGAATGTAAGTCAGACACAATGGTGGAACTTCACAGAAGTCTTTAGACCTCGAGAAGCTCTGCCTCCTTGTGCTTGAGTAGGTCATCAATCTTTGCCACGTGATCTGAAGTGATTTTCTCTAACTCTTTCTCACCGCGGCTTAAATCATCTTTTCCAATATCGCCATCTTTCTCTAACTTTTCCATCAGCTCTTTTGCTGTGCGGCGGATATTGCGCATTGAAATCTTTGAATCTTCAGCCTTGGTCTTTGCCACCTTGATGTAATCCCTGCGACGCTCCTCGGTCAGCTGTGGGAAGTTCACGCGGATGATGGCGCCATCTGTTGCAGGGTTGACGCCCAAATCTGATTCGCGGATCGCCTTTTCAATAGAGCTCATCGCACCCTTATCAAAGGGAGAGACAACTGCCATACGTGATTCAGGAACCTGAATAGAGGCAAGCTGTGAGAGAGCGGTCCATGTGCCGTAGTAATCAACCATGATCTTGTTAAACATCGCAGGGTGAGCGCGACCTGTGCGGATTGCACCGAAATCATCTTTGGCTACTTCAACAGCCTTATTCATCTTATCTGTCGCATCTGCGAGTGCGCTGGTTACATCTGCCATGGTCTTTACTCCTTCAGTATCTCTCGTTTAAGAAACGAGAGTTCCAATCTTTTCACCGCGAACGGCGCGGCCAATATTTCCGTTACTCATGAGATCAAAGACCACGATGGGTAGGTGGTTCTCGCGGCAGAGGCTAAAGGCTGCTGCATCTGCAACTGCCAGTGACTTCTGAAGAACTTCATCGTATGAAATAGTGTCAAACTTTGTTGCGTTCTTATCCTTGCGAGGATCTGCGTTATAGACGCCATCGACTCCGGACTTTGCAAGCAAGAGTGCGCCTGCTCCGATTTCCAGTGCGCGCTGAGCTGCAACGGTATCTGTTGTAAAGAACGGCATTCCAGCACCTGCACCGAAGATCACAACGCGACCCTTTTCAAGGTGGCGGATGGCACGGCGTGGCACATAAGGCTCTGCAACTTGTCCCATAGTGATGGCGGTTTGGACGCGAGTGTCAACGCCTTCTTTTTCTAGAAAATCTTGGAGAGCTAAACAGTTCATTACTGTTCCGAGCATTCCCATGTAGTCAGCACGTGAGCGCTCCATGCCCCGCTCAGAAAGTTCTGCGCCGCGGAAGAAGTTACCTCCACCGACAACGATTGCGATTTGAACGCCACTTCGAACGACATCTGCAATCTGCTTTGCCACATCTGCTAAAACATCGGGATCAACACCGATGCCCTTCTTGCCACCGAAAACTTCTCCAGAAAGCTTAAGGAGCACTCGGCCATAGTTACCTCTGGTACCTGGCATGAGTGCTCCCTTCGCTTCTTAGAGAAATTCTAACTTTTCTTGAGTCTATTACCCTCTGTAGAAAAGCTTATTGACCCACGCGGAAGCGGTGGAATGCCTTCACGGCAGTTCCTGCTTCATCGAGAATCTGCTTGACGGTCTTCTTTGCATCCTTAGCGAAAGCCTGCTCGATCAGTGAAACTTCCTTCACAAAACCGGTGACGCGACCTTCGATGATCTTAGACATTGATGCCTCTGGCTTACCTTCGGCGCGAGCTGTCTCCTCCGCTAGGCGACGCTCAGTCTCAATCAGCTCTGCTGGAACATCTTCGCGGTTAACAAAGCGTGGTGCAAATGCTGCGATGTGCTGTGCAACATCCTTACCAACTTCAGCTGCTTCCTTAACAAGAGATACCAAGACGCCAACTTGTGGTGGCAAATCTGGGCTTGTCTTGTGAAGGTAGAGACCGACAGGTCCATTAATCACTGCAACGTTACGAATTTCAATCTTTTCACCCAGAGTTGCATTTCCTTCATCAATCACAGACTGAACGGTCTTGCCGTTAGCCATTGTTGATGACAAGAATGCAGCAACATCTGCTGACTTTGATGAGAGAAGGTGTTCAACAAGCTCATCGCCAAGTGCGATAAAACGCTCGCCCTTTGCAACGAAGTCAGTCTCGCAATTGAGCTCAAGCATCACACCTGCATCACTTGAAACCTTTGCAACAACTAAACCATTTGAGGTGAGGCGACCTTCGCGCTTTGTAACGCCCTTTTGTCCCTTAACTCGAATGATTTCAATAGCCTTGTCGTAATCGCCATCTGCTTCATCGAGCGCCTTCTTGCAATCGAGCATTCCTGCTGCAGTTGCTTCGCGAAGACGCTTTACATCATCTGCTGAATAGTTAGCCAATTTACTTATGCCTCCACTGTTGCTGATGGTGCTTCAGTTGCAGCTGGTGCTGCATTTTCAAGAATTTCCTTCTCAAGTGCTTCAGCTGCTGCAGCCTCTTGAGTTGCAACTGGTGCTGGAGCTGCTGCAGAACGTGCCTTAAGGCCTTCTGCAATTGCATCGGTGATCACGCGTGTAAGAAGCTCGATAGAGCGAATTGCATCGTCGTTACCAGGAATCTTGAAATCAACTTCATCTGGATCGCAATTTGTATCAAGGATTGCAATCACTGGAATACCAAGCTTCTTAGCTTCGGCAACTGCAAGGTGCTCCTTCTTTGTATCCACAACCCAGATTGCTGAAGGCAACTTGGTCATGTGACGAATACCGTCGAGGTTCTTAAAGAGCTTCTCGCGCTCACGGCGAAGGACAAGAAGTTCCTTCTTTGTAAGCAAAAGGTCATTTGCTGTCTCAAGAGCTTCAAGCTCCTTGAGGCGCTGAATACGCTTATAGACAGTTGGGAAGTTTGTGAGCATTCCACCTAACCAGCGCTCTGTAACTGTTGGCATTCCAACGCGAGCTGCTTGATCGATGATTGGCTTGTGAGCCTGCTTCTTTGTTCCTACGAATAGGACGTGGCCACCCTTAGCAACAGTCTCCTTAACGAATGCATATGCAGAGTCGATAAGTGCAAGTGATTGCTGGATGTCGATGATGTAGATGCCATTGCGTTCTGTGAAGATAAAACGCTTCATCTTTGGATTCCAACGACGAGTCTGGTGTCCGAAGTGGACTCCGCTGTCGAGGAGTTCGCGCATTGTTACAACTGCCATGACGGCACGCTCCTTCTTAGGTTTTT
>JBDLSZ010000042.1:0-6330 GCA_039799305.1 Actinomycetota bacterium
GCAAGTCATCTGGGCGTTCAACCTTGTCGTTGAAGAAGAACCAGATAAGTAAGCACATCAAGAGTGAGAAACCACCGCAGAGCGCAATCGTCTCTCTCGTTCCTAGCGCCTCAGTCAGATAACCAATAAGAAGTGAGCCCACGGGAGTTCCACCCATAAATACCAAGAGATAAATTCCCATCACGCGACCGCGCACAGCAGGATCGCTATTAACCTGCACATAAGAATTCGCACTAATCAACATGGTCAGCGCTGAAATTCCGCAGACCGGAAGCCATAGTGAGTACCAGGTATAGGTCGGCATCACTGAAAGCACAATGACAATAATTGAGAAGAGAATTCCAAGTTTCATCACAAGCTTTGCATCTCTAAATCTCTCAAGACGAGCGCTAATGAGTGCACCGCTGAGTGAACCCACAGCGATAAAAGTTCCAAGAAGTCCGTATGAGGCAGGGCCTTTACCAAACTCTTTCGTTGCCATCAGCGCATTAAAGATTTGAAAGTTCAGACCAAAGGTTGCTGCAAAAAAGACCAGCGCCATCACAACATAGAGATCTGGGCGCGCTTTCGCATAGCGAAGACCTTCGCGAATTGTGCCAAGAGTCTCTTCCTTCTTCTGGATAAAGAAGTCAGATGGGCGCATAAAAAATAGCGAAAGGATGACAAAGAGATAGGTCGTTGCATTGATCAGAAAGGAAGGCCCTGTATCAAAGCGGGCAATAAGAAAACCAGAGAGGGCAGGTCCTACTAAGCGCCCTGCATTGAAATTCGCTGAGTTCAGACTGACCGCATTAGCAACATCTGAGTGGCCAACGATCTCTGCCGTAAAGCTCTGGCGAATAGGTGCATCAAGGGCGGATGAAATACCAAGGACTGCAGCGCAGACAAAGACATGCCAGAGCTGGATTACTTCTGTGACAACAAGAATTCCGAGTGCATAGCAGGCAAGGGCTGCAACAATATTTGTCCAAATCAATAATTTTCGCTTATCGATGCGATCTGCCATCGCACCACCTTGCAGACTAAAGAGCAGCACAGGTGCGAATTGAATAGCTGTGACAAGACCAAGATAGAAACCGTTATTGTCAGTGAGTTCTAGAACAAGCCAATCTTGTGCAACGCGCTGTGCCCAGGTGCCGATATTGGAGAGCGCATTAGCTGGATAGAGGATGCGAAAATTTCGATGGCGAAACGAGCGCCAGTTTCCGTTCTCATCAACCTTAATCAGCATTACTCTTTTCCCATGGCATCGAACATTAAATCTGTTGTAACTCTAATCGCTATCGGCTCCATCTGCTGGCTTGCAGCAGGAGTAGTTGCTATTGCAGCGGGGGCTGAGTCAAAGATTATTTGGACATGCGTAGTAGGCGCAGTATTAGGTGCGATGGGTATTCGTTACTCAATACGACGATCACGCCGTACAGGGATTTAAGCCTCTAACTGAGAAGCAATGCCACGCAATACACGGCCAAGGCGTTCTGCCTCAGCACCTGATGGATGGCGTCCTTGACGAAGACCATTTCCCACGCGATCTAGAATCTTGATGGTGTCTTCAATCATCGCTGCAAGATCATCGCTATTAGCACGTGAATTTTCAGCAAGTGAAACCGGTGCATCAACAATATGCACTGACATTGCCTGTGGTCCCTTACGTGAATCAATCACAGAGAACTCAAGCTTGGTGCCAGGCTTCACGGTTGAAACACCTTCAGGAAGAGCTGATGATGCTAAATAAACATCTTCGCCTTCATCGGAGGCAATAAATCCAAAACCTTTTTCAAGGGAAAACCATTTAACTTTTCCTGTAGGCATTGCGATTACTCCTTATGAACTTCCATGTGTGTGTAGCCGAGGGGATTCGGACAGGGGGCTAATTTATCGCATCTGCGATGGGGCGTGCGACCTAGTTTTAGGCGTGAACTGGCTTAGAGAGTGGCTTCGCTATGCGCGCCGCAGCCATGGTCGACTGAAACTACGCGTGCATCATCAGGTGCAATCGCATTGGCACAGACACCAAATGATGATCGCAGTGATCCTGCAATAGGAATAAAGAATCCACATGAAGCACATGGCTTAGGAGCACCTTGTGCAAGAGGAGTATTCGGCCCGCGATCACCTGTATACCAACGCTTACTTGCTTGATCGCGACCTTCAATCGAAAGAACACGAGGACGCATAAGTCCTAAATCAAATACTTCAGTGGCATCTAGGCCTTCATCTTGCGCGAGTGCATTAATACCTGGAACAAGGCGAGTATCTTCAAGAGCGCTAGGAACAATTACACCTGGCTGAATATCTTCAGGAAGGATGCGCTCCATGTAAGGAACGTGATCTGGTGCTAGAAGTGAATCAGGACCAGGAAGAACAACAACATCACAGACAGTGGGCGTTGCATCTTCATCGACCTTTGCAACGGTGACACACCAACGCCATCCGCGATAGCCAGCGATATCTGCAACAAATAAATATGTCGCAACGCGATTGTCATCATCGAAATCTACTGAGACAAAGTCGCCGACCTGTGTTGCAAGTTCTGCCTCGAGCAGGGCAGCATCGCGTGCAACGGATTGCGCATCAAATGTCTTCATGTTCTAATCGTAAAGCAGAAGGCCCCCGAGAGGTTAATCTCGAGGGCCTTCTGTAACGGATTACGCGTAGTTTAGAAGTCCATATCCCCGCCGCCTTGTGGCATTGGGTTAGATGACTTTGGTTCTGGCTTATCTGTAATAACAGCCTCTGTAGTAATAAAGAGAGCTGCAATTGATGCTGCATTTTGAAGAGCAGAACGTGTGACCTTAGCTGGATCGATGATGCCAGCCTTAATCATGTCTACATATTCACCTGTTGCAGCGTTGAGACCAAAGCCTGCTGCCAAGTTGCGAACCTTCTCAACTACAACTCCGCCTTCAAGACCTGCGTTGACCGCAATCTGCTTCAGTGGAGCTTCGATAGAAACTTCAACAATCTTTGCACCTGTTGCTTCATCGCCCTCAAGCTTGAGCTTTTTAAATGCTGCTGTCGCTGCCTGAAGGAGAGCAACGCCACCACCGGCGACGATTCCTTCTTCTACTGCAGCCTTTGCATTGCGCACAGCATCTTCGATGCGGTGCTTGCGCTCTTTAAGTTCAACCTCTGTTGCAGCTCCTGCCTTGATGACAGCAACTCCACCAGCGAGCTTTGCAAGGCGCTCTTGAAGCTTTTCCTTGTCATAATCTGAATCTGAATTTTCGATCTCTGTGCGGATCTGAGTAACACGGCCCTTGAGCTGTGCTTCATCGCCAAGACCTTCGATGATCGTTGTCTCTTCCTTAGAAACAACAACCTTGCGAGCGCGACCGAGAAGTTCAAGTCCAGCTGTTTCAAGCTTCAGACCCACTTCATCAGAGATCACTGTGGCCCCTGTAAGGATTGCAATGTCTTGAAGCATCGCCTTACGACGATCTCCAAAGCCTGGAGCCTTCACAGCTGCTGATTTAAATGTTCCCTTGATCTTATTTACAACGAGAGTTGCAAGTGCTTCGCCTTCAATATCTTCAGCCAAAATTGCAAGTGGCTTACCTGATTGCATGACCTTTTCAAGGATGGGGACAAGCTCCTTGATATTGCCAATCTTGCCGCTTGTGATCAAGATGTAAGCATCTTCAAGAACTGCTTCCATGCGATCTGTATCGGTGACGAAATATGGTGAGACATAACCCTTATCAAAGCGCATACCCTCAGTGAGCTCGAGCTCAAGACCGAATGTATTTGATTCCTCAACAGTAATAACGCCTTCTTTACCGACCTTATCCATCGCTTCAGCGATCATTTCACCGATAGTGGCATCTGCTGCAGAGATAGATGCAGTTGCTGCAATCTGCTCTTTAGAGTCAACGCTCTTAGCCATTGCACCGAGCTCGGCCACAATCGCTGTTACTGCCTTTTCAATTCCGCGCTTAAGCGCCATTGGGTTTGATCCTGCTGCAACGTTGCGAAGACCTTCGCGAACGAGAGCTTGAGCTAGAACGGTTGCTGTCGTTGTTCCATCGCCTGCGACATCATCTGTCTTCTTAGCAACTTCCTTAACGAGCTCTGCACCGATCTTCTCCCAAGGATCATCTAATTCAATTTCCTTAGCGATGGAGACGCCATCATTAGTAATAGTTGGTGCGCCCCACTTCTTCTCAAGTACGACGTTACGTCCGCGGGGCCCAAGGGTTACCTTGACTGCATCTGCGAGTACGTTCATTCCGCGCTCTAATCCGCGGCGGGCTTCTTCATTAAAGGCAATCATCTTTGCCATAGTTGTTAGCTCCTATGTATCTGTTGAAACTGGGCCGAATTATCACTCTCGACCCTCGAGTGCTAACGCCAAATCTAGACGGGTTTATTCCACGGGGCAAAACGAGGGGTGGATTTAAGGTGCTTTAGCGGGCTGTGCGGGCTTGCATACGGGCCTCACGCAGGCGGCGAAGGCGCTTGACCAGCATCGGAGAGGCGGCAAGGGCGTCATCGCGATCGATCAGGTCATTCAGGAGTTGGTAGTAGCGAGGGGCGGTGAGGTCAAAGAGCTCTTTAATTGCAGTCTCTTTAGCTCCTGCAAAGCGCCACCAATTGCGTTCGAAGTCCAGGATGCGCGTTTCGAGGTCGGTCAATTTTGAACCAGCCGTCTCGTTATTTTCTAGCGCAGACATAGAGCCAATCTTAGATTGGAGTGGCTATGAAGTGTGGGATTTACGAGCGGCTTTAACGATATTGCGCAGCATCGTAGGAAAGATAAAGAAGTGAAATGGTGAGACTAGATACCAATAAATCTGGCCACCTAATCCACGTGGTTCAAAGAGTGCATCTTGCATCACAAAGCTCTTGCCATCTCTCTCACTCAATGTGAATTCAAGCCATGCCTTGCCGGGAAGAATCATTTCGGCATAGAGACGCAGACTCTTTCCATGCTCCATCGACTCCACCCGCCAGAAATCAACGGTATCGCCAACGCGCAAATGCAGAGGATCACGACGACCGCGACGCAGTCCAACCCCACCCACCATGCGATCGATCAGGCCACGCAAATACCAGAGCCAGCCAGAGCCAAACCATCCGCGTTCTCCGCCAATGCCTTCGATCTGTTCCCAAATCTTTTCCAGTGAAACATCGGATTCAATTTCGCGATGATCCTTGAGCATTAGCTCTCCTGCCCAATCAGGATCGCTCTGCGCCTTCTGCCACGGTGCCATGGGAAAAGATGCATCAGACCATCGCGTGTCAACGTGATTTTCTGCAACACGGGTCAGCGCTAACTCAATCGCCTGCGAGACAGTAAGTAGCCCTTCCGGTGGAAGAGGAATCAAATCAGTAACGCTCTTACGAGAATCAACAACAACTTCACTAATCAGTGATTCAACGAGCGGGCGCGCAAGAGATGTGGGCACGGGTGTCACAAAGCCAATCCATAAGCTTGAAAGTTTCGGTGTGAGAACAGGCACTTGAATAATGATGCGCTTACGCAAGCCAGATAGCTTGGAGAAGTTCTGCATCATCGCGGCATAGGTAACAACTTCAGGCCCACCAATATCGCAGATGCGATTTTCTGGCTGAGTTAAATTTGCAGCGCTGCGCAGGTAATAGAGCACATCGCGGATAGCAATCGGCTGCGTGCGATTAGAGACCCACTTAGGTGTGGTCATGATGGGCAGACGGTGAGTTAAGTGGCGCAACATCTCAAAGGAGGCTGACCCAGATCCAATAATGATTCCCGCACGCAGCTCTAGGACTGGCACAGATGTCGATGCCAATTGAGAGCCAGTATTCATTCGTGAAGTCAGGTGGCGGCTTCGATTTTCATCATTGGCAATTCCACCTAAGTAAATAATCTGTGCCACATGAGCCTTCTCTGAGGCCAGTGCGAAGCTGCGAGCCATCGCAGATTCAATATCGCCAAAATCTGTTGCCACATTGATTGAGTGCAGTAAGTAATAGGCGGTGTTCACGCCCACGAGTGCGCGATCAAGGTCTTGCGCATTACTTGCGTTACCTTCAATAATTTCAACGCTAGAAGCCCAACTCTGACCCTGAATCTTCTTCGCATCACGCACAAATACACGCACACGCTTTTTATCGCTCAATAGGTCACGCACTAAGCGACCACCCACATATCCAGATGCACCTGTGACGAGGTAGAGACGGTCGTGATTCTGCGTATTCATGTATCTGAGCCTAGACTTACCTCATGCCTTCTTCTACTCGACCTCGCGTCGTCATTCTCGGAGCTGGCTTTGGCGGGCTCGGAGCTGCGAAGGCTCTTGCATCAAAGGCCGATGTCACAGTCGTTGACCGCCATAACTTTCAAACTTT
>JBDLSZ010000043.1:0-4112 GCA_039799305.1 Actinomycetota bacterium
TTCAAGGCGATTGGTCATCTCCTCCATCATCCCTGTTGTTTCAAGAGTTGAGATCGCAGCAGTGAGACGCGGACATGTTGCGTAATAGAAAGTTGGGAAAGGTTCACCGTTAGATAGGCGCGGTGGGGTCTCAACAACGGCTGCTTTCCCGCATGGACAGCGGTATGAAATCGCATGGACATCGCGTGGCGTGCGACCCAATTGGTTTTCAATTGTCTTCAGATCATCCTCGGTTGCCTTGCGGCTTTCGATACTCACGCCTTACCTGCCTCTGTAATGGATGCGATCATGCGTGTATACCAAGGCTGTCCTTCAGGAAGATTTGTCACAACATCTGTCTGCGCTGCTTCATCTGTATTAGTTCCATCTGTTCCTGTAACAATATATTGACGCTCACCTGGCATGACAAAGTGAAGTCGTTCGCGTGCTTGAGATTTAATGTAGTCAGGGTCTTGCCAAAGCATGAGCTCTTTCCGTGCTTCATCCAGCGCTGTGTTATCACTCTTTAACTGTGATTGCAGCGCACTGATCTGTGCTCGTTGAACGAAGTAGCTCTTAATAGGAGGTGCAAGAAAGAGAGCCAACATAAAGAGAATTGCAGCAACGGCAAATGTGCGCCCAGATCCTGTATTGCGATTGAAGTTCAAGTTACGTGAACGGTAACTCTTGCCTCTCTTGCTACCAGTTGATCTGCGCGCCATATGAGAAATTACCCGTTAAAGCGTGGGAATGCCTGGCGACCTGCATAGATGGCGCCATCAGCAAGCTCTTCTTCGATACGAAGAAGCTGGTTGTATTTAGCAACGCGCTCTGTGCGAGATGGTGCACCAGTCTTAATCTGGCCACAGTTAGTTGCAACAGCTAAATCAGCGATTGTGGTGTCTTCTGTTTCACCGGAGCGATGAGACATCATGCTGCGGTAGTTGGCACGGTGTGCAAGATCTACAGCATCAAGAGTCTCAGTCAGCGTGCCAATCTGGTTTACCTTCACAAGAAGAGCGTTAGCTGTATCTGTATCAATTCCCTTTGCAAGGCGCACAGGGTTTGTTACGAAGAGGTCATCTCCCACAATCTGAATCTTTGAGCCAAGAGATGCTGTCATCGACTTCCAGCCAGCCCAATCTTCTTCATTGAGTGGATCTTCGATAGAGACGATTGGATAAGCGCTGACAAGCTCTGCGTAGTAGGCAATCATTTCATCTGATGTGCGCATGGAACCTTCGAACTTGTACTTACCGTTATCGTGAAATTCTGTTGCAGCAACATCCATCGCAAGTGCGATATCTGTTCCTGGCTTAAAGCCTGCAGCTTGAATCGCTTCGATAATCAAATCAAGTGCTGCACGGTTGCTATCTAGGTTAGGTGCAAATCCACCTTCATCGCCCACAGATGTTGCAAGCCCGCGCTTCTTAAGAACAGCCTTGAGTGCGTGATAGATCTCAGCGCCCCAACGAAGTGATTCGCGGAATGTTTCTGCACCGATTGGCGCAATCATAAATTCTTGAATATCAACATTGGTATCAGCATGTGCTCCACCGTTGAGAATATTCATCATTGGAACTGGAAGCAGGTGAGCATTTGGGCCACCGAGGTAACGGAACAATGAGAGATCTGATGAATCTGCTGATGCCTTAGCAACTGCAAGTGAGACACCAAGGATTGAGTTTGCACCAAGGCGTGACTTATTAGGTGTGCCATCGAGTGCGATCATCTCTGAGTCAATCAAGCGCTGATCTTGTGAGTCATAACCTTCGATTGCTGGTGCAATCTCATCGTTAACGAATGCAACTGCCTTCTGAACACCCTTACCGAGGTAACGGGCCTTATCGCCATCGCGGAGCTCTGATGCTTCAAATGCTCCAGTAGATGCACCGCTTGGAACTGCAGCGCGTGCTTGTGTTCCATCTTCGAGAGTAACTTCAACTTCAACAGTTGGGTTTCCGCGCGAATCTAATATTTCACGAGCGTAGATTGCATCGATAATTGCCATGAGATGTCTCCTAAAAACTTGAGATTATGAACGTCAGCGCTCAACTCTGAACGGCAGGTGGCTAGTCTACCGCGACTACTTACCTTGCTGTTCTGCTGCCTGAATCTGACGGATCATCTCGCGAGCCTGCGCACGTAAGGCATTTTCAGGGTCAATACCGTTTTCATGAGCCCAGCCAATGACTGACGCTAGCGCCTCACCAACTGACTTCTCAGTTGCTTTCTCTGAAGAGTATTCATCAACGTGAAGATCCACCTTGTATTTCTCTGCGCGATAGAAAATCTTTGCAACAAGAGGCAGTGCAGGTTGCGCCATAGCAATGCCATCGATTGCAGATGTGCGCCCCTTTTCACGAGCCTTAATCGCTTCCCAATTTTCAATGATTTCTTCCGTCCCACTTACTGCAAGGTTTTCAAAGACATGTGGGTGGCGGCTAATTAACTTATCTGCAATGGCCCGTGCGACATCTTCAATAGAGAAGGGATCTGTTGGGTGATCTTGAGCAATACGTGAATGGAAGTAGACCTGCAGAAGGACATCACCGAGTTCTTCACGCATTCCTGCGCGGTCATCGGTTTCGATAGCATCGATAAATTCGTAGGACTCTTCCAGCAAATACTTGATCAGTGATTCGTGAGTTTGCTCGGCATCCCACGCACAGCCTCCGGGTGAACGGAGGCGATCCATGACTTCAACAAGACGCTGAAGCTCTGAATCTGCCATAAGAGTTACTTGCCTGAAGGAACGACTGCAGATCCAGCTGCATCTGTCGCAACGATGTCGCCAGTGTCTTGGTCCCATGTTCCATAACGTGGGTTGACCTCAACTTTGAGTTCGGCAGCTTTGGCATTAATTAACTGTGTGATGCGTGCTGACACATCAGCATCTGAGACTCCTGATGCCTTGAGCGCTTCCTGAAGTTTATTTGAGGTGATGATTGCGCGGACATAGTTATCAAAGTTTGAAGGAGCAATCTCTGCTGCAACCAGGTTCTTGGCAAGTGCCTCTTGCCCACCGCTTTGAGCAACCAGATCTGCCTTTGCCTTCTCGATTTCAGTCGATGAGATTTCGAGCTTGAGTTCCTTTGCAATCTCATCAAAGAGAGTTGTAACAATTGTGAAGCGAAGCTGGCTACGGTTGAGTGCATTACCGCTCTGAAGCTGCATCTGCGATGCATCAATCTTTGTGCGCTCTGCAAGAACTTCATCAATAATTGATTGAGCTGAAGCCTGTGAGATGGTGATATCGCCAACGGTTGCTGCGCTATCGACTTTGCCGCATCCTGAAAGTGCTAAGACTGAGATAACACCCAAGAGTGCAAGGATCTTCTTCACGTAGTGCTCGCTTTCGTTAATTCATCGAGGGACTTAGCCGCCCACTCCAGAAGAGAAGTATCCCCTAAAAGTTGAGAGCCTTGTGCAGTCGGCGTCCACGCTGCCGCACGTGGAATTGCAATCATCACTGTATTTGTCGCACTTTTATAGAGCGAGCCAGGGAAAAGTCTGCCCAAGCGAAGCTGTTTCGATTCGGGCAAGACCAGCGGTGAAATCCTCAAGAACTTACCCGCCGCAACAACTTCTCTGACTCCAAGGGATTTAGCAAAAGCTCGTAACTGCGCCACTTGCAGCAGTGCCTGTGCTTCGTGTGGAAGTTCGCCAAATCGATCAACGAGTTCTTCCCGAATAGATTCCACATCTTCACTCATTCGAACATCAGCTAAGCGACGATACAAATCTAAACGCAAGCGCTCACCCGGAACATATGCCTCGGCAAGGTGTGCATTGATAGGTAGCTCCACTTTGCATTCGTGGTTCTTCTCCTCCGTTTCAATAAACCCAGTCTTGTAATCATTGACTGCCTCACCCACCATGCGCATATACAAATCAAATCCCACATCAGCGATATGACCTGATTGTTCACCGCCCAGCAAATTACCGGCTCCACGTATTTCAAGGTCTTTGAGTGCAACACGCATTCCTGAACCCAAATCAGTATTGGTTGCAATGGTCTTTAACCGATCCAGTGCAATTTCAGTCAGTGGTTGATCTTGTGGATAGAGGAAGTAGGCATAGGCACGTTCGCGACCACGTCCCACACGACCGCGCAATTGGTGCAGCTGCGA
>JBDLSZ010000044.1:0-5644 GCA_039799305.1 Actinomycetota bacterium
CCCACACGCCTTTATAGGCAGCGCGCATAGCATCGAAACGATTCTCGTGATGATGCAGTTCTTCGCGATAACGAGCGATGAGCAGAAGTGCATAGTCGGTAGCCGCACCAATAACTAAAACCGAGAGAATTCCCTGCGATTGACCATCAACATCAATGACATCGTTCTTTGCAAGAAGATAAACAATTCCGCCAGCGGTCGAGAGTGCAAATAGAGAAGAGAGCAAAGGAATAATCCAAAGAACTGGCGAACGGTAAACAACAATCAGAATGATTGCGACCACAGCCAACGTTGTCAGAAGAAGTGTTGAATCTAGAGTTCCAAAAGCAGCAAAGAGATCCCCTAAGAGTCCCCCAGGGCCAGTTACATAATGTGATACGCCATTTGCCTCAGCAATAGGCTTGATATCTTCGCGCAGCGCTTCGATAACTGCAGGAAGAACTGGCTTGTCATTGGGTAGTAGCTTTGAAATTGCATTGCCATCAAGTGGAACATTGGCAAGGATTGCCTCACCATCTTCTGATGGAAAGACTGAAATTATCTGACCAGGAGCTAAGTAGTCAGAGATTTTCGCATCAGTGCCTTCTAGCGTGAGAGCTCCAACGCCAGCCATATGCTCACTGATTGCTCCAAGAGTTGCAGGACTTACCTTGCCTTCAAAGAGAATAAGAGCTGGAAAGTTAAATGAATCCTTGCTGGAAAACTTCGCTATCTCATCTGCTGCAAGTGTTGCTTCAGCACCTTTAGGCAAAAATGAAGAGTTGTTATTCTCCTGAACTGAAGTCAGCTTTCCAAAGAGGGGTCCGAAGATGCCTACGATAAGGAACCAGATAATGACCACCAGCATGGCGATGGCAAATGGCTTACGGGATTTTTGAACGGTAGTTGTCGACACGATAGAAGAGGCCTTTCGGGCTGTGATGAATACGCAATTCGCGAGAGCGCTAGCCTACCTTTAGGCTGTACTCGTGCCCCCATTCAGCGCAGGTTCACAGGAAGAATTAATGATGACACCTCTGGAGCTCACCCGCGCAGGGCTTGTTGAGTACTCCGAGGCGCTCTCTGATCAGCGAAGAATTCATTTAGAAGTTGCTCAAGGAGTTCGTCCTAACTCATTGCTTCTTCTTCAACATCCATCGGTATACACAGCAGGAAAGAGAACTACTGATCTGGAAAAACCTACCGATGGCACACCTGTCATTGATGTCGATCGTGGTGGCAAAATCACATGGCACGGCCCAGGACAACTCATTGGTTATCCGATTGTGAAGTTAGCTAAACCGACAGAGCTAGTGGGCTTTGTCCGCGAGATTGAAGCTGGGATTATCAAGGTCTGCACTGAATTTGGAATAAATACCCAGAGAGTTGATGGGCGTTCGGGAGTCTGGGTATGTGATGAGCGCGGAGATCGCAAGATTGCAGCCATCGGGATCCGCGTGGCCCAAGGGGTGAGCATGCATGGCTTCGCTCTCAATGTGAATCCAGAGCTGGAAGCATTCAATAGAATCATCCCCTGCGGTATCTCTGATGCAGCAGTAACCTCAATGGCCGTTGAACTCTCACGAGATATTTCGGTTGATGAAGTAATACCTGTAGTTGAAAAGTATTTATTGGAATCTCTGATGAAGGTGAGCGCATGACTATCGCACCCGAAGGTCGCAAGTTACTTCGCATCGAAGCGCGCAATACCGAGACTCCGATTGAGCGCAAACCAGAGTGGATTAAGACGCGCGCCAATATGGGCCCTGAATACACACGACTTCGATCACTAGTTAAAAGTGAAGGTCTTCACACAGTCTGCCAAGAAGCAGCATGTCCTAATATCTTTGAATGTTGGGAAGATAAAGAGGCAACATTTCTTATCGGTGGCGATCGTTGCACCCGTCGCTGCGACTTTTGCAATATTGATACCGGCAAGCCTGAAGAGCTCGATCGTGATGAACCACGCCGCGTTGCCGAATCAGTGCAATCAATGGGTTTGAAATACGCAACGATTACTGGCGTCACACGCGATGATCTCGATGATGAAGGAGCTTGGCTCTATGCCGAGACGATCCGCATGGTGCACGAACTCAACCCTGGTACAGGAGTTGAGATGCTCGCTCCAGATTTCAGCGGCAATCCGGTTTATCTCAATGAAGTATTTGAAACTCGCCCTGAGGTATTTGCACATAACTTGGAGACAGTTCCACGTATCTTCAAACGTATTCGCCCTGCCTTCACCTATGAGCGATCACTGAATGTCATTACCCAAGCTCGCGAATATGGCCTGATTACCAAGTCCAACCTCATTCTCGGTCTCGGTGAAACTCGCGAGGAGATAACACAAGCTCTTGTGGATCTTCATGCAGCTGGCTGTGACCTCATCACAATTACCCAATACCTACGTCCAACGAATAAGCATCATCCCGTTGAGCGCTGGGTTAAGCCTGATGAATTTGTTGAACTAGCAAAGGAAGCAGAAGATATTGGCTTTAGCGGTGTCATGAGCGGTCCACTTGTTCGTAGTTCTTATCGCGCAGGTCGCCTTTATAAGCAAGCAGTTGAAAAGCGAAGCGCGCGTGGCTGATCTCGTCTATCCCCCAGTCATCGTTGCAATCAAAGCTTTCTGGAGATACCTGGGATTAAAGTTTGACTTTCACGGTGAAGAAAATATCCCTCGTGATGGTGGCTCCATCTTGGCAATTAACCACATTGGATATTTAGATTTTGCACTGACTGGAACTGCAGCCCTTCCTGCCGGGCGCTATGTGAGATTTATGGCAAAGAAAGAGATATTTAATAATAAGCTCGCAGGGCCTTTGATGCGCGGCATGCACCACATCTCTGTTGATCGCGCCAGTGGCTCAGCATCTTTTGTCACAGCACTTCGTGCACTGCGCGCAGGTGAAATTATTGGGATTTTTCCTGAAGGGACTATCTCTGTCAGCTTTGAAATAAAGGAATTGAAATCCGGCGCTGTTCGTCTAGCTATGGGAGCAGGCGTTCCAATTGTTCCCACCATTGTGTGGGGTTCTCAGCGCATCTGGACCAAGAAGGTAAAGCGCAATCTGCGACGACAAGGGGTGCCGGTTACTGTGGCATTTGGTGAGCCTTTGTACTTCGATAAGAAATCAGATGTTGAGACAGGTGAGAAGTTACTGCGAGAGACAATGCTGAAAATGCTCCATGAAGTCCAGGAAAAGTATCCAGATTCACATGAAGGCCAGCGTTGGGCACCTGTGCGCCTTGGTGGTACGGCCCCTGCTCCCCTAAACTAACGCGCATGTTTAAGAAGAAGAATAAAGAAGCAAAGATCAAGACTCCTCGTTTTCAGACATTCCGTGATGCATACAAGGTCACCAGTTCTGTAAAGCCTTGGATCGGAATCGCCCTCATAGCCATCTTCGTGGTTGTGCTCGTAGTTGGTATCTCTCTCGGAATCATCTTCGGACATCCTGTTTATGGCGGCTTTGTCACTATTCCTTTGGCGGCCCTTGCTGCAATGTTCTTCTTTACCCGCGTTGCAGGCTCTGCTGCGTACTCATCTATTGAAGGACAGATTGGCGCAGGAGCAAGTGTGTTAATGGCTATCCGCAAAGGATGGACTACAACTCCTGCTGTTGCCGTCAACAAGCAGCAAGATATGGTCCACCGCAGCGTTGGTCGCGCAGGAATTGTTCTCACAGGTGAAGGTGGCTTTGCTGTTCGCCAGATGATTGCCGATGAGAAGAAGAAGTCAGAGCGTTTTGCTCCAGGAGTTCCCATCATCGAAGTCTTTGTTGGCGATGGCGATGGACAAGTTCCTATTCGCAAATTGCAGAAGCATGTAGCAAAGCTCCCTAAGAAATTGTCAGCTCATCAGATGCGTGAAGTGCGTGCGCGTCTGAAGGCTGTGGGCGGAATGTCCTTGCCAATTCCTAAGGGACCCATGCCAAAAGGAATAAAGATTCGCTAAGAAAAGTTTCTTCTCAATCTACTCTTCGTAGATGAGATCGGAACCAATCCGCTCAAAGATTTGACTTGGCTCTGATGAGATTCTCTTCCAGAGAGCTCCCCAGTCCCCGCCCTTTGCTTCGTACTCAGATCCGTTGCCCCATTGTCTTCCGAAAGCATCTCCGCTTTCAAAGGTGAGGGAGAAGTAGATTGATGGGGAGTAAGCGCCGATTTCGACTGAACCAACACGAATTTCGGCAATTCCTAATTTGAGTGCTTCAGCCTTAATCTCTTCAATGTAGGCGTCAACTTTGGCTCCTTGGCCAAACTTTGGGCGGAAGTAGTAATTTACAAATACTCTCTTTGTCATAGGTTATTAATCTTCCACTACATAGAGATCGTGTGAAATGAAATCAGCATCCTGTGGCATCTTTGCTCGCTTCTTCATGAACTCCTGTATAGCTTCATCTTTACCAAATGCATCGTTGAGGCGGCCATTGTCTTCAGCGTTCTTGAAGTATTGATCCATAATGATGCACCCGACATCCTTGCCGGCCAAGCCAGAGAGAATTTCTACCTTACTTACGCCTAATTTTAGAACTAAACCTTTGAACTCATTCATCATCTCTCGTACTACAGCATCTTTGCCGTAATGAATACGCCAGACTGTGCGTTCAACAACTTGTGCCATGTCTTCTCTCCTTAACTAGATGGAGGGCAAGATAATCAGATTGCTAGGAATTTGTGAAGAGTTTTACACTCTTGTCTTCACAAGGACGGTATTTGAAAAGCGCTCGTTAATCCCGCGCCCGTTCTCGTCGAAGGTAATTGCAGTAATCAGTGGCATCAAGAGTGAACAGCGGATCAGTGCTTGAATCGGTGTTACTGCTCCCCCATCTGAAAATCGAATTACTTTAAGACCAACGAGTCGATGGCCAAATGAGGCTCCACCAAATGCGATGAGAAGGCTGTATTCGAGAAAGAGAAGGAGCAAGGTGGGAATTCGAGCTCCCGGAACACGATCGGTGAAGGAGCCACCTCCCGCAAAGAAGCCCAGCGAAATCGCATAACAAGCCAGCCAGTCGATAGTGATGCCCAAGAGGCGCCGGCCTTGGCTTACGCGTGGATACATGGAAGTGAGCCTAGCCTCTCGAGTCCGAGCCTGCGATGTGAGCCATCCGATGGCGATGTAACACGGATGTAACACCAAAATTATGACTTTTTTACTTAGGAGAACTAGCCTTCACTCCATCAGCGGTGCTCAATGTTGAGTCGGCTGGGCGATAAACAGCCTCAATAGGAGTATTACTATGTTTAAGAATTCTTCAGAGATTTTTGCATATATTAAGAAGGAAGATGTAAAGCTCGTCGACGTACGCTTTACAGATCTTCCAGGAATTCAGCACCACTTCAACGTACCTGTTGAGTCATTCGACGAAGCAGTCTTTACAGATGGCCTTATGTTCGATGGTTCATCAATTCGCGGGTTCCAGTCAATCCATGAGTCAGATATGAAGTTGCTTCCAGTTCCAAGTTCAGCATTCATCGATCCATTCCGTCTAGAAAAGACTTTGGTCATTATCTTCTCTGTTCACAACCCAACTGATGACACTCCTTACTCACGCGACCCACGTGGCGTTGTGAAGAAGGCTGTTGATTACTTGAAGTCAACCGGTATCGCAGATCAGGCATTCTTTGCACCTGAGGCTGAGTTCTATGTCTTTGATGC
>JBDLSZ010000045.1:0-4913 GCA_039799305.1 Actinomycetota bacterium
TGAGGTAGTAGACTGCGCCAGTTCATTAGTTGGGGCCTATAGCTCAGTCGGTAGAGCAACGGACTTTTAATCCGTGGGTCGACAGTTCGAGCCTGTCTGGGCCCACTTACCTATCTTCACCGCTTTCAAGTTGATCCAAATTCGGGCGTGGAATCTTTGGTCGATCACCAATTAAGAAGCGGCGATACATATAGAGAGATACGCCAGCAAAGAATGGCCACTCAAAGGTGTAGACCCAAGCACGCCAATGTCCTTCATGAGCACGGTGCCACTCAAACCAGCCAGCCCACATACAAAATGGAATTACGACTGCAAGAACAGCAAGAAAATATCGCTTCTGCTTTGGTGTGAGGGGTTTTAACTCCTCATTGTTTTGCACCCAATCAGGTGCTTCAAATTCTTTATCCACCATTGGCGGCTCGCTCTGCGGCAATTTCTGCATCAATTTCTACAGACTTTCTCTCTTCAGATTTAATCCAGTGATAAACAGCAAATGACATCCAGATGGTGTCAATGATCATCGCACCTGACCACATCAGTGATCCACCTCTGCGCTGATCATCGAGTGTATACATCTCATTATAAAGAGAGCCTCGACTTACATAGATAAAAAATCCGGTGAGAGTTTCAGGAACCATCATGAGAAAGAGTGAGATGACTGCGAGTGCAGGGGAGATCCTGCGATTGATGAGTTTGCGGTCAAGAAGATTGAAGTAGAAGAAGTATGGAAGCGCTATATAGAGAGGTACTTCAATAAAGGTATGCGCCCACGGATGCTCCATGATGAAGTTATGAGGTCCTGGTAGATGAACACCAATCATGAGAGCTGCATAGCTAAACCAGCTAAAGAGTGGATGTGTAAGTGCTCTAAACACTGTGCCCGAAGGGTTGAAAGAAGAAGGAGTACCAAGAACAAGTAACGGCCCTGTCACCATCATCATCGTGATGTGTTGAACCATATGGAGTGAGAAGTAATCCATGGCTCGTGCACCGATGGGTGTGTTAACCACAGCAATGATTGAGATCAACCCTGAGAAGAAAAAGATTGTCTGTCGTGTTGTTGACGTGGTGTATTTCAAATAGAGGTATGCGAGGACAATGACTGGTAACAGGATTTCTGGAGCAAGCTGCCACGAGCCCAGAACGCTTACTTCGTGGTGATGCATCTCCATGAGTCAGCAGGTTAGCGGTGATATGGCTTTTTAGCCTCAACCTGAGGATTTACTGAGAAGTGCAGGCTCATAAAGATAAGAAGATTGCCTTTGATATTCCTGCCGATTCCCGCAACACAGGCGTACCCTGCTGTGAAGCAACTCATAGCCCAATAAGGGTTAGCAGAGTGAAGTCTCAACGAAGAGTGAGGGTGTGCATGAATAAGCGAATTTTCGCTGCGCTTGCAACAGTTGTATTGGGCTTCGGCGTTATCGCTGGAATCGGTACATATGTGGCAGCTGCTAAGAATGATCCTGGAGTGACGGTTGCAGAAAGTGCAGATAAGTACATTGCTCCCGATGGAACCGAATATCCGCAGGTAAAACTCTCCCTCAATGTTTATCCCAACAGTCTCTTCGGTGGCCACCATGGCGCAGGCGGTGGAGCACACCCTGACTATGTCAGTTATGGCTTAGGTGGGCCTAACGGTGAAGTTCTCTCTGATGCGCAGACTGGTACTAATTTCCAGGTCCCTGCTCACACTGCAGTAACAATCACTGTCTATCAATATGACTCAGGTGAAACACTGAATAACGATTACTTTGCACATGTTCGCGGAACCGTTGATGGAAAGGCCACATTCGTTCAGCGTTGGGATACCAAAGCTAAGTCGAATGCATCGACAGAACAACAGATCACAAATATTCCGGCAGATATGGTCGGTCATACATTTACCATCCACGGCATCTCAGATAAGAAATCTCAACTCTTCGTGAGCGTTCCTTTGATGATGTCTAACGATGATGAAGTTGGCGCTGCTGAAGAAGAAGGCGGCTACACACAATTCCCATCCAAGACAACATTTACATTCATCACAGGCGATGAAGGCGAATACATCTGGAACTGCGAATTCCCTTGCGGTGACGGAACGATTGCTCGATTTGGAGCAGCAATGTCAACTATGGGTTATATGTCCGGCCACTTGATTGTGAAGGGATAAAGAAATGCCAGATACAGATACTCCCTATTTCAAGGGACAGTGGTGGAAGCGCACTGATGTAAAGCGCCATGCTGTTCTGTGGGTGATCCTCACAGCGTTTATTGGCTATGTCGGAACTGAAGTCCAAGTACGCGCAATGGGCGCACCAGCTTCAGAGGTGATGGAGAACGTCATCCACTTGATGCGCATCTTTACATGGGCGGCATCGCCAGTTGCAGGATTTGCTGCTGCAATTTCAATAGGAGCTTTGATGGGCAAGCGTCACTATGGTGATAACCCACCTCCAGAGGCAGAACATGCAATCAGGAACTCTCCTCGAGCAATTGCGCTATGGATCGTGGTTTCAGCTCTCATGTGTCTCTTCGCACTTGTTGTCGGTCTGATTGCTCTACAGAAAGACGATGCAACACTTCTTGATGCAAAGGCAATCCATGTCAATGTGGTTGGCCAGCAATGGGCGTGGAACTACGACTATCCAGGATCTGCTGGAGTTCGAAGCAACGTACTTCACTTGCCAGTGGATCAACCTGTTGTTTTCCATGTGACTAGTAAAGATGTGAAGCACTCATTCTGGATTGTTCAAATGGGCATGAAGATTGATGCAAATCCTGGTGAATTTACGGAGACTGCCGTAACTCCCAACAAGATTGGCACATTCGATATTCGATGCGCCGAACTCTGCGGATTACTGCATGCATATATGCAAAATAAAGTCATCGTTGAAAGCAAAGCAGATTATGAAGCATGGCTTGCAAGTCAACCTGATACTGGCAAGACGACCTGGACTGAAGAAAAGGCGGCTGCATAATGTCGACTACAACAATGACCGCACCTAAAGTCGGAATAATTCGCCATCTCAATTTCTTTACCGCACTTGCTCTCGGTGCTCTCAGCGCAATCGTCGTGTGGCGACTAGGGCTCTCTTTCCTTCCAGCAGATTCAGAAGCAGCTCCACTCTTCACAAGAGAAGACAAGATCACACTTCTTTCGATGATTGGTTGGTTCGTTGGATTTATGACCGGCATTGGCGCACTCGTTGCACCATTTCGTTGGGTCATGGGTAAGGATCTTTCTCACGATGAGAACATGTTCCTTGCCGGAAAAGATATGGGCGTAAAGCGCTACTTCCGTTACACAACAGATCACAAAGTTGTTGGTATTCAATACCTGGTTATCACTATGGTGATTTTCGGTATTGGTGGAATTCTCGCGATGCTCATCCGAGCAAACCTCGGTTCTCCTGAAGGTGGATGGATCCACCCACAGGCCTACAACTCCATTGTTGGTACTCATGGAATCATCATGATTGTTGGAACGATCATTATGGTGACAGGACCTTTTGGTAACTACATAATGCCGATCATGATCGGTGCACGAGATATGGCATTCCCACGGCTTAATGCGCTGAGCTTCTGGCTCATCGTTGCAGCTGCAGTTCCACTTATCTGGGGTCAATTCCTCGGTGGAATTTCAACAGGATGGTCTGCATATAACCCTCTTGCAGGACAAGCACCGCTTGGTATGGATGGTTACATCATGTTTATCTGCATCTTTGCAATCTCAACAATGGTTGCAGGTGCAAATATCACCACAACTGTTGTTCGTATGCGCGCAAAGGGAATGACATGGAATCGCACACCAATCTTTATCTATGGTGTTGTTGCATCTGTAGCCCTTGCACTTCCTGCATTCCCAGTCTTCTTCCTCTCTCAAGTTCTTTCAGGAATGGATAGAGCACTCGGTACTTCTTTCTATGACACAGCTCGCGGTGGTAGCGGTTGGTTATATGAAAACCTCTTCTGGATCATGGGACACCCTGAGGTCTATGTCATTCTGATTCCTGCAGTTGCAGCACTGATGGAGATGGCGCCAGTATTTACACGTCGTCCACTCTTTAGCTTCAACGTTGCAGTGATGGGAATAGCTGGAATCTCTGGACTTTCTGTTCTCGTATGGGCTCACCACATGTATATGTCAGGTTGGGCACCACTACTCAATGCTCCATTTATGTTAACAACTGAGTTAATTTCCATTCCAACGGGAATGCTCTTCCTTGTTCTGATTGGAACGTTGTGGCGAGGCAGGCTCTGGATCACAGTTCCTACGATGTCAATCTTCGCACTTCTCTGGAACTTTATGATTGGTGGAGTCACAGGAATTTATCTCTCTGATGTTCCTGCAGATGCCTTCCTTCACGGATCTATGTATGTAACAGCGCACTTCCACTACACCTTGATGGGTGCAGGACTCACTGGTGCCCTGGCATCTCTTGTCTACTGGTTCCCTAAGATGACCGGAAGAATGCTTGATACAAAGCTTTCATGGATCTCATTCTGGTTTGTCCAGATTGGATTTAACGTCGCCTTTATGGGCATGTTCTTCGTTGGCCTTCAAGGTCAACCACGACGTGTTGAGGCATACGCTGCAATCTTTAATAAGGGCAACCTCATTACATCAATTGGTGCAGCAGCAATCATGACCGGAATGCTTGTGCTTCTTGCAGCAGTCATTGGTTCATGGCGCGGTGGTGTGAAAGCCCCAATGAATCCATGGCAAGCCAAGTCACTTGAATGGACAGTTCCAAACCCTGTTCCACTTGAGAACTTTGCAACGCTACCTGTCGTCACAGAAGATGTTTATGGATATGGAAGGAAGAACTAATGAGCCTCGATACACACGCACATTCCAATCCACATCACGAACATCCTGATGTCGTGGGAAGTCGCAATCGACTGGGAGTAATCCTCCTCATTGTTGCTGA
>JBDLSZ010000046.1:0-5125 GCA_039799305.1 Actinomycetota bacterium
CGTAAATGTATTGAAGCCCAGATCATGGATTGGTCTGATGATTGCGCATACTCAGTCCACGATTTAGAGGATGCGATATTTGCAGGACAAGTCACTGTGAAGAACTTTGATAGAGATTTCGACATTCTCTACTCAGAGATGGTCAGTGGCTATGGAAGTGATGCAAGCAAGGAAGAAGTAGAAGCTGCGCTGACTCGCTTACAGAACCTCACCTGCTGGCCGACAAGCTTTGATCGCACACACCAAGCCCTTGCTCGTTTGAAAGATACAACTTCACAATTGATTGGCCGCTTCGTCTTAGCTGCAGAGCTTGAAACACGAAAGGTCCATGGCGATGGACCTCTTACGCGCTATAGCGCAAACCTTGAGATTCCACGCGAGCAGAAGATTGAAGTGGATTTCCTCAAAGCGATTGCTGGCCACTACCTGATTAATGCAGCTGCGTCACAGGAGCGTTATGCGAAGCAACAGATAGTTATTCATGAACTTGTGGATATGCTCTTTGAGGCTGCTCCCAAGGAACTCGATCCCATCTTTGAAGATGATTGGAAAGTGGCGAGCACAGATTCAGAGCGCCTTCGCGTGGTGGTGGACCAGATTGCCAGCCTGACTGACCCAGGTGCATATGCACTCCATGCACACCTTTCGGCGCGTAGGTAAGGTAGGAACATGAGCGGTCGTATCAAGGCAGATGACATTGTTTATGTGCGCGAACATGCACATATCGATGAAGTAGTCACTGCAGCTGGCGTTGCTCTTAAAAATGCTGGCGGGGGACAGAAGAAGGGCTTATGTCCTTTCCATGATGAGAAGTCACCTTCTTTTCATGTGACTCCATCAAAGAATTACTACCACTGCTTTGGTTGTGGCGTTGGCGGAGATGTCATTGATTTTATGATGAAGACAGATCACTTGAGTTTTACCGAAACTATTGAACGACTTGCCTCCCAAATTGGTTACACACTGCGTTATGAGGAAGGTGGGCCTACTCAACCAACTTCACAGCGCTCACGTCTCTATGCCGCCCACGTTGCAGCCGCAAAGTTCTATCAAGAGTTATTGAACTCATCTCCTGATGCTTCCCATGCTCGTGATCTTCTGACCAAACGCGGATTTGATAAGGCTGCGTGTGATTCATTTGGTGTGGGATATGCACCGAATGCTTGGGATGGACTTACCAAACATCTTCGCGCAGCAGGATTTACCATTGAAGAGTTAGAAGAGGCAGGAATTTCGAAGATGGGTGAACGCGGCCCCATTGATAAATTCCGCAATCGCATCATGTGGCCGATTAAAGATATTTCAGGAGACATCGTTGGATTTGGTGCTCGCAAGTTAGCTAGCGATGAAGAAGATCAAGGTCCTAAGTATCTCAACACCTCTGAGACACCCATCTATAAGAAGTCTCAGGTGCTCTATGGCCTTGATATGGCAAAGAAAGATATTGCAAAGAATCGTCAGGTCGTTGTCGTTGAAGGTTATACCGATGTGATGGCTTGTCACTTAGCTGGAATTACAACAGCAGTTGCCACATGTGGCACGGCATTTGGCGATGATCACATCCGCATTATTCGTCGCCTGCTCATGGATGCCGACACATTCCGTGGTGAAGTGATCTTCACATTCGATGGTGATGCAGCGGGACAGAAAGCTGCCATGAAAGCATTTGGCGATGATCAGAAGTTTGTGACACAAACATTTGTAGCAGTTGAACCTGATGGCCTTGATCCGTGCGATCTTCGCCAACATAAGGGTGATCTTGCACTTCGCGATTTGATTGCAAAGAGAGTTCCACTCTTTGAGTTTGCTATTCGCACAGAGCTGAAAAAACATGACCTGACAACAGCTGAAGGTCGCGTGAATGCTCTCAATACTGCAGCTCCATTAGTTGCCGCCATTCGCGATAAATCACTTCGTCCTGAATACATTAAATCTTTATCTGGTTGGCTTGGCACAGAGACTGAAGTTGTGACAGCGGCAGTCAATAGTGCGCTGAAAAAGGTCACAACAAGTGCTGCACCTGTTGAGGCCCCCACATCAGATACTGCATGGCGACCAAATCCCAATGAGCCAACGTTGATGCTCGAGCGTGAAGTTCTCAAAGCAAAGCTACAAATGCCAGGACTTGTCCTTGATTGGAAGACTATTGAGGAGGATGCATTTACTCATCCTGCCTATCGCGAACTTCGTCGCATCATTGATTCATTCGGGACTGAAGCCGTGCTGCTTGAAAATGTCAGTGATGAAAGAATGCGCCAGCTCTTCACAGAGCTCTCTGTTGAACCGGTGCGCACAGATGGCGCAGTCTCAGATAAATATGTTGCAAGTATTGTCGCTCGCCTGCGAGAAGTTTTGGTCAGTCGCAAGATTGCAGATCTCAAATCGAGTTTGCAGCGCCTGAATCCCGTTGAAAATGTTGAGCAATACAACGGTGCATTCGCTGATTTAGTAGCCCTTGAAACCCAGAAACGTGGGCTTCATGAACTATCGATTGGTTCGCTCTAACTTCGCGTATTTATCCCTCATTTTGGCAGGCGTTAGACCCTGCGGTAGAGTTGCGCCCGTTACATTCCCTGATAGCTCAACGGCAGAGCAGTCGACTGTTAATCGACAGGTTCTTGGTTCGAATCCAAGTCAGGGAGCCATTTAGGCGGGGGTGCTTTACCCTAACTTTATGAATTCGCTCCGCAGCATCACTCGTGGCGCCGCCACCTCGTGGCGATCCCAATCCAACGCCCTTCGCATCATGCGTCTATTTCTCGGAGTCACATGGATCTATGCAGGCTGGCATAAGGCAAGTGATCCCGGATTTCTTAACCAAGGTTCACCTACTTTTATTGGAACGCAACTAGCCGCCTTTGCACAGAGCTCACCTATTGGATTTCTGCTTAACCATACGATTGAACACGCTGCGTTAGTCGGTGCCTTCGTTATGGTTGCAGAGTTCGCAATTGGATTTGCAACACTTTTATTTGTCGCACCCAATAGCGCAGCCTTCGGTGGCTTTGCGATGGCAACAGGTCTCTGGCTCTCCAGTTCTTTCCACACAACCCCATACTTCTTAGCCGGTGATAGCGCATACGCAATATTGTGGCTGGCATATCTACTACTACTGATTGGAAATCGTCGAATGCCATCTTTTAATATCGAGCGCCGTGGAGCTATTCGCACCGGTGTTGTTGCATCTCTTGCAGTGCTTGCATCCTTTGCAGGACGGGCATTTCCCAAGGCAACTGCTGCATCAAATTCTGCACAGTCATCAGCTAAAGCATCTGGAAAGCAGATTATTAAGTTGGCAGATATGAAAGTTGGCAAGACATATAACTTCATCCACTCATCACAAGGTGTTCCAGCAATTCTCTTTCGCACCAAGACTGGCGTCTTTGCCTACTCTGCGATCTGTACACATCAAGGGTGCACAGTTTCCTATAACGCATCTTCCAAGCGTTTGAAGTGTCCATGCCACGCCGCCGAATTTGATCCACTTAAGAGTGCTAGCCCTGTGAGTGGACCTGCCGAGACCCCGCTTGCAAAGGTCAAAGTCGCTGTTAGCGGTGCATGGATTGTTGAAGCCTAAAGGTTTGCACATTCACATAACAGGGAACTCTCAGGAAGTAGAGGCAGGATTACGGGTATGAGAAAAATCAAGCTAAACGTCAAAGTAGTTGCAGCATTTATTGCAGGAGCTGCCCTTGCCGGTTCTATTGCAACTGCCGCAACAACTCCAGCAACTGGAACTCTTAAAGCGTGTGCTGATAATCGCACCCAAGCACTCTTCCTATCAACGACAGGCACCTGCGCATCAAGTCGCACACTCGTTGAAATTGGTGGCAATGCAATGAACACCAAGGCTATTTCTTCTCTTGTCACTCCATCGGTAGTTTCAATATCTGTGACTGCTTCAAGTGGAAGTGGAACAGGTTCAGGCTCTATCTATAAGAGCAACGCATCTTCGAGCTACATCATCACCAATAACCACGTGGTTAACACATCTGGTGCTGCAGCAACAATCAAAGTTGAACTTTCCAATGGCGATCAGTATCCAGCAAAGATTATTGGGCAAGATCCCGGTTATGACATTGCAGTGCTTCAGATTCAGATGGGTAACCTGCCAGCTGTAACACTGGGTGATTCCAGCAAGGTCAGCGTGGGAGATCCAGTCCTAGCTATTGGTTCACCTCTTGGCCTTGCAAGTACAGTCACAAGTGGAATCATCTCTGCACTCAATCGCCCCGTTTCAACGGGAACCGGTGATGCGCAGTCATATGTCAATGCAATTCAGACCGATGCTGCAATTAACCCTGGCAACTCAGGTGGCGCCCTGATTGATTCTCAAGGTCGCATCATTGGGGTGAACTCAGCAATTGCAACTCTTTCCAGTGGATCTGCAAGTGGATCTATTGGGCTTGGCTTCTCAATTCCTATCAATGAGGCAAAGCGCGTCATTGATGAAATTATTGCAACCGGAAAATCAACTCGTCCTGTTCTCGGCGTCTACTTCGATCCAACATACACAGCAGGGGGAGCAAAGATCTCTCGCCTGAGTGCCAATGAAGGCGCTGAAAAAGCGGGCATTCCTATCGGAGCAATTATTCGAAGCATGGATGGATTTAAGATTGTTGATACTGATACAGCAATTGTTCGAATCCGCTCCTATGCACCCGGTGCCACAGTCACGATTGTGGCTGAGCTGCCAACAGGGGGAAGTAAGACATTTAGAGTCACTTTAGGCTCTGCTCCATCAATCTAAATCTTCAGTAAGAAATATGCCCGTTACCTAGAATCAATAGGTAACGGGTATCTTTCCTCCTATGGCTCTCTTCACTTTGCAGGTATCACTTCCTGATCGTCCTGGATCACTGGGAATGCTCGCATCTGCAATCGGAACAGCAGGTGCTGATATTCGTGGGCTTGTTGTGCTCAAGAGTGAGGGCGGAACGGGCTATGACGAGATTACCGTTGCTGTTCCTGGAACAGATCCAACAGATTTGGTAGAAATTCTTAACTCTATCGGCGGTGTTGAAGTTCTCTCTGTAGTGCCGGTTGCCAACTAAAGTTTTTAGACCAGGCTCGCGCTAGCTCCAGCACTGGGAAGTGAAGTAAAGAAGCGTGGTTTCTTAAATCC
>JBDLSZ010000047.1:0-30105 GCA_039799305.1 Actinomycetota bacterium
CGCGAGTGACGGCGCTTTCAAAGTAATAGATTTCTTCGAGATTGGATTCTCTCCCTGGAACGTATGTATCGTGCTTATGAGAGGGAGCACCAGACCAATTGCCTGCAGGAACGATAACTTCACAGACAATCATGCGATCTGCATCAAGGGTTTCAGGCATTGCAAGATTATGCACTTGGCGCGTTTCACGCCCTGCACCACGTAGCGTTATTGAGACATCACTCTTTGCAACATATTTCACAGCTTTTACTTGGGTTGCTGGAGTTTCACCGACTGCAATACGCCCGGTGCCTGTAATCGTTGCTGATGTATGAATCGGTAGATAGATGTAATCAGATGGACCGTGAAAGACAGAAGGACGACCGCGCAATACCTGGCTCGCACTTTCACCTTGGTGAAGATACTCAACGAGAACCTCTTCACCTTCCAGTAGAAAGATGATGCGTTCATTGGAATCTGCAGGCAGTGCAAGGGATGCACTTTGAGTCAGAGTTCCAACGCGCAGCCCTGTGTATTTCCACCCTGCGACAGGTGGGTTCTGCGGATCAAGTAATACATCCCAGCCAGCGCGAGATAACTCACCGCTTCTGAAGTACCACTTATCAGCAGAGGCCATAGAAGTAATTAGTTCTGTGGGAAGCCGAGGTTGATTCCACCATGGCTTGGATCAAGCCAACGTGAGGTAATTGCCTTACCGCGTGTGAAGAAGTGAACGCCTTCAACGCCATGTGCCTTGGTATCGCCAAAGAGTGATTGCTTCCATCCACCGAAGGAGTAATACGCAACCGGCACAGGGATAGGAACGTTAATTCCAACCATGCCCACCTGAATCTCATTCTGGAATCGGCGAGCAGCTCCACCATCGTTGGTGAAGATTGCTGTTCCATTACCGAACGCGCCGCTATTAATCAGTGCAACGCCTTCGTCATAGCTTTTAACGCGCACGATAGAGAGAACTGGTCCGAAGATCTCCTCGGTATAGACCTTAGAGGTTGTAGGAACCTTGTCGATCAGGGTTGGCCCAAGCCAGAAACCATTTGGCTCGCCATCAACCTGTGGGTTACGCCCATCGACAACGACAGTTGCGCCATCTTTTTGCGCAATATCAACATAGGAGGCGACCTTGTCACGGTGCTCTCTTGTCACAAGTGGACCCATATCGCAGCCACGACGGCCATCGCCTGTGCGCAACTTGCCCATACGTTCAACAATCTTAGGAATCAATTGATCTGCAACGGGTTCAACTGCAACCACAACCGAGATTGCCATGCAGCGCTCGCCCGCGCTACCGAAACCTGCATTAATTGCAGAGTCTGCAACGAGCTCAAGATCTGCATCTGGAAGAACCAGCATGTGATTCTTTGCGCCACCTAGTGCCTGAACGCGTTTACCGGTGCGTGATGCGTTCTCGTAAATGTATTTTGCAATAGGAGTAGAGCCAACAAATGAGATTGATTCAACATCAGGGCTATTGAGTAGGCCATCTACTGACTCTTTATCGCCATTGAGAACGTTAAATACGCCATCAGGCAACCCTGCCTCTTTCCAGAGTTTTGCAACCCACATCGATGCAGATGGATCTTTCTCCGATGGCTTAATCACAACTGTGTTACCTGCAGCGATTGCAATCGGGAAGAACCACATCGGAACCATTGCTGGGAAGTTAAAGGGGCTAATAATTCCCACGACCCCTAGTGGCTGACGAGTTGAATAGACATCAACGCCAGTTGAAACATTTTCGGAGTAGAAACCTTTGAGTAGGTGGGGGATACCTGTTGCAAATTCAACAACTTCTTGGCCACGAGTAATTTCACCGAGTGCGTCAGAGAGAACCTTGCCGTGCTCACTTGTAATGATCTCGGCAAGTTCACCTTTACGAGAGTTAAGGAGTTCGCGGAAGGTGAAGATAATCTGTTGACGCTTGGCCAGGGATTCATCGCGCCAGGCAGGGAATGCATCCCTTGCAGCCTTAATCGCTGCATCAATCTCGAGTTGGTTTGCGAGTGCAACACGTTTCGTCTCTGTACCGAGAGCTGGATCATAAACAGGAGATGTTCTTCCTGATTTACTGACGAATTCAGCTCCGTTGATCCAGTGATTGACGATGGTGCTCATATTTCCCCCTTGATTCAGAGTTGAATAATAGGGGTTTTTGCTTTGCATGGATAGCCATCATTTTGCAAGTATTTCAATGGTGCTGGCACTCATTCCCCTTGCTATGTATTAGCAATCACTTTTTGGAAATTCTTCATTTTCATTGATGTGATTGAAGAGACTTGCAGGCAAGGGGTAGCACCAAAGAAAATCAACTAATGAAGTTTTGCAACTGAAAAGATTCTCTCGTAAGTAAAAGAAATTACTTAAGGAGAGAGTAATGATGAATATTTATAAATCTAAATCAGTTAAGGCTGCCGTAATTGCAACCTCGCTAATGTTTATTGTTGCACAAACTGGTGTGGCACAAGCAGCGACTAAAACAATCACTTGCTATAAAGGCACTGCCACCAAAAAGGTAACGACAGCCAAATGCCCCACAGGCTGGAGTACTAAGAAACCAGTTGCGGCAAAACCTACGACTGGAACCACAACATCAAAGAGTGTGGCGATCAATGGAAATTACAGTGGCACAGTCGCATTGCTCTGGGGAGATACTTATGTGCAAGTCACTTCAGTAAAAGCAACAGGTACCGGAACAGTTGCAGACCTCGGTGAGTTTGTGGGATCTGGGGCAGCTGCACCAGCATCACAGTGCGACACATTCGATGGCTCAGCAACTCTTGGAACGGGTGCAAACACAATCAAAGTTGCATTTGATTCAACTGCCAAAGGATGCGCCGAAGATGACAGTGCGCCAACAAAGATTACTTTCAGTGGAAACGCTGTAGTCAAGAGCGGAACAGGTAAGTACGCAGGAGCGACAGGAACATTCAAAGTTTCAGGAAGCTTCAGTATCAAGACAATTTCAGCAGGTTCAAAAGAATCTGCTCCTTTCACTATGACCGCTAGCGGTTCAGTAATACTCAAATAGTTAACCCGTTTAAAAAGGAGAAGAAGATGAAAGCTACAAAGTCACGTTTAATGGTGGTCACGGCTCTAATTTCGGGGTTAGTCACCTTGGGATTGACAAGTGCGCAGGCTGCAGATTCAACACTCATTGTCAGTGGCGGAAATGGTGTCTATAACTTAGGTCCCATCACCATCAATGGAACTGCAAGTTCAGCAGGTGTTGTGAAGTACATGCTCGATGGCAAAGTCATTACTGGATGTGAAGCAGTTGCTACAACATCAGCAACGCCATTTACAGCCAAGTGTGCGTGGATTCCCGGATCAGCTGGCCCTGCAGCACTCACTGGTGAATTCACACCAACAGATGCCACGCTTACTAAGGCAAATTCCAACACCGTTAAGGTAACTATTGGAGTTCCCGTTCAAGGTGTTATCTCACCTATCCATATCTATGTGGACACAATCCTTGCAACAGGTACAACTGGCGCCCTTGCTCCGCGCTTTAATGGTTGCGCAATCATGAACGAGTTCCTACTCGGTCAGACCATCGTCTTTCGCATCTATGCAAATAACGCTGATCAAGGTGGCGCCGTGATGGATTCTTCCAACACAACCAAGGCTTACATCGAAGTTGCAGGAATCAAGGAACCGATTCCAATGGCATATGGAAATCACAGTGGAGTCGCATTCTGGACAGGCGTACTTAAGACAGGTGCAGCACCTCTCTATAGCACTCTCGGTGTCATCAGTTACAAGGTAACTCTTATCGCAAAAGATTCAGACACTATGAAGGTTCTTTCAACAAAGCTAGCTGTGAAGAAGAATGCAGATGGCTCACGCGTTGTTGATGCTTCAGGTAAGGCTGTCTATGACCGCGTTACTTACTATCGCTCTGTTTCTGTAAGCCCTGCACTTAAGGGAGCGACAGGAACCTGGAGCTCTAACTTCACTGCAAACTCACAACTATCACTGTTTGCAGCACCAATAGCTAAGTAATTCTTAATCCAACCGATCGGAGAGATCATGAAGAAGTACCGCGTAATAGCGGCTGCAGCAGTAGCGGTGTTGGCCTTAGGCCTCATCGCTCCTGCACAGGCTGCAGATAATCCAGTAAAACTCACACCACCGAAAGAATTAGTGGGAGTGCCCGCAATTCCATTTACGGGTTTGAAAGCGCAGGCATTTACAGCCCCTGCAAATATGGTCAATCTTGAGGTAACCCCTGCTCAAGTGGTCATCAACGAACCCATCACAATCACCGGTAAAGGTTTAACTGGAAATACTCCTGTGACACTTACCTGGTCCACAAGCGATGCAACATGGGTAACTGATATCCAGCCAGCAACAGTGAATTACATGGGAACTTCCTACACAAAGTACAACGTCGTTATCGCAACAATTACTACTGATGCTTTGGGTAACTTTGTTTATAAGACAAAAGTTCCCTCAGATTTTGGTGGCGTGCACGATATCTACGCAGTCAATAACGATGTGGCACTTGCCCATGGTGGCCTGCAGATAGCTCGCACCTTGAAGATCACTCCATCAAGTGGTCCTATAGGAACGCCAATAACAATTGAATACACAGGCCTTGGAGCAACTCTCTATGCAGCAGGATCTGCTGTCTATTACGACGGCAAATACACAGGCTCGATGCAAGCTCGATGGACTCGAGGAACTGCAAAGACAACAATTCTTGCAACCGGTGTAGTTGGTAAGCATTACATCCAGGCAAATGAAGCTATTAGCTTCTCTTATCTCAATGCCATGCAATCACCTGTACCATTTGCTAACAGTGAGATGGGGACATTCACTGTTACCAAAGACAATGGGATCTTTAAGCCGTATCTGATTTATCCACCCACAATGACTCCCACAGTTGATCAGCGCACAACGCTATCGAGTGCAGGTCTTGATCCCGCAACCAATGCCAAGATGACCTTGACTCCCGATCGCGGAATTGTAGGAAGCAAGGCGAAGGTCAACATCACAGGTATTCCAACAAAGGGTATGCACACACTTGTGTGGGCAACCGTTGTTGGCAACCGCGTGAACTGCACAACTGGTACTTGCTGGGTCTATAACCCAATTCCCCTAGGGACAGTAGGTATCACTGATGGAACAGTAAGTAAGGACATCACAATCCCTGATCACCTCGGTGGTTTCCATGTTGTTCAGGTTAAATTTGGTGATGTTGTAGAGGCCCAACAAGTCTTCTATGTTCGCGAGAGCATCCAGCCACTTCTTGATAAGAACGGCAAAGTCATCACCATGGGTGTTGCAAGGGCAGATCTATCCGGTTCTCCTGAGGCATTTGCTCGTGGAGGACAAGGAACACCTACCTACACATTTAAGGAGGGAGAAGAATTTACTCTCTCAGTGAAGGGCGTAGGTTGGACACAGATGGATAACACATTGGCTGTGGCATATGACAACAGTTATGTTGGCTATGGCTGTGGTTTTAACTCCAATGGTTATCTCGTCGTTCACCTTAAGGCTCTTGGTGGAGTAGGAACTCACATTATTTCAATGCGACCACTTCTCTACACACAGCAACCATCATTTGCTAACACACCCTATGGAATGGTTCCAATTCTCACTTCCGAGAATGACCTTCCAGGATTAGCACTGGGTTATCAAATCCCAACCATTTACTTTGCAATTAAAATTGTGAAGTGAACGTAGTACCTTCCTAATGCTGGAAAATCCCGCTACTTTGTTAGGTGGCGGGATTTTCTGTTGGGTAACCACCAATTGGCTCTGCCCATAAGAATCATTGCGCTCGGAAGTAGTAGAAGCCGAATAAGAGTTGCATCAATCAGGACCGCAAAGACCAACCCCACTCCCAGCTCTTGCAGCCCTGCAAAGTGCCCACCTATAAATCCTGAGACTGCCACGATAAAGATTGCAGCAGCAGTTGTAACGACTCGAATGGTGCGCACAAAACCATCGATCACAGCAGTCTCATTGGCTGCTCCTGCTATCCAAGATTCACGCACGCGAGAGACTATGAATACTTCGTAATCCATCGAAATTCCAAAGAGAATAACGATGAGAAAGAGTAAGGCCCAGACTTCGATCTGGGGGAGTTGGTATGTGCCAAAGAGAGAGGAACCCACTCCGTGCTTAAAGAAGATCACAAGCAAGCCAAGTGCAACTGCAATAGAAATCAGATCTAAGGCGATTGCCTTCAGTGGGACCACAATGGATTTAAACGCTCTGCCCAGAAGTAGCCCAATAATCAGGATCGCAAGGGAGAAAATAATGGGCGCAGAGCTTTGAATCTTCTCCAGTAGATCAACGCCCTGAGCGGGTGCACCGCCCAGATAGAAGCGATGATTTCCTTCGAAATTGGATTGAGGCATGTAGATCGTTTTAGTCCTTCTCACCAGATCTTGCATCTGAGTAGATCCCACATCGTGTTTACCAAAGATAAATATTCGGTAGAAGCGTCCAGTTGCATCAACATAAGGAGGTAGATCTCCCTGTGCAACCGAGAGAACTTCAGCATCTTTGCTTATGTTTTGAGCCAACTCAATACGAACTTCTGAGTTTGCAGTTGTCTTCGAAGCACCTGGAGCACCAAGGTCGACAATGAGAACGATGGGTGTAATAACACCATCCCCAACGCGTGAGGTGAGATAGGTAAGAGCTTTAGCTGACTCTAGATTCGAGGGAAGTGCTGTGAGTGAACTTGGAGTTATCTGCAATGAAAGTAATGGCGCTGCAAGAGCAATAAGAATTAAGAAGGTAGAGATGAATATCTGCTTTGGTCTGGTGAGCAAGAGAGTAGAAAGTTTGGCCAAGAAGCGTGATTGCGTGCTACTTCGTGAGAGCAATCCCTGGAATCTATGTGGCGCAGGTGTATGTGCACCGATTAGGGCCAGAAGTGCCGGCAAAAGCGTAATGGAGACAAGAATGGCTGCAATGGGAACCAATACACCGGCCACACCCAATGATTGAATAAATGGAATAGGAAAGAAGAGAAGAGTTGTGAGAGCAAGAGCAACGGTTGAGCTCGAGATTAGAATTGTTCTTCCCGCAGAGCGCATCGTTGCTGCAATCAGAGTTTCTCCAGATGATTCTGGATTCTTGCCAAACTCTTCACGGTATCTGTGAACGGCAAGTAGTGAATAGTCAACGCTCAGTCCAAACCCAATGAGAACGACGATATTGGGAATGTAGAGAACCATGGTGAAGTAGTGAGCTAGGAGATTAACAACGCCTAGAACAAGTGAGATCACTGCACCAGCAAAGAGCAGTGGGATCAGAACTGACCAGGAGAATCCCAGGGCGATGACGAGCAGGAGCACAGCCAGCGATAGTGCGATTAATTCACCCTGGTGAAGATCTTTAGCCAGAACGGGGCGAACATCGCTATAGATTGCAGGTGGCCCACTGACCAGTGCATTGCTCAATCCACGTGCACGTAATTCAGCACGCAATGGCTCTATGTATTGAGATGTCTTCGGAAGCGCTGCGTTGGTAGTGACAACTGTGAATAAAGTGCCGGCAAGTGCTTGCTGCGCAACCACTGTCGCATGTGGAACTACCTCAACAGCTGCAGATGTCTGTGACTTCAGAGCTTGAATTTCAGCTGCTGAGAGAGTCCCAAACTTATCGATGATGGTGATCAGGCTTTCGCTCTTCTCGTAAAATTTCTCATTGAGGATTTTTTCTGCTTGGGCAGACTGGGTGCCGGGAACTTCAAATGATGTTGTCAGGCGCGAGGAGACGTCGGCTGATGAGATTGCACCAATAAGTGAGATGAGAATCCACAGAAGTAATGTGATGGCCTTGTAGCGAATACTCAGCGACATTGCCTTCTCTAACATGCGTGAATCCTACGGTTGATAGAAAATGTCAAGGCTGGAATGTCTAATTTGCACAGGGGCTAGCCTTCCTTTTGATGTTTATTGGCATCAACTTGACCTTGACCTATCTTCATGAAGAATTCACTTCAATCCCTAAGATTTCAACACCTCTGGGGTTGGCAGTTATCGGTATAATTCTCGTTACCTCGACTATTGCAAGTTTGGTGAAGACTAAGTCTGATCCCACTGCAAAGGCACACGCTGGTCGTATAACAGGAAGCAAGGACGATGAAGGAAAAAATAGCTAAGAGTTGGAAGACACTTCCTTCGCCTATGCGTAAAACTATCGTCTCAGTTATTGGTTCCACCCTCATCATCACAGGTCTACTTCTCATTGTGCTGCCTGGACCATTTACGATGCCTTTACTTATTCTGGGACTTGCCATACTCGCACTTGAATTTGCGTGGGCTAAATCAATGTTGGAAAAGGTAAAGGCCCAAGGTTCAAAGCTCAATCCGAAGAAACTATTTAAGAAGCAATAATTTCTTTTTGTGAGCAATGCAAAGATGGCCCCAATTGTTCTCGTTCAAGAGCTTGATGAAAGCCAATGGACTCGATATCGCGATATTCGTTTAGCAGCCCTTGAAAGTGATGGCCAGGCTTTTGGAGGCAATCTAGCCTCCGAGCGACTCTTCTCAGAAAGTGATTGGCGAACCAAAGCTCGCCAATACATTGCACTGATAGCAGTTGTGGGCGAAGAAGATATTGGCATGATGACTGTTGAAAATCTCAGTGGAGATTTTGGAGCAACAAGCTGGGTTGCAAGTTGCTGGGTAGATCCTGAATACAGACAACATGGGGCACTTCGCGCCCTCTTTCAATATTTAGATGAGCAGGCAGTGCGCAGAGATTGGACCGTCCAAGGGCTCGGTGTGTGGATTGATAATGAGATTGCCATTACTGCCTATGAAAAGTTAGGTTTTGAAAAGATGGGCGAGAAGCAGGAAAGTACACGTAAGCCAGGGATGTATTACCAGCGCATGCTCAGAAAAACTCTTGCTCGCTAAAGGCTAGAGCTGAACTCGGTACTGACGCTTTCCAGATTCAAGAACATATGTGTCATAGAGCTTTCGCGCAGTCTCATTATCTTCATCGGTGTTCCAGTAAAGACGTGAGCATTTATTCTCAATTGCAAATGCCTTCACAAACTCCATGAGCGCTCGTCCAGCTCCAGACCCACGCACCGCAGGATCTACGAAGAGATCTTCGAGATAGCAGTGGCCATTGGGAGACCATGTTGAGTTTTGAAGGTTATATGTCGTAAAACCAATAAGGGTTCCATCTCGTTCAGCAACAGCGCACTTCATATTAAAATCTGGATCCATGATGCGAACCCAGGTGCGCTCAGTCTGTTCTGCAGCAACTGTTGTCTTATAGAAGTCGAGATATCCCTGCCAGAGAATGAGCCAGCTCTGCTTATCGCTCTGCTGTATGGGGCGGATCGAGATAGACATTAGAGTGCAAATGGAGGGTATTTGTCGGTTACCAAGAGAAATGCATAACCGTTGACACGGTTCCAAAAGCGCACAGTCTTAAGAACAAACTTGCCAGCCCACTTTGGGTAGTTGCCTGTTGCAGAAGTCATGATCCATGCGATGAAGGTCATACCAAGGGCAATCAGTGAGTAGATAAGGCCGACGATGATGAGTGGGATGGATAAGAACCACTTCACCAAGGGGAGCCAGCGATTGAGAGCTTTTCCACCCTTGATCTCAGGGAAAATAACTTCAATATTCTTATTGCGCTCGATAGATGGATAGTCATCCGTAAGCAAGAGAACGTAGGCAACAACGCGAGTCTGTAATTCAAGAAATGCGTGGTTGAAAGTCAGCAGGTAGCTTGGATAGACCTCACGGAATACAAGGGCGAGCAGCGCGGGCAGGATGATGAATCCAGCTGCGAATCCAGCGTTGGATTGAACTGCGAAGGAGCAGATAAATACGGCGACTGGGAATACAAGGATTCCACGCCAGAAGACCGTGGTCTTATTGCGCTTCTTATAGGTTACTTCTACATCAGTCTTAATTTGTTTGCTCATGGCTTAATCCTAGTCCTCACCTATACCCTTGCCCCATGAGCACACGTGAATATGCAGTAATTACTGGAGCAAGTAGTGGAATTGGTGCTGCAACAGCACGAGCCTTGGCAGATAACGGATATCACGTGATTGCTGCAGCGCGACGCATCGATAAGTTAAAAGAACTCGCAGCGAGCAATGAGAATATTGAAGCTTTCGAACTCGATGTCACAGACCAGGCAAGCGTTGATGCACTCGTTGCTCACCTAGGAAACGCACCTGTTTCCATCTTGGTTCATAGCGCTGGTGGAGCTTTTGATGCAGATTCTGTGATGGATTCAGATCCTGCTCTGTGGCAGAAGACCTTTGATATCAATGTGGTCGGTGCAGTGCGCATGGTGAAGGCGCTGACACCAATATTTCGCCAGCACCGCAAGGGTCATATTGTTCTTATTACATCAACTGCAGCCCACCGCACCTATGAAAATGGTGGAAGTTATGCAGCTGCCAAATTTGGCGAGGCATCCCTTGTCGATACTTTGCGTCTAGAGCTCAACGGTGAACCCATTCGCATCTCTGAGATTGCACCAGGAATTGTGAAGACGGAAGAATTTGCCAATATTCGCTACAAGGGCAATACCGAGGCTGCAGCAAAGATTTATGAGGGTATTGAGAAGCCGCTCATTGCCGAAGATGTTGCTGAAGCGATTCGTTGGGTTGTCATGCTTCCTGATCACTTCAATGTTGATTCCATGTTGATTAAGCCTCTTGCACAAGCGGTTTCACATAAGGTCTATCGCAAGCCGATTCGATAGTAATTCTTAGTTAGGATGCAATAACCACGCGATAAGTCGCAAGCGTTGAATCAGTTGCATAGGCGATGCGCACTCCTGCTTCACGGGAGGCGCTCAGGCCTTCAACAATCTGTTTCGTGAGGACTTCACCGGGTGCAACAACTGCAACACCTGGTGGATATGGTGCGATGAGATCTGCAGAGATTCGACCCACTGCATGTGATGCAGAGACCATTTCGGTCTCAGCAAAGTAAGCCTCGCGCATCGAGGTTGCTCGCTGTGGCACTACAGACCAACTTAAAGCTGCTGCACTCGCACGTCGTTGTTCTTGGCGCTTCTTTAAAATAGGAATCAGAACATCAGCTAAGTGATCAAAATCTGCTTCGGTATCGGCAATCGTGCCAAGAAAGACGATGGTGTCTCGATCTGCCATCTCGACGCGGATTCCTTGAGCCTGCAAATCCTCTTCAATATCGACCCCTGATGCACCCAACTGCTGCACGCGAAGCACAATCTTGGATGGGTCAAAGCGTCCTTCAGGAAAATCTGATGGATAGAGAAAGATGGGAAGTGGAAATTCTGCTTGGACCATCTCCTTAAAGCGATGAATATTGCTCAGGAGTTTGCCGATCAGTTCCTCGCCCCTTGTTTCAAGGAGTGCGCGCACACCATCGATAGATGCAAGAGGAGCACCTGCAGGAGATGTGGTGTGAGTGGTTTCAAAGCTCTGTTCTAGTCGCTCAGCACTGAGAAGTGTTGTGCGGGCAAGAAGAAGAGCTGATGCGCTGTAACCAGGTAGAGCTTTATGAGTACTTGTAATCAGTGCATCTGCACCCACTTGAAATGCATGTCTTGGTAGCTGCGGGTGGAAACCAAAGTGACCACCCCATGCAGCATCAAGAATGACGGGAACATCAACAGCATGTGCTGCAGCAATGAGAACCGGAAGATCAGAGATAGTTCCGAGATATCCAGGTTCTGTGAGCAATACTGCAATCGGTCTCTCTTTCAGTGCGCGATCGAGTTCAGCGATACCGATTCCAGTAGGGACGCCTGTTGCTGCATCAATTTCTGGTGACATCCAGATTGGTTCTAGCCCTGCAAGTACGAGTGCGCTTAAAACGGAGCGGTGTGCTGTGCGAGAGACGGCAACTTTCTCACCGGGTTTTCCCAGTGCGAAGATGATTGCTTGGTTGGCATGAGTAGAACCACCGGTTGAAAAGCGCGCATAGTCAGCGCCCCATAACTGTGCTGCAAGGCTTTCAGCTTTTTTGAGCGTTTGATTCGTTAACTTAATTTCATCAAGGCCGCCGTAGAGAGGTGTATCTGCATCAACCACTGCGCCTAGCCCTACATCCAGGGCGCTTGTCTTCTGCTTGTGGCCTGGGATGGTGAAGGGAGTTCGAGCGCTCTCGAAGTATGAGAGATAAGCATCCAGTAGTGGCGCGCTATCTCGGAGGTTGCTCATGTGGCAAGCCTAACTTGTACCAAGGAGTACTTGGGCTCTCACAGCAAAGTAAGGGCCTTAGACTTTGACCATGACATCACAGGATCGCCTCCCACAATCACGCCACTTGGCCACTGATATTCCAGGGCCGTTATCAACTGCTGCAATGCAGCGACGTAAAGAGGCTGTATCTGGGGGACTAGGAACTGCAATGCCGGTGATTGTTGCCCGTGCACATGATGCAATTATTGAAGATATCGATGGCAATCGCATCATCGATCTAGGTTCGGGTATTGGCGTTGTTGGCGTTGGAAACTCAGCGCCCGGCGTTGTGAAGGCCGTACAAGAAGCAGTTGCAAACTTTACGCACACAAACTTCACCACAGTTCCTTATATGGGCTATATCGAAGTCTGTGAAGCGCTCAATCGTTTAACCCCTGGAAAGTTTAAAAAGAAGTCAATCCTTCAAAACTCAGGTGCTGAAGCTGTAGAGAATGCAATCAAGATCGCTCGTCACTACACAAAGCGTCCAGCAGTGGTTGTCTTTGAACATGCCTATCACGGCCGTACTAATTTAACGATGGCGCTGACTGCAAAGAATCTGCCCTACAAGGATGGCTTTGGCCCATTTGCCAACGAGGTCTATCGCATGCCGATGCCATATTCATATCGCTACGAGGGTGACCTTGCAACCATTGCAGAGGATTCACTTGCACACGTTATTTCAAAGATTGAGAAAGAGATTGGAGCACATAACGTTGCTGCAATCTTGATTGAACCTGTTGTTGGCGAAGGTGGATTTATCGTGCCACCTGCTGGGTTTATGCCAGGACTTCAGAAGTTTGCAACAGAGAATAAAATTGTCTTTATCGCAGATGAAGTGCAATCAGGTTTTGCCCGCACAGGCAAGATGTTTGCAGTCGAGCATGAAAATATCGAGCCCGACATGATCATCACCGCAAAGGGAATTGCTGGGGGATTACCTCTTTCTGCAGTCACAGCGCGTGCTGAGATTATGGATTCATCTCACGTTGGTGGCCTCGGTGGAACATATGGCGGAAACCCTCTTGTCTGTGCTGCAGCTCTTGCCGTCTTTGAAATTATTGAAGAAGAGAAGCTCGTCGAGCGCGCTGCACATATCGGCACCATTCTCTTTGACTCACTGAATGCTCTCAAGGCGAAATACCCGATCATCGGTGAAGTGCGTGGACGCGGTGCCATGGTTGCCATCGAACTTGTGCACGCAGGAACAAAGAACCCCAATCCTGAAGCGATGGCGAAGATCATTAAGTATTGCCAGAGCAAGGGAGTTCTCATCCTCACTGCAGGCACCTACGGCAATGTGATCCGCTTCTTGCCTCCGCTTGTGATTACCGATGAGCTTTTGAAGGATGCCCTTGGCGTTCTTGCTGAAGGTTTTGCGAGCCTCTAAACCACGCTCAAGAATCACCGCGTTATCTCACCCCTAATAGGGTGATTTTGCCTTCCAAAAATGGAATCGGTGCCTCACCCTAATCCCATGAAGGCGAAGACGGGTGAGTCCACCGCAGAGTTTGAAGTGACATCTGGAATCACCCTTTCGCGCACTCTCATCCCCACCCTGCCTCCTAATTTCCTCTCGAGAAAACACCTCTTTCCACTTCTTGAAAATCCTTCACCGAGTACCACCGTTGTCTTAGCGCCAGCAGGTTATGGAAAGACATCACTTGTGGCCGAATGGGCACAATCTCAACGCGATCGAGTCATTTGGGTAACTCTTGCTGAGAGCGACACTCTTGAAGAGATGAGTGCAATCTTTATTCAAGCAACTCGAAATATCTTGCCAGGTTTTGCTCCTTGGTTTGATGAAGAACCAGGAATTCGCCCAGTAGAAAATGTTCGACGGTGGGGAAATGAACTACTTGCACTAGGGAAAGATTTCATTCTAGTCATTGATAACTTGCGTCAACATACTGCGCGCGATGTTGATATCGCTGTGAAACTGAATCAACAATTCCCACCAAACTTACAATTCGTCACAATTCGTCGAGACTCAATCGAAACTGTCTATGCCACGTTCTCATCAAGAGGGCCACTTACCGTTGTTGGCATGAATGATTTAGCATTTTCTCCTGAAGAGGTGAGAGCTTTGGCAGAAATTCAGAAAGTATCTTTGGAGAGTCCAGAAATACTGAATTCAATCTCTGCGGCACATGGATGGCCCGCAGCAACTGCAATGCTCTTACAGCATATTTCGAAAGACAATCAAGCCATTGATTTTGAAAATATGATCTCAGCTCAATCTGACCCCCTTCGCGCATTAGTTGTTTCTGTACTCAACGAAGTAGATTCGAAATTACGATCAATGCTTGTCTCACTTTCTATCGTGGAGGAATTTAGCCACCTTGAGGCAGAAGTGATTTTGGCTGATGCCTACGATTTTGATCTCATCAACCAGGCGGCAATCGAAGGTCGCTTTTTCATGCAAATACCTGGAGTTGAAAAACGTTTTGCATTCTCTGCCCTAGTGCGAGAAGTCCTCTTGGTGGAATTACGCAAGGATAAGAATAGAAAAATAGGTATTCACTCTGCCCTACTAAGTTTCTATGAGTTTCGTAATCAATCAAACCTGGCACTTGAACACGCATACCTTGCAGGCAATCTTGAGAAAGTCTCAGAACTATTTCCGAGCGCTGCCCGAATTTTGCAGGCAACTGGTCAAGGGCGCGAGTTGATTCGCTGGGCTCTCTTTGCTGGTGATGCATCGCAATTGGGGCTGCTTAAGCGAGGCACCGTTGAACTTGCAGGTCACGTAGCGTCTTTGGATTATCACTCTCTATCTAATACCGCAGAGCATCTGCGTAGCAGTTCAAAAGGTACGGTCCTTGAGGGCTTTATCAAGCAGATAACTCGTGCAGCACTTGCCCATGTTGATCTTGCCTTTGGGCGATTTGAAACATTTAACGAGAATTTTCAGATTGCGATGAAGCCTCAAGATGGTCCCATCATGCTGGGAATCGATGAGCAGGTTGGTTTATTGAGGTTATCGGCGATGGTGAGTTTCATTCTTGATGAAGGTGAAAAAATTGAGGCGATTGAGAGTGAAGCAAGAGCCCTAATTAGCACTCCAGGATTGTCGCTGACTCATTATCACTTGACTGGAATCAGAGCGATGTCACTCTTGCTTGCCGGTGAATACCGAAACGCTTACGAGACAGCGCAGCAACACTATGCAAAAGCACTTCTTGAAGGATTTACAGGTTTCTTTGGACCCCTTGAATCACTCTCAGTGATGGCTCGATGCCAATGGGAATTTGGAAACAGTAAAGAAGCTTTGCATCTTTACAGGCAGCTTCGCGATCTCAGCGAAGAATGGAAACAATGGCATTGGTACTTTGTCGCCGACGGGTTCTTAGCAAGAGATATGGCTGTGCAGGGTCTGATTACAGAAGCACTGGATAAAGTCAGCTGTGAACGCAAGAAAGCTTCCCAACTTGCATCTTCAGATTCCCTCAACATACTCATTGATTTGACAGAGCTTTTTGTCAGATATGAATTAAATGATTTTGAACGCGTCATTCCGCTTTTGAATCGAGTGCCAAGTTCTAATCTTGTTCGACAGATTCAACTCTCTGTTGATGAGAAGTTGGGTAAGAAATCTGCACGAGATGATGCTAAGAATCTTCCACATCGAACTCCTCGAGAGAAGATTTGGAAGCATCTTGCCGATGTCCATACAGTGTTGGACCAAGAGCAATTGGCGATGAAGGAGATGAAGAAGGCACTGGAAGTTGGTGCCACAGTGGGAGCAAAAGAGACTTTTCTACGCCAATCACAGGAAATGGGGAATCTGATCATGAAAATCGCAGGAGATAATCCAACGGTCTATCTTGAAGATTTAGCTACCAGTGTTGCTGATCGAATAAAGAACAACCAGAACAGAACCAATGATCTGGCATCAGCGCTGACAAAACGTGAACTAGAAGTATTGCGGCACTTATCGACCGAGCGCCCCATCAGTGCCATTGCTGGCTCTTTACACATCTCACTCAACACAATGAAGACCCACCTTAAAAATCTCTATCGAAAGATGGAAGTTGATGGTCGTGTATCCGCTGTTGAGAAGGCAAAGGCCAACTTCATCCTCTAAGGGCGTGCGATAATTCGCATGTGATCGAGCCTGTGATTCTTACTTCGCGTCTTGAGCTACATCATCTTTCGGCGCAAGCAATCATTGAATTATTTGAAAACAAGAACGATTCAGTCGCACTCTTGGATCGATCAATTACCAATCCTCATCGTGTATTAGTTGATTCAAGTGGGCCCCTTGCATGGCGCGTGCCACAGGTGAAGGCTGATCCATCGGTCAACAGATGGTTTGTCCGATACATCGTCCTTAAGCAGAGCCAAGAAGTAATTGGTAGCACTAGCTTTCATGGCGTCCCAGATGCTGATGGCATGATGGAAATTGGCCTGGGGATTGAAGAGGCTTTTCGCAATAAGGGTTATGCGCGAGAGGCGCTGGCGGGGATGTGGAAATGGGTATGTATTTACCCAGAGGTAAAAATATTGAGATACACAGTGAGCCCCGATAACCTTGCATCGATTGCCGTGATTAACTACTTCGGATTTGAATATAAGGGCCAGCAAATTGATGAGGAAGATGGCCCGGAAAATATCTATGAGATGAGCACGAGAGATTTTATGGCCAGATGGGGGAGCGACAATGAGTGATGATTTTGATGCCATTGTTGGCGATATTGATGACGAACTCGACCTCACGCTCTATGCAGATGCCACAGAGCTTGCAGATGAAGTGACTGTTCAAATCCTTGCCGCTATTGAGAAGGGCCTCAAGCTCAAGAGCCAATTTCACCTCGTTCTCACGGGTGGGACACTCGGTGTGCAAATATCTGAAGCACTGGTCAATGAATTCAATGCTGATCCAGATGGATTTGCAGGTCTTCACATCTGGTGGAGTGATGAACGATTTGTTCAAGCCGATAGCCTCGAACGTAACGCATTCCCATTTCATAAGACTGTTACCAACACTGCTGTCGTGATGCACGAGGTGCTCGCCTCTGATTTGGCTAAAAGTATTGATGATGCCGTCAGTGATTATGCGCTGGCGCTTGAAAATGTTGATATCGATCTCAATATTTTGGGCCTTGGCCCTGATGGCCATGTGGCATCGCTCTTTCCGGGGATTGCCGATGTAGATGATTTGCGCACCATCTTTGCCATCACGGATTCACCAAAACCACCTGCTGCTCGCGTCTCTTTCACGATGTCGATGATCAACAGTGCGGATGAAGTGTGGATTGTTGCTGCTGGCGAAAGTAAAGCTGAGGCTGTGACAAAAATTATTGAAGGCGATCTCGCAATACCGGCAAGTTATGTTCGCGGTAATTCTCATACTCGACTTATTGTTGATACCGAAGCCTTCTTTTCAGAGTAATTTCATCAAAAATTCGCCTGAATTCGGATGCAGGCCCCATCTCGCGTTAGACTACGAGCCTCAACGTTGAGCGTTTTCTACAGCGAATAGGCATAGTGATGGTAACTACAAATTTCGGAATGATCGGCCTTGGGCGCATGGGCGCCAATATTGTCCGTCGCCTCTCACTCCATAACATCACATCTGCTGTCTATGACGTCAGCCCTGATGCTGTGAAGACTCTCGCTGCCGAAGGTGCCATTGGTGCCACAGATATGGCAAGCCTTGCAGCTTCCCTTTCAACTCCCCGCACAATCTGGATCATGGTGCCAGCAGCAGTTACTGATTCCACGATTGCAGCACTCGCTGATCATCTCTCACCAGGAGACACCATCATCGATGGTGGAAATAGCTATTACAAGAACGATTTAAAGAATGCCGAACTTTTGAAGGCAAAAGGAATTAACTTTGTTGATGTTGGAACATCAGGTGGTGTTTACGGTTTAGAGCGTGGTTACTCACTGATGATTGGTGGCGATGACGCTGTTGTGAAGTCACTGGATCCGATCTTTAAAGCGCTCTGCCCAGGTGTTGAATCTGCAGCGCGCACACCAGGTCGCACAGGGGAGCCAGCACAAGCTGAATACGGATATTTGCATTGCGGACCAGTGGGTTCAGGCCACTTCGTGAAGATGATTCACAATGGAATTGAATACGGAATGATGGCAGCTTTCGCTGAAGGTCTTGCCATCTTTGAGGCAGCAGATGAGATGACGCCTGCATATGATCTTGATATTCCAGCAATTACTGAAGTCTGGCGACGTGGAAGTGTTGTTGCGTCATGGCTACTAGATCTCACAGCACAAGCTCTCGTTGAATCTAAGGAACTTACTGAATATTCCACAGAAGTCAGCGATAGCGGTGAAGGTCGCTGGACGGTCCAGGCGGCAATAGAAGCTGGAATTCCAGCACATGTCTTGAGTGCTTCCCTCTATGCACGCTTTGCTTCCCGCAACAATGATGAATTTGCCAACCGAGTTTTAAGTGCGATGCGTTATAAATTCGGTGGACATAACGAGAAGCCTTCGGCTAAATAATGAAGGCTGATGCTTTAGTTCTCTTTGGCGCGACCGGAGATTTAGCAAAGAAGAAGCTATTTCCAGCGCTCTATGACCTTCAAGATTTAGGTGAATTGGATGTAAAGATATTTGGTGTTGCATCCTCAAAATGGACGCAGGAAGTATTTAAGGAAAATGTAGAAATTTCTGTCCGTGCACGCAAGCCTGAAGTTGATGAGCAGGCACTGACAAAGTTACTCAGTGAGATGCAGCTGATTGTGGGGGACTATGAAGACCCTCAGACATTTGTCGATCTCGCTGACGCAATCAAGGACTTTAAACTCCCAGTAATCTACTTAGCGATTGCACCTGAATACTTTGCAAAGATTGCCTATGAACTCGATAAGGTAGGAATTACTAAGAGAGCTCGCATTGTGGTTGAAAAACCTTTCGGACGAGATTTGGAGAGCGCCAGAGCACTTGATGCAGAGCTGAAGAAGATTCTTCCTGAAGATCAGATCTATCGTATTGATCACTACCTCGGCAAAGAAGCTGTTGAAGACCTCTTGGTCTTTCGCTTTGCCAACACTCTCTTTGAGCCAGTATGGAATCGAAATTACGTTTCAAATATTCAGATCACGATGGCTGAAAACTTTGGCATCGATGGTCGTGGAAAGTTCTATGATGGCGTTGGCGCCACTCGCGATGTATTGCAAAACCATATTCTTCAAGTATTAACAATGCTGACCATGGAACCTCCGATTGATATGGGTTCTGAGGCGATGCAGAATGAGAAGATTAAGGTTCTCTCCGCCATTCGTGATATCAATAAAACTGATGTTGTTCGCGGCCAATTTGAGGGATTTCTTGATGAAGAGGGCGTTGCTGAATCTTCCGATACCGAAACCTTTGTTGCGATGAAGTTATTTATAGATAACTGGCGCTGGGCTGGAGTTCCTATCTACCTGCGCACAGGTAAGAAAATGCCTGAGACCGTTCTTGAAGTTATTGTTGAATTTAAGCAACCACCACGCGCTCTTTTTGGTAAAGCGAAATCAAATCATGTGCGATTCCGCCTTGGCGCCAAAGACGGTGTGGATATTGCACTTCAGGCGAAGCGCCCAGGCACCAAACTTGTCACCGAAACTGTTGATCTCTCAGTTGAATTCGTTGCAGAGTTTGGTGATCGCCAAGGACCGTATGAGCGCTTACTGCGCGCTGCTATGTTGGGCGATCACTTCCGCTTTACTCGTATCGATGCTGTATTACAGTCCTGGCAGATTCTGGAAGATCTCTTAAAGAATCCAAATCCAGTCATTGAATATGAAGGTGGCTCATGGGGACCATCTGAGGCTGAAGATCTAGTTCCTGGCGGATGGGCCAAAGTTGGCACCGAGGCAGATGCGTTAAAGAAGGACGAGCACTGAGTTAATCTCTGGCTTGACCTGATTTATGGGTATAACGCCCCATAAATTCTTTCTTCATTTCCTGGAAAGTGCCATCAATAATCGCTTGTCGCATCTGATCTACTAAGCGCACAATAAATCGCTCATTGTGAATCGTGGCAAGTGTTCCAGCGAGCATCTCTTTGCCACGGAATAAGTGACATAAGTAAGCACGTGTGTAGTTCTTGCAGGTGTAGCAATCACATTCATCATCTATGGGGTTGAAATCGCGCACATAAGGAGCGTTAGAGACGTTAAAGCGCCCAGTCATTGTGTAGACGGCGCTGGTGCGTGCAATACGGGATGCAAGTACACAATCAAATGTATCAACGCCATTTTCAACGCCCACAAATAGGTCCTCAGGTGCACCAATACCAAGTAAATGCTTTGGTTTCTCTTGTGGAAGTGTGGAGTTCACCCACCCCACGATGGTGCCCAGTGAATCTTTATCAAGTGCGCCACCAATACCGAACCCATCAAACTCAATTCCAGATGAACTCATTCCACCGAGATCTGCCGCTGCTTTTTTGCGTAAATCTTCATATTGAGCACCTTGGATGACACCAAAGAGAGCTTGATAGGGCTTATCGGATCGCGCATCACTCAATCTCTTATGTTCATCCAAGCAACGAATGGCCCAGTTATATGTGCGCTCCATCGCTAGCTCTTGATAGGGGCGGGTGTTGTGAAGAGTTGTGCACTCATCAAATGCAAACATGATGTCGGCGCCCAATTGGTGTTGAATCTGCATCGAGACTTCTGAGGTAAAGCGGTGCATCGAACCATCGAGGTGGCTCTTAAATGTCACACCTTCATCATCGACATGGGCAAGACGCTCTTTATTCTTAGCGATTACTTGATCAGATCTGAAAGTCTGCGCATCCATAGCAAGCACCTTCTTAAATCCCACACCGAGAGATAAGACTTGGAACCCACCGCTATCGGTAAATGTCGGCTTATCCCAGTTCATAAAAGCACCGAGACCGCCTGCCTCATCGAGAACGCTCGGTCCTGGCTGCAGATAGAGGTGATAGGCATTAGCAAGAAGTGCTTGCGCACCGAGTGCTTCCATGGCTTCAGGAAGAACAGTCTTCACATTGGCTTTAGTTCCCACGGGAATAAATGCAGGGGTCTGAATCTGACCATGTGGTGTTGTGATGACGCCTGCGCGCGCTAATCCAGAATCGGCGGCATGGGTAATCTCATAGGAGAATCCCTTATCTGCGCTAGCCGAAACCATGTTGCATATTGTGTCAGAGTAATAGACTGGCTAAATGCCTCAATTTAAACTCAAAGATGGTCGCGAACTAGAGATTGCCGATAATGGAATCAACTCTGAGAGCGCGATTGTTTTCCATCATGGAACACCAGGCCATGCAAGCTCATGGTCTGATTGGCTTGAGTCAGCTGCAAGTGCAGGAATTCGCGCTATTGCATATAGCCGCGCTGGATATGGAACAAGTGATCGCAATCCAGGGCGCAGCGTAATAAATGTCAATACCGATATTGCTCAAGTATTAGATGCAAAGAACATCACTAAGTTTGTATCTATCGGTTGGTCTGGCGGAGGCCCACATTGCCTTGCCAATACATTTGAACCACGCAACGTTGGTGCAATCTCTCTCGCAGGCGTTGGCGCATTTGGTGTGGACGATCTAGATTTTCTTGAAGGCATGGGCCCTGAAAACCATGATGAATTTGGCGCAGCCCTTAAAGGTGAGGCTGTCATCGATCAATGGATGAATGACAATGCAGGAGCGATGAAATCTGTTACAGGAAGTGACATCATCGAAGCATTTGGTGGACTCATTGGTGATGCCGATAAGGCAGTTCTGGAAGGCGGGGAAGCCGATGCGATGGCAGCATCGATGCGAAGTGCACTTGCGGTCAGCTTCGATGGTTGGATTGATGATGACCTTGTCTTTGTGAAGAAGTGGGGATTTGATTTAGCTTCAATCACAAAGCCAGTTTTCCTATGGCAGGGTGATGACGATTTCATGGTTCCTCATGCTCACTCTTACTGGCTCGAAAAACATATTCCAACAGCAACTCTGACCTTCAAACCAGGCGAGGGTCACATTTCAATTGGAGTGAAGTACCGCGCTGACATATTGGCGCAGGCGCAAGGCCTTTTGAAGTAAATGCTCTATAAGGAATTTACCGTCCTGCTCAATCCGCAGTCACGGAAGATCATCTTTGGTATTTGCCTAAACGCCATAGGTGGCGGAATGACACTCTCATTACTGCTCGTCTACTTACACGATATGCGTGGCTTCACAAATACCTTCGGTGGCCTCTTACTTGCATATGGATCTTTAGTCAGCATCATTGCCAGCTCCCCGATGGGTGCACTTGTCGATCGCATCGGACCAAAGAAGGTCATCATTGGCGGGCTTTTATTAAACTCTGCCGCAGCTTTCTCGCTATCCCAAGTGGAGACACATTTTCAAGCAGTCATTGTCATGACGGGACTTAATATTGCAGGACAGGCAATCTGGCCAAGTCAGAGTGTGATTTTAACTCGCGTCACACCTGAAAGAGATCGCTCTAAAATCTTTGGTTTTAACTTTATGTTGCTCAATTTAGGTCTTGGCGTAGGAGGCCTGCTCTCATCATTGATTATTCAGCGCGGTGACTTACTCTCATTCCAAATCATGTATTGGGTCGATGCCGGCACATTCCTGCTCTATCTACTGATTGTGCTAACTCTGCATGGCGAACATGTCAATAAATACATCCCCAAAGAGAATGAACCTAAGACTGGCTCTTATCGCGATCTCTTTGAAATCAAACCACTGATGTTCTTAGGTATTGCCGGAATCATCCTCTTCACCTTCGGGTATGGAACTATTCAAGCCGGTATTCCAGTCTTTGCAACGCAGTTCTTGGGGCTCTCACCCAAGTGGCTCGGCATTATCTTTGGCGTGAACACACTGTCGATTGTTATTTTTCAGCCACTTGTGATGCGTGTGATTGATAAGTATTCCAAGTATGCAGCGCTGATTGCTGTGGGATTGGTCTGGGCTCTCTCATGGGTATTTGTTGGCATAGCTCCCTATCTGCCACTTTTTGCATCTGGTATTGCACTCTCACTTAGCCAATTTATTTTTGCAGTCGGTGAGATGATTCAAGCTCCCACAATTCCAACTCTTGCCAATGAACTAGCTCCTGAACATATTCGTGGCCGCGCCAATTCGTGGATGAGTTTGCAATGGTCAGTCTCTGGAGTCCTTGGGCCCGCCATCACAGGGCTGATGCTGGGGGCAGATCTTGCAACCGCATGGATTATCACAATGTTTATCGGCTGTTTTCTATCAATCCCGCTCTTTCTTGCAATGAAGAGGGCTGCCGCTAGCGAGGTATAACGAGTGGGTAACGACCTCTGCAAAATGGGGTGATTTGGGACATTTGGGGTTTCTTTTTGCCCGTCTTGCGACTACCTTGCAGTACTCACGGGTAATCCGTGTCATCAATATTGGGAATTTATCTGTTCAAAGGGGTTAAGTAATTGACTGCCGTTGTACTCGAAGAAGAGTCACAAGAGATAGTTCAGCGCACCCCAAAGCAGATTGCGTGGGGACGCTTTAAGCGCAACAAGGTTGGTATCTACGCCGGCTGCGCAACGATCTTCTTCTTAAGCGTTTCAGTTCTTGCTCCCGTCATTACTCGTCTTGTTGGCGTCGATAATCACACCATCTATGACGGCGTCTTAAACGAATTTGCAATGCCGATCGGACCTTGGGGCGGCATCTCGTTGGCCCACCCACTTGGCATTGAGCCTGGTGTTGGTCGCGATGTCTTCGCACTTCTTCTCTATGGCTCACAACTTTCATTCCTCGTTGCAATCATCTCAACCTTTGCATCTATCGGAATTGGTATGTTGATCGGAATTGCAACCGGTTACTTCAAAGGCAGAGTTGATGCCACTATCGGACGTTTTGCAGATTTCCTTCTCTCATTCCCCGGTACTTTTATGATTATCGCTCTCTCACTCCCGCTTGTTCAGCGCGTTGAAGCAACGGGAATTGCGCATGAAAATGCTGCTCGCATCTTGGTACTTGTGATCTTCCTTGTCTTCTTTGGATGGACTGGTTTCTATCGTCTTATCCGCTCCCAAACCATGTCACTTCGCGAACGCGACTTTGTCATGGCAGCTCAAGCGATGGGCGCATCCAGCTGGCGCATTATTGTCAAAGAGCTTCTGCCTAACTTATGGCCAACAGCAATCGTCTTTATCTCACTCTCATTGCCTGGATATATCGCAGCAGAGGCGACCTTCTCATTCTTAGGCGTTGGCGTGCAGGCACCTGCTTCCACCTTTGGTCTGGTGCTCTCTGATTCAATCGCCTATTGGCGCGAAGACCCTGCATACCTTCTTATTCCATGCACCATTTTGATTGCAATCGTTCTTGCTCTCAATCTGCTCGGTGATGCTGTGCGCGATGCGCTCGATCCGAAGGCAGGTAGATAGACCCTAGATTTCCATAGCAATATGGGATTTTCCGTAGCAATACGGGAAGAAGCTTCAATGAAGAGATATCTCGCGAGTTTCTCTTAATGAAGTTTCAGATCTAATGCACGTCCCGTGCGTTAGAACCGCTTCTACAAGGAGGACAAATGTCCGGTTTGAAAACTAGCCGCCGCATCCTTGCTTCAACAGCTGCAATTGCTCTTGCTGTTGGTGTAACAGTTGCGTCAGGCACAAGTGCAAACGCTGCAGAGAAGCCAGTTACTGGCGGAACTCTCTACTTCGTTACAAATGCAGAACAGTTCGATCACATTGACCCAGCCCGTGTTTACACAGGTCGTGACATTGCGTTTTTGAACTCATACCTATTCCGTAACCTTGTTTCATACAAGCCAGTAGCGGGTGCAGCAGGATCTTCACTCGTTGCAGACCTTGCAACAAACACAGGTGTTCCATCAAATGCAGCTAAGACATGGAAGTTCACACTCCGTGCTGGCGTCACATGGGAAGACGGATCACCTGTCACCTGTGCTGATGTGAAGTACGGCGTATCACGTCCATTCGCAACTGATGTCATCACAGATGGTCCTCAGTACTTAGTACAGGCGCTTGCGATTCCTACAAACGCTGACGGTACTTCACAGTACAAGGGTCCATACAAGAAGACTGGTCAGGCTCTCTTCGACAAGGCTGTTACATGCTCTGGTAGCACAGTGACATTTAACTTGAACCGCTCATTTGCTGACTTTAACTACGCACTTACTTACCCAGCAGGTGCACCAGTGAAGGCTTCAAAGGACACGGGCGACAAGTACGACCTTCGTCCATTCTCAAACGCTCCATACAAGATCACTTCATACAAGATTGGTGACCAGCTCGAGCTCGAGCGCAACACTGCTTGGAAGAAGTCATCTGACTCAGTCCGTACTCCTTACCCAGATAACGTAGTTGTACGTTTCGGTCTAGCTGAAGATGTTCGCGACCAGATCTTGCTTGAAGATCAGATCCCAAACACTGTCTCACTTGACTCACTACAACCTGCAAATACACGTGCATTCTTCGCAGATCCAACTAAGAAGAGCCAGCGCTTTAACGTGTATGACCCATATGTCCGTTACGCAGCAATGAACGTGCGTAAGGGAAAGATGGATTGCCTCGATATCCGTAAGGCTGTCTTCTTTGCAATCAACACACAGGCTCTTATCGACCTATCAGGTGGACGTGACTTCTACGGCGACCCAGGAGATAACCCAATCAAGCCAGTTCTTGGTCTTGACTACAAGAAGACAACCGGAAATATCCACGATCCAAACTGGAACATTAACGGTAGCCCAACATATGCAGCGTCATTGATGGCAAAGGCAAAGGCTTCATGCCCAGATGCTTATGCACGTGCAACTACAGATAAGGGAATCGTTTGGGATATTGCGCAGTCAGCAACAAACCAGAAGGCTTCAGTTTTGATTACAGATGCTCTTAAGGCAGCTGGAATCACAATTACCTTCAACTTCATTCCTTCAGGCCAGTACTACTCAACAGTCCAGAACAACGACAAGCAGAATGACATTTCATCTGTTGGTTGGGGTGCTGACTGGGCAAATGCATCAACTGTTATCCCTGAGCTCTTTATCAAGGATCACGGATTTGCATTGTCACAGAACTGGAATGATCCTGTTTACCCAGCGTTTAAGAAGAAGTCAGACCAAGCTCTGAACGAAACTAACCGCCCTAAGCAAGCAAAGCTATGGCAGGAACTTGCTCAGACAGTAATGGATCAGTACTGGATCATCCGCCCAGTGTTCTCTAAGACACAAGATGTCTGGGGTTCAAAGGTTGGCGGCGTGTACTACTGGGAGCCACAAGGCACCTTCGGCTTCGGCCAGTTGTACGTCAAGAACTAATTAACGAAAGTTAGTTAGCAACTCGTTACAGTTGCGGGCGGTTTCAGAAATGAGCCGCCCGCAACTTTACGAAGTCACACAGTTTTATTGATTCGATTATTGAGAATATTTTTAGGAGATTTACGATGTTGAAGTACTTAGCTCGTCGATTGAGTGCGACCCTTGTTGTCATCACTCTCGTGAGCATGTCTGTCTTTGGCATCTTTGCAGTCCTTCCTATGGACCCAGCAGCGCTCACATGCGGAAAGGCGTGTTCTCCTTCAGTAATTGAAGGTAACCGTCACCGCCTCGGACTCGATGTCCCAGTGCAGGTGCAATATGGACGCTTTGTTAAGGGACTCTTTGTTGGACGCGACTTTGGTGAAGGTGCAGCAGCTTTCCACTGCCCAGCGCCAGCATTTGGATATTCATATAACCGCCACGAATGTGTCACAACTCTTGTTGCAGAAGCATTCCCTGTCACTCTCTCACTTGCCGTTGGAGCATTTGTTCTTTGGCTCTCAGTCGGTGTGAGCCTTGGAATTTTAGCCGCCCGAAGAAAGAATGAATGGCAAGATCGAGCGGCAACTGCCTTCGTGCTTATTGGAACATCGCTTCCTACATTTATTTCAGGTATTTTGATTCTGCTCTTTGTGGCTCTCAAGTTTAATTTGATTAACCCCATTGAGATGGGGCGATGGGTCTCACCATTAGAAGATCCCGTCGCATGGTTTAGGACATTTATATTCCCGTGGATAGTTTTGGCGCTTCTCTATGCGGCCACCTACACACGTTTTACTCGATCTAATGTCATCGAAACTTCAACAGAAGATTACATCCGCACAGCACGTGCAAAAGGTTTAAATGAGCGAGATATTCTGCGCAAGCACACACTGCGCGCCGCCCTTGCTCCGATTGTCACTATGGCAGGGCTTGATTTTGCAGGTCTTCTAGGTGGTGCAATTATCACTGAAGGCATCTTTAACCTGCCAGGTTTAGGTCGACTCTCTATTCGCGCTGTATTGCGTGATTACGATCTTCCTACAATTCTTGCAACCACAATCTTGGCTGCAGTCTTTGTGATTGTTGCAAACTTACTGGTCGATATCTTGTATGCATATATCGATCCACGAGTACGAGTTGCCTCATGACTTTAAAGCCTTTTCTTGAGGTCAAGAACCTCAACGTCGCATTCCCTACTGAAGATGGCTTAGTACAAGCATCTAATGACATCTCATTTACTGTAGCTCGCGGTGAAACCCTTGCAGTAGTGGGTGAATCAGGTTCTGGTAAATCTGTTACCTCACTCGCCGTCATGGGTCTGCATGATCGCAAGCGCACACAGATCACTGGCCAAGCATTTCTCAATCTTGAATCAGGACCTGTTGATGTGATTTCAGCAGATAGCGAAGTAGTGCGCAAGCTTCGCGGCAAGGCGATGTCGATGATCTTCCAAGATCCGATGTCGGCTCTGCACCCGTATTACTCCATCGGTAACCAGCTGATTGAGGCATGGTCTCTCTATAACGAAGGCGATAAGGCAGCGGGCAAGAAGCGCGCTATTGAGATGCTTGATCTTGTTGGAATTCCAGATGCTGCAAAGCGTGTTGATGAGTTCCCTCATCAATTCTCAGGCGGCATGCGCCAGCGCGTGATGATTGCAATGGCTCTCATCAATAACCCTTCCCTTTTGATTGCAGATGAACCAACGACGGCGCTGGATGTGACTGTGCAGTCTCAGATCTTGCAGCTCATCCGTGAGATGCAGAAAGAGTTCAACATGGCTCTTATCTTGATCACTCACGACCTTGGTGTTGTCGCTGAGGTCGCAGATCGCGTGAATGTGATGTATGCGGGAAAGATTGTCGAAAGCGGTGGTGCTGAAGATATCTACTACCGCCCTGACCATCCTTACTCAATTGGTCTTCTGAACTCGATTCCAAAGATTGGCGAACTCGATTCCAAGCGATTGGTTGCAATCCCAGGACAGCCACCATCGCTGATCCACCTGCCACAGGGATGTGCTTTCCGTGCACGTTGTTCCTTCTCTGACCGCGTTGCAAATAATCTGTGTGCCACTACAGCTCCCACATTGGATACGAAAACGACAGAACATTTCTCACGATGCCACCTGCCTGAATCAGAACTTGTGAAGGCCCGTAAAGAAAGTGGTGGCATCTAATGACTGAGCCTCTTCTCAAAATTGAGGGCTTGAAGAAGCACTTTCCCACAACAACAGGTGGAGCATTCTCAAAGGTTAAGGGCACCGTCAAGGCTGTCGATGGCATCGACCTTGAAATCTATCCAGGTCAGACCATCGGACTTGTGGGCGAATCAGGATGCGGAAAGACCACTGCAGGTCGCACGATCTTGAAGTTATATGAACCAACGGGTGGAAAGATCACCTTTGAAGGTCAAGACATCACAGGCTTAAAGCCAAAGCATATGAAGCCACTGCGTTCTCAGATGCAGATGATCTTCCAAGATCCTTTTGCATCTCTTAACCCACGCCAAACTGTGGGATCTCTGGTGGGTGCAGCATTTGAAATTCAAGGGATAACTCCCGAGGGTGGCATCGAAGCAGAGGTACAACGCCTCATGGCTCGAGTGGGACTTAACCCAGAACATATCAACCGCTATCCACACGAGTTCTCAGGTGGACAGCGCCAACGTATCGGTGTTGCTCGTGCGATTGCGCTTAAGCCAAAGCTGATTGTTGCCGATGAGCCAGTATCCGCACTCGATGTTTCGATTCAAGCTCAGGTCGTTAACCTTCTGGAAGATCTGCAAGATGAATTTAATATGGCTTATATCTTTGTGGCCCACGATCTCTCTGTTGTTCAACACATCTCAGATCGCGTGATCGTGATGTATCTCGGAAAGGTGATGGAGGAGGCTGAGAAGGTCGATCTCTTTACCCATCCTCGCCACCCCTACACAAAAGCGCTTCTATCAGCAGTTCCTGTTGCAGATCCGATTAAGGGACGAAAGCGCGAACGCATCATCTTGCAGGGAGATCTTCCAAGCCCTGTTAATCCACCAGCAGGCTGTGTATTTAATACTCGTTGCTGGAAGGCGCAAGATAAGTGCCGCACCGAAGTTCCAGAGTTGATGCAGATTGGCACAGATCCAAGCCATCGCATTGCTTGTCACTATCCAGAGGATTAAAGAAGGAATAAGTAAAGCCCCGACCAATTGGCCGGGGCTTTACTTATTTCAATAGTTTATTGAATTGAGTTTATGCAAGCTTTCCATCTACTTGCACCTTAACGCCGCCGATGCTCACTGTCAGAGTTAATGGATCTCCTACAGCTGCTTGGCAACCAACGCCATACTTATAACTGACTTCAGATCCAGCCTTCAGTGCATCCGTTGGGGCGCCATTGATATCGAGGTCACCCAAAACATCGAAGCAGACATTGGCACCGGATGCTGCCTGCAATGAGACAGTGGTGAAATCAAGTGCGCTCTTGCCACCGTTTTTGATGATGACATTAAATGAGTTTGAGGTCTTTGGCTTCTGATCAATATTGGTCATGAATTGCGTTGGTGAAAAACGTGAAGGTGATGAGACAGTCACGAAGACACCGCCACCAAGGTCAAGTGGTGCATCAAAGGCGATTGTGGCAACCGGTGCTTCTTCTTGGACCAAGGTCGCTGCATCAACAGGGGCATCAGAGCCGCCATTGGTGAGCGAGC
>JBDLSZ010000048.1:0-7964 GCA_039799305.1 Actinomycetota bacterium
ACACTCCTTACTCACGCGACCCACGTGGCGTTGTGAAGAAGGCTGTTGATTACTTGAAGTCAACCGGTATCGCAGATCAGGCATTCTTTGCACCTGAGGCTGAGTTCTATGTCTTTGATGCAGTTCGATTTAAGACTGGCATTAACGAGGCTTACCACCACATCGATTCATATGAAGGTGCCTGGAACACGGGCATCGTTGCAGATCCAGATGGAACACCTAATCGTGGTTATCGCACACGTATTAAGGGTGGTTACTTCCCTGTTTCACCAACAGATCAGTTTGCAGACCTTCGTGATGAGATGGTCATGGAGCTCGGTCGTGCAGGCCTACTCGTTGAGCGTTCACACCACGAAGTGGGAACAGCTGGCCAGATGGAGATCAACTACCGCTTTACAGACATTCTCACAGCAGGTGATGAATTGATGAAGTTCAAATACATCATTCGTAACGTTGCATGGGAAGGCGGCAAGACCGCAACATTTATGCCAAAGCCACTCTTCGGAGATAACGGTTCAGGTATGCACGTTCACCAGTCACTTTGGAAAGATGGCAAGCCACTCTTCTTCGAAGCTGGCACATATGGCGATCTCTCAGATATGGCACGTTGGTATATCGGTGGACTCTTGAAGCATGCTCCATCACTTCTTGCATTCACCAACCCCACAGTGAACTCATACCGTCGCTTGGTTCCAGGATATGAAGCACCAGTAAACCTTGTTTACTCAGCTCGTAACCGTTCAGCATGTATCCGTATTCCAATTACAGGATCATCACCAAAGGCAAAGCGCGTTGAATTCCGTTGCCCGGATCCATCATCAAACCCATACCTCGCATTTGCAGCAATGCTTATGGCTGGTATCGATGGAATCATCAACAAGATCGAACCACCTGCACCAGTAGATAAGGATCTCTACGAGCTTGAAGCGTCAGAGGCTGCATTGATTCCACAGGTTCCAGGTTCACTTGATGCTGTTCTTGATTCACTTGAGAATGATCACGCATTCCTTACAAAGGGCGGGGTCTTCACAGAAGACCTCATCTCTACATGGATTGAGTGGAAGCGTAAGAATGAAGTTGATTACGTGCGACTACGTCCGCACCCAGCTGAGTTCGAGCTCTACTACGACATCTAAGAAGTAGCTATCGCTTTATAAGAAGCCCCGTCAGCAATGGCGGGGTTTCTTCATTTCCGGCTCGCACCCTTACTCAATACATAGGAGAATTACCTTATGAGCCCGAAAATCGCCGAAGCAACAATTGGCGAACAGCGAGCTATGCGTCAAAGGCAGATCATCGATGCAGCTATGTCTCTCGCACTTGAATCTGGGGCGCCATCTGTAACCGTGGCAGCTGTGGCAAAGCGTGCAGGAATATCGCGCTCATTGGTCTATGAATATTTCTCCTCATCTGCAGACCTCATTGCAGATCTCGTTCTTGAGGAGCTTGAGTACTACAAGACGCGATTGATGACTGCTGTCGAGGGTATCAATGACCCATATGAATATATTGAACTCTGGATTTCAGAAGCGCTTCAATATGTGGCAGATGGCAGACATTTACTTGTAAAGAGCCTCAATAGCGTTGCAGCACCTGAGTTTCGCAAAGCTGAGATTTCTCAAGGTCATAGAAATATGATGGCGACGATCATTGAGCCGCTTAAAGAAATCTCCATTTCAGAGCTGGGATTAGCTGTTACCTATCTACAAAGTGCGATAGATGCCGCTGCAAAGAGAATTGATGCTGGAAATGAAGCAGCGCTCGAAATCCGCCATGCGCAATCATTTGCGATAGCAGGACTTCGAGCGCTAGCTCAAAACTAGAAGGGCAACAATCCGTCGAACTTGAACGGGATGAGCTGGTCTTCACTGCGATCACTTGAAGCGTTGTGATCATTTGTTACATAAATAACGCACTTAGTGTGAACACAATCGCCATCTTTGAAGTACTTATCGAGCTTCATTGTAATTTTGCCCGTAGGTGCCTTTGCACCCATCTGCTGATCTGCTTCAACTGCAGATACCCAGAGCTTGCTCGCCTTGGAAGGATTGCATGCAGTTGGAGCCTCACCCTTAACCTTTGGCGCCATGCACTGAGAAAGGTAGAGACCGTTTGTTGTAGGCATACCTGAGAGCTTCACGGTGATAACAGGGTTCTTCTTTGAAACTTTGTTCTGAGGGGTAATTGTTACCTTGGTTGCCGCACTAGCTCCGGTGGTGCTGATAGCTAAGAACGCTACGGCCATGATTGCTACAAACTTTTTCAATTTCATCTCCTATTTCATTTAACACGATGAGGTGAAGGGTATTTCTATGGAGAGAATTCTTTATGCGACAGATGAAGTGCGTTTGTCGAGAACCTGTATAGGAGCTGTGACCGATATCATTTCTCCATGCTCTCTGAAGTCCTAACCTTCACCTTCTTCATTCTCATAGGTCTTGAGATTCGTGAAGGACTTAACAAGCCTAAAGATGCAATTCTTCCTGCACTTGCAGCCCTCGGAGGAATGATTTTCCCGGCACTCATCTTCATTGCAATGATCCCAGGATCAGATGCGTGGGCCGTTTCGATGCCCACTGATGTGGCGCTAGCAATAGGGGCGCTGAGCATTCTTGGCAAAAGTGTCAATCCAGCTGTTCGGCTTTTTCTCTTAACTCTGGCAGTAGCCGATGATTTCTTCTCACTCGTCGTCATCGGAATCTTCTTTAGGCAAGATCTGCACCTTGCAAGTGCTATCTACACACTCGGTGCCGCCACTATCGGTTTCCTTCTACCGTTCAGACATCGTCTCATCGCGATTCTTTCACCGATTGCCACTTTTGCAATAATTCCTATCTATATCTTCATCAATCTTCTGACCAAATTGGATTTCTCTCTTTCCACCGAAAGCATTGTTACCGCAGTTGTTGTGGCTCGAGTAATCGGGAAGGTTCTAGGCATCACTCTCTTTACCTATCTCGCTACTCGATTCACATCCCTCAAGCTTCCGCCGGCACTTGATCTCAAAGAGATAGTCGGCGTTGGCTTCCTTGCGGGTATGGGTCTGACAGTTTCAATCGTGATTGCAGAAATAACTCTGCAGACAGAGAGTGAACTTGCTCAAGTTCGGATGGGGCTCTTCTTTGCTGCAATTCTTTCGGGATTGCTAGGCCTTCTCTGGCTTAAGCGTTTTCCTGCTTCGCTATAGAACTGCGCGCCACGAGGTAATAACCAATAAAGCCGATAAGAAGAGCGAAGAAGACGCCAAGGTTTGCATATGCCCACGCTCCCTCTTTGCCACCGATGACGCCTAAGAAGTATCCCTGCCATGAAAGCCAACTTGCAAAGGAATTAGTTACAAAGCCCCATCCAACAAGGGTCCCGATAGCCATCACTGCGATGGAACCAAAATTCCACGAACCGTAACGACCATCGGCTTTATAGAGATCTGCTTCGTGATAGCTCTTACGCATCAACACATCAGTAACGAAGATGGCTGACCACGTAGCGATAGGAACTCCTAGAGTGATAAGAAATCCTTGGAATGGGAAGAAGAAATCATCGGCTATCCAAACAAAGTAGATAGTTCCGATAAGCATGAGAACTGCATCAAAAGAGGCAGCAATATGTCGCTTCACGGGCAAGCCGAGTGAGATCAGTGTTAAACCAGATGAGTAGAGATCCAGGATCGCTCCCCCAACAAGTCCAAGGATTGCCACGAGTGCAAAGATCACCAGATACCAGGTGGGCAGGATTGTTGTGAGGGCCCCAATAGGATCGCTTGCTATCGCTTGCGATAAATCTTTACTGCTTCCTGAGAGTGCAGCACCATAAATGACGAGAATGATCGGAACGATGGATGCGCCAAAGACAGTCCAACTGATGACTGAGCGATTAGAAACTGTGCGAGGCAAGTATCGGGAGTAGTCCGCTGCAGAGTTAACCCAGCCAAGGCCAATACCGGTTGCTCCAAAGATGAGTGCACCGATAAATCCTTGTGCTGATCCGGATTTCATCGATGTAATCGCACTCCAGTCAACCTTTGAAATAGTGAGTGCGATATAGACCAGCGTCATCACGATTGTGATGGAGGTCAGATATCGCTGTAGCTTCATGATCACTTCAAAACCAAGTACTCCCGCCGAGACAGTCAGAGCAACGGCAATGATGAAGCCAAGAATCATTGCAGTGTTATGTTCTAGATGGCCCACTCGCATAAAGACTGTTCCCGTTGCAAGGGTTGCAAGTGAGACGAGAACTGTCTCCCAACCAACAAAGATGAGATAGGAGAGCGTGCCGGGGATCAAGTTTCCCTTGACTCCAAAAGTTGCCCGAGATAAGACCATTGTTGGCGCATTTGATTTCTTACCTGCTAGCGAACTCACGCCCACCAAGAGAAATGAAAGAACCGTGCCAAGAATTGCAGCAGCAGTCGCCTGCCAGAATGAAATTCCAAAACCGAGGAAGAATGAACCGTAAGAGAGAGCTAGGAGTGAGACATTTGCACCACACCAAGGCCAGAAAAGGGAAGATGCCTTGCCTTGTCGCTCACTCTCGTGAATGACATTAGTACCGTTAAGTTCTAGGTTCATATGAGTAGGTTAGAGGTTTATGCCCGACATTTCTTAGTCAAGAAAGAAATCGAGCAAGAAATCTTTAGTTCCAGGAACTACTGAATACTTCTCAAGATCTGTGATTCCTTCGGAGGCTAGAACTTCATCATCGACAAAGAAGTTGCCTGTGCATTCCTTCGAATTACGATTGAGGATGATGTAGGCAGAGTCAGAGAGAATCTCTGGTGTACGACAGGTAGCCGTATCAATCCCAGGGATCATTTGAAGAGCTGCGGTATCAATTGCCGTGCGCGGCCAGAGCGCATTGACTGCAATCCCATCACGCTTAAATTCCTCTGACATGCCCAGGACACACATACTCATTCCATACTTTGCCATCGTGTATGCAACATGGTTCTTAAACCATTTTGGTTTCATCGATAGCGGTGGCGATAGGGTCAAAATATGTGGATTGCGTCCAGCCTCTGCTGATTCGCGAAGGTGTGGAATCGCAGCCTGAGAAGTTAAGAATGTGCCGCGAACATTGACATCAAACATGAGGTCAAAACGCTTTGCAGGGGTCTCCTCTGTGCGAGTTAAGTTGATGGCGCTGGCATTGTTAATCAAGATATCGATGCCACCGAACTCTTTGGCGGCTTGTGCTACCGCGGCTGCAATCTGATTTTCATCCCTTAAATCACATTGGATAGGAAGAGCTGTTCCACCAGCTGCGCGAATCTCTTCAGCTGCTGTGTGAATAGTTCCAGGAAGCTTGGGATTTGGATCTGATGTCTTTGCAGCAATGGCAACTAATGCGCCATCTTGGGCTGCTCGAAGGGCGATGGCTAAACCAATACCGCGTGATCCCCCGGTAATGAATATGCGCTTACCTTGAAGTGACATCTACTTTCCCTTCTTTGACATAAATTTCATAAATGCTTCTGCAGCCTCTTCAGATTGAAGAGCGAGTGCAAAGAGTTGGAACTCTGCAAGCATGACCGCTGACACAGCATCATGGCTACCAGCCTTCATGAGGGCCTTGGTATTTAAAATTGCTTTTGGCGGCTGTTGAGCAATCTTCTCAGCGATTACAAGAGCCGCACTTTCTGCATCTGAATCAATCTCAACAATCAAGCCCATCTCTAGTGCTTCATCCGCTCCAAATGATTCACCGGTCATGAAAATCTTCGCAGCGCGCTGATAGCCCACAAGTGCTGGGAAGAGTCTCGTTGATCCAGCTTCAGGAACTAGTCCAAGAGAAGTGAAGGGCATAGAGAAGTTTGCAGTTGGCGAAGCGACAACAACATCGCAATGAAGCAGCATCGTTGTGCCAACACCGATCGCATTGCCTTTGACTGCTGCAAGCAGAGGCTTAGGAAATTCCAAGAGTGAGCCTAAGAATTTGGCGACTACAGAATCTTTTTCAGTCGGTGGATTAGACATAAAATCTCGGATGTCATTGCCAGCGGTGAAGTGATCGCCTTCGCTGGTGATGAGAACGCATCGAATTGCAGGGTCTTCAGCTGCTTGATTGAGTTGAGAAGCCAAGCCCGCATACATATCCCGAGTAAGCGCATTCATCTTCTCGGGACGGTTTAAGCGTAGTACGAGCGTCTGCCCCTGCTTCGAGGTCGTAATTTCCGTCATTGGAGCATCTTAAAGGGCGGCAAAGGTAAATCAAAGGATGCTTGCAGGAGCATACTGAGGGCTATAGCAACGGAGAGGTCGCTGTGATGTCTAGAGATATAACTATCACCACCAGAGAATTATCACCATTTGAACACTTGGTTCTTGGTCTGCTCTGTGACGGTAAAACAAACTCGGCTATTGCCCGCGAAACAAACCACACCGAAAAAGTTGTCGAGAACACAATCAGTCGTTCAGCCAAAGCATTTGGAATTACTTCTGACGGGGATACAAATATTCGAGTTCTTCTCGCTCTTGCTTTTCGCACGCATTATGGGGATGCTGCATTTGATCGCTTAGGTGTTCCTTGTTCCCATGTGGAAATAAATGGCCAAGGCCAAGCAATTTGTAATCGCGAAGTTCACTAGCCTTTTACATTACTTACGTCACATTATTCCTGGTGCTAGCCCTCACCTCTTTCCTTAAGGTGGTAGCCCTCAGCATTTACCTCCTTTAGCACATACCTCAGGTATGTAATTTGCATAGCGCTTAACTATCTAAGCGATATGTAAAGGGAGAGAAATTAAATGAAACGCAAGAATTTCGACAAGATTGTCACTGCTGTAGGTTTTGGCCTCACAGTATTTCTTTTTGTAGCTGCTGGGTTGCTCAACTGGGGTTCTTCATTTGCATCCGAATCAGTTACTAGCCAATTGGAGAATCAGAACATCACATTTCCACCTGCAATAGGAATGCCAGCAGACACAAGAGAACAGCTCGCTAAGTGGGCAGACAAGTCAGTTACAACTGGAGAGATGGCTCGCGACTATTCCGATCTCTTCATCTGGGAACATATGAAGGCATCATCTAGCGCAGTAATGGGAAAGCCTGCGACATATTCAGAAGTTTCTAATGCATACCTTGCTCTTACTAGAAGCGGTAGCAAGGACACTGTGCAGATTCAGAAGCTTGCAGATCTTCAAAACTCCTTATTCATGGGTAACACTTTGCGCGGAATGCTTCTTACAGCATATGCATTCGGCACCATGGGGGTTCTCGCGGGATACGGAGCAATAGCGGCACTTGTCGGAGGGCTTGTAATGCTCCTGCTATCAATTGCAGGGTTAGTGCATATTCGTCGCACCCCAGATAGCGCGACGATTTAACCCTCTCCTCTTTAACTCTCCGTGAAGACTGAGGGAAGAAGAAACCCCGGCGCTGAGCAATCAGGGCCGGGGTTTTCCTTTATCCAGAGTTTTAGCGTTCTAGTTTTCCAGAGATGAAATCTTCAACTTTGTTATGAGCTTGTTCATCTGTGTACTGAACTGGAGGTGTCTTCATAAAGTATGAAGAAGGTGAGAGCAACGCTCCCCCGATTTTGCGATCAAGACCAATCTTCGCGCAACGAAGCGCATCGATAATGACGCCTGCTGAGTTTGGTGAATCCCATACTTCAAGCTTGTATTCGAGGTTTAGGGGCACGTCGCCGAATGCGCGACCTTCGAGGCGAACGTAAGCCCACTTACGGTCATCGAGCCATGGAATGTAATCAGAAGGTCCGATGTGAACATTCTTGGCGCCCAAATCGTGCTCGAGCTGTGATGTCACAGAATTTGTCTTGGAGATTTTCTTTGATTCGAGGCGATCGCGCTCGAGCATGTTCTTGAAGTCCATATTTCCACCGACGTTGAGTTGGTAGGTACGGTCTAGGTGGACGCCGCGATCTTGGAACAACTTCGCCATGATGCGGTGAGTGATTGTTGCACCAACCTGGCTCTTGATGTCATCGCCAACGATAGGAAGGCC
>JBDLSZ010000049.1:0-5023 GCA_039799305.1 Actinomycetota bacterium
TTCACTCATCAGAGATGGGGGAGTGGGCAACAAATGTTGCTGTTGAAAAGATTGCCCACGATGCAAAATCTGTAGCCCGTGATAACGCAATGGCCGGTATTGCATTTGATACATCCCTTGCTGCATATTTGGTAAATCCTGGAGTTCGCTCGCAGGAAGTCAAAGATCTCTTGGAACGTTGGGGAGATGGAAGTCAGATTGATGAATCCTCACCTGAACAGATTCTGCTCACTACCGCATGCGCACTTTTTGGTCTTCGGGATTCTCTGACTAAGGAACTGAGTGATCGCAGCCTTACAAAGCTCTATCAAGAACTTGAACTTCCGATTGCTGAGTTATTGGCACTGATGGAGAGCCGTGGCATTGCAGTAGATAAGAAGGGCCTTGAAACACTTGCCACATTCTTCGATGGTGAAGTGGCGCGAGAGACCAAGGTTGCTCACGATGCCGCAGGGCATGAATTTAATGTGGGCTCACCAAAGCAACTGCAAGTGGTTCTCTTTGATGAGCTGGGGCTGCCAAAGACGAAGAAGATTAAGACTGGCTTTACAACCGATGCTGATGCACTCACCTGGCTCTTTGAAAAGACTTCTCACCCTCTGCTTGCTGCGCTACTGCGCATTCGTGAGACAAAGAAGCTTGCAACAACTATTGAAGGCTTGCTGGTTGAGATTCAGAAAGATAGGAGGATTCATACTCATTTTGCACAAACCGTTGCAGCAACCGGGCGCCTGTCATCTGTTGGACCCAACTTGCAGAATATTCCTGTGCGCACCGAGGAAGGTCGCAAGATCCGTGGGTGCTTTATTGCAGGCAGTGGTTATGACGCACTTCTTACAGCTGATTACAGCCAGATTGAAATGCGCATCATGGCTCACCTTTCCAATGATGAGCACCTACTTAAAGCATTTGAGTCAGGAGAAGATCTTCACGCAACTGTTGCCGCAGAAGTCTTTGGTGTGAAGGCCTCTGATGTTGACTCTGAGATGCGCCGTCAGATTAAGGCGATGTCATATGGACTTGCCTATGGCCTGAGCTCTTATGGACTTGCTGCGCAACTAGATCTGTCACCGCCTGCAGCGCAAGATTTGATGGATAGGTATTTCGAGCGCTTCGGTGGAATTCGCGACTACCTCAAGACTGTCGTCGATGATGCTCGCAAAGTTGGATATACCGAGACAGTCATGGGACGCAGACGTTATCTACCAGATCTGATGCACGATAACCGCCAGCGCCGAGAAGTCGCAGAGCGTATGGCACTCAATGCCCCAATTCAGGGATCTGCAGCCGACATCATCAAACAAGCGATGCTTAATGTTCAGGGGGCTCTCGTTGCTGGAAAGTATGAGTCTCGACTTTTATTGCAGGTTCATGATGAACTGATATTGGAAGTAAAAACTGGCGAGATTGATGCTGTATCAGAATTAGTTCGAGTACAGATGGGTAAGGCATATCCATTACGTGCACCACTGGATGTTTCGGTGGGTGTAGGTAAGAGCTGGAATGAAGCCGCTCACTAGCTAGTAGTTGGGGAGTTATCTTTCATCGCTGCCAGATCTTCTTCATCTGTAGGAATTCGATCTGCTGCGATAAGTCGTGCTTTTCCTAGTGCGAGAATTACATATCCGATGCCGATACATGCTGTTGTAATGGAGAGTGCGATAGTGGGAGATAGCTTCTCCGAGATAACTCCTCCACATGCCGAACCGATTGACATTAAAGTTCCTTCAACAGTCCAGAGCCAACCCATCATTGCAGTCGGTGAACCTTGAGGTCGGATTGCCTCCATCACTTCCCAATAGAAGACCATGATTGCTCCACCGAGAAGTCCTAGAAGTGCAGCGGCAATGACCATTGTCCAACCTGGATGAGTGAGAACCATAGGAATTGATGCAAAGAACCAGACGCCATAGGTGCGACGCATCGCACGAAGTGAAGAGGTTCGCTTAGAGACGAGCCCTGCTAGTAAACCTCCGAGAATGTTTGCAAGGCCCATTGCTGTAAATATCCATGCGGTCATATACGGGACTTTTTCAATAGTTGTAAATGCAGGGACAGCAACATCAAAGACGCCCCAACCAAATCCGAGGAAACATCCTTCAATCATCAGAAGTTGAAGAGGCTTATGACGCCACAGTGGTTGATAATCTGCAGATTTCTTCTCTGGGATCCAGCTCCGTGAAACTTTTGTGAGAGCAAGTGCTCCGCCACCTAAGAGCATGAGCCCACCACAAATGTTCAGTGGTAGAGATGGGCGCGATGAGAGAGCAAGCGATGTCGCAATAACTGGACCAACTACTCCTGCTGCGCTCATGATTGCGGTATCCATGGCATAAGCGGTTCGGAGGAAGTTTGGAGGAACAACAATCTTCCACAGAGGGCGCACGGATAAGTTAATTGGGGGAGCGCTTAGCCCCATCACAAATGCGAATATCAACATTAAGGGCTTTGAATGCATGGCATTAAGAGCAAATGCCATTGCTGCATATGCCGGGACCATGATGCGAAGTGGCCAGGTTTGACCATACTTATCCATAATGGATCCGCGAATTCCTGCAGTCAATGATCCAGCTGCTGCATTGAGTCCGATAGCAAGACCTGCAAATGAGATAGAGCCAGTTGCTTGTTCTACCTTAAAGAAGATTCCGAGTCCGACCATTCCATAGGCAACTCGAGCGGGAAAGCATGCAAGAAGTAGGACCCAGACATTGGGAATTCGAAATAGCTCCATATAGCGCTTCATTGCACCGCAATCCTATGCGCAAGCCTTCATATCTATGCGGGGATTTGCCTGTAAATCACCCCCACCCATACTCTTAGCCTCCCGATTCATAAGAAGCGGGAAAAATTTAATAGTCCTATCCCTACTACTTTCTATCCCTACGGAGCATCTTGACTACACAAATTGCAATAAATGACATTGGATCAGCGGAAGATTTTCTAGCCGCAATTGAAGGAACAATCAGAAATTTCAGTGACGGAGACCTCGTCATTGGCACAGTCGTTCAAATTGATCGCGAAGAAGTACTCCTTGACGTTGGTTACAAGACTGAAGGCGTAATTCCATCACGCGAACTCTCTATCCGCCACGATGCAGATCCAAATGACATCGTAAAAGTTGGAGATAAAGTTGAAGCACTGGTTCTTCAGAAGGAAGATAAAGAAGGCCGCCTGATTCTCTCTAAGAAGCGTGCTCAGTATGAGCGTGCATGGGGCGAAATCGAAGGCAAGAAGGAACGCGATGAAGTTGTCATCGGAACAGTTATTGAAGTTGTTAAGGGCGGACTTATCGTCGACATCGGATTGCGTGGCTTCTTGCCAGCATCTCTCGTTGAAATGCGTCGCGTTCGTGACCTCACCCCTTACATCGGTAAGCAGGTTGAGGCTCGCATCATCGAACTCGATAAGAATCGCAACAATGTTGTGCTTTCACGTCGCGCATTCCTTGAGCAGACACAGTCACAGTCACGCACTGAATTCCTAAACCAGCTCCAAAAGGGTCAGGTTCGCTCAGGCGTTATCTCATCAATCGTAAACTTCGGTGCATTCGTTGACCTTGGTGGCGTTGATGGTCTCGTTCACGTTTCAGAGCTTTCATGGAAGCACATCGATCACCCAGGTGAAGTTGTTGAAGTTGGCGATGAAGTAACCGTTGAAGTTCTCGAAGTTGATTTCGAGCGCGAGCGTGTTTCACTCTCACTCAAGGCAACACAGGAAGATCCATGGCAGGCATTTGCTCGCACTCACACAATTAACACTGTTGTGCCAGGTGTCGTAACAAAGCTTGTTCCATTCGGTGCATTTATCCGTGTTCACGAAGGAATTGAAGGCCTCGTTCATATCTCTGAGTTGGCAGAACGCCACGTTGAGATTCCAGAGCAGGTTGTTGCAGTAGATGACGAACTCTTCGTCAAGATCATCGATATCGATCTTGAGCGTCGCCGCATCTCACTCTCATTGAAGCAAGCTAATGAAGGACATGAAGTCGAGATCGAAGCATTCGATCCAACACAGTACGGAATGTCTGCTCGTTACGATGCTGAAGGAAACTTCATCTATCCAGAAGGTTTCGATCCTGATACTCAGGAATGGAAGCCGGGATATGACACACAGCGCGAAGAGTGGGAGCGTCAATACGCTGTTGCTCAGGAGCGCTTCATGGCTCACAAGAAGCAGAAGGCTGAAGCAAAGGTCGCTGAAGAAGCTGCTGTTGTAGCTGAATAAGTAATTACTAAAGAGGGACTCATTCGGGTCGCGAGCTGATACTTAACTCGCACACCCCGCATGGGTCCCTTTTTAATTACCGCAAAGGTAGAGTTGATACATGTTGGTAGTCGGCCTTACAGGTGGAATCGGTTCTGGTAAGTCAACGGTTGCGCAGAACTTCGCCGAACTTGGCGCACTTGTTATTGATGCAGACCAGTTAGCTCGCATGGCGATTGAACGTGGCACAGATGGTTTTGCTGATGTCTTGCTTCGCTTTGGCGATGAGGTCATTCGCAATGGAGATATTGACCGCAAAAAGCTCGCAGAGATTGTCTTTAGTGATGAAGGCGCCCGGAAAGATCTGGAAGGGATAATCCATCCACGAGTGCAGGCGCTCTTTGCGCAAGCGGTTGCAGATTTAGACATTGATGACATTTTGATCTATGAGATTCCGCTCCTTGTTGAGACGGGCGCTTCTGAGAAATTTGATTACGTCATCACCGTTGAATCCGATATTGAACTGCGCAAGGCGCGACTTCTGAAGAAGGGGCTCTACATCTCACAGATTGAAAAGAGAATGGCTTCTCAGGCAAGTGAAGAGGCCCGCACAGCCGTTGCCGATGCCGTTATTCGCAACGATGGCGATGAAGATTCCCTGCTGCGTCAGGTGGAAAATCTCTGGGAGAGCGTTCTTCTACCGCAATCGCTAGGCTAACCAGGTGCGCCCAGTAACCGATCTTCAGCGAAAGGTCGCACCCTTTCAAGTCATCAGTGATTATGTTCCTGCAGGAGATCAGCCTGCGGCCATCGAAGAGAT
>JBDLSZ010000050.1:0-9882 GCA_039799305.1 Actinomycetota bacterium
TTAAAACCAAATGCTGCAACGTATGCGCGAGATGGCATCTCCACTTGTCCGACCTTCATAAAATCAAGACCATCTGAGACCACTTCAAAGAGTGATTTCTTAGGATCGATGCCACCACGTGATTGATCCACATAGGAAATCTTTACTGTTTCACCAATCTTCACGCTGCCTGAATCTGGTGTCTCCATTCCCAGAATGGTCTTAAAGAGAGTTGTCTTACCGGCGCCGTTAGGCCCAATGACTCCAATAATTCCATTACGTGGCAAGGTAAAGGACAAATCATCAATGAGAACTCGATCGCCAAAACCTTTCACAAGGTGTTCGACTTCAACAACAATATTTCCAAGACGTGGGCCAGGTGGAATCTGAATCTCATCAAAGTCCAACTTACGCATCTTGTCTGCCTCAGCTGCCATCTCTTCATAGCGAGCAAGACGAGCCTTGGACTTTGTCTGGCGTCCCTTGGCATTCTGGCGAACCCAATCAAGTTCTTCCGTCAGACGCTTGGCGCGCTTTGCATCCTTCTGTCCTTCAACCTTAAGACGTGCTGACTTTGTCTCAAGATAGGTGGAGTAATTTCCTTCATAGGGATAAGCACGACCGCGGTCGAGTTCAAGGATCCACTGCGCAACGTTGTCCAAGAAGTATCTATCGTGCGTAATCGCAACAACGGTGCCTGGATACTTACTCAAATGTTGCTCAAGCCAGAGAACAGATTCAGCATCCAGGTGGTTCGTTGGCTCATCAAGAAGTAATAAATCAGGTGCTTCAAGAAGTAACTTACAGAGTGCAACGCGGCGCTTTTCACCACCGGAGAGAACCTTCACATCAGCATCCCCTGGTGGGCAGCGAAGTGCATCCATCGCTTGCTCAAGTTGTGAATCTAGCTCCCAAGCATTGCGGTGATCGAGTTGTTCTTGTAGCTCACCCATCTCAGCCAATAACTTGTCATAGTCAGCATCCGGATTTGCCATCTCCTCCGAAATTTCATTGAAGCGGCGAACCATCTCCATGGTCTCAGCAACGCCCTCTTGCACATTTTCAAGAACTGTTTTCTCTTCATTGAGATGTGGCTCCTGCAAGAGGATTCCGACTGTGTATCCAGGTGAAAGATATGCCTCGCCATTTGATGGTTGTTGAAGTCCTGCCATGATTTGAAGGACTGTTGACTTACCAGCACCGTTCGGGCCGACGACACCGATCTTTGCGCCGGGTAAGAACATCAACGTTACGTCATCGAGAATTACCTTCTCGCCATGCGCTTTACGCGCCTTCTTCATCGTGTAAATGAACTCAGCCATAAGGCGAGACTCTACCCGTCAATGCTTCGGTAGACTTACTCCGCAATCACAGATGTTCCTCACACGTGCCCGTAGCTCAGTCGGATAGAGCAACCGCCTTCTAAGCGGTAGGTCGCTGGTTCGATTCCAGCCGGGCACACATTGCTTTTCCAAGACTTTCGCCTACAAAGCAAAGAACCTCAGACCATTTCTGGCCTGAGGTTCTTTTACCTTAGAGAAAGTAGCTAGATGCGTTATGCAATCTTTGCTGTCAACTTAAGGATTGCCTTACCAAGATCAGATGTCTTAGTTACAGGAATCATTCCTTCAGTTGTGACCTTTGTTGAGCAATCAAATGCCATGTATTCAACCTGGCGCTTTACTGCTGCTGCAAGATCTGCCTTACCGTAGTTTGACTTAACCATTGCATATGTAGCAGCTGTGAATGGGTACGCAGCTGGTGCAGTTGTCTTGTAGTTCCATGTGACAAGTCCTGCTGCCTCATTGAGCTCTGACACTGCGAACATTGCCTGTGCTCCTGCTACATCTGGTGAAACAGTCTTTCCAGCGTTGTTGATAACAACAGCAGCCTTAAGAGCCTTGTTAGCTGTGATGAAGCCTGTTTCGATGTAAGAGATTGAGTACTTAGTGCGAGCTGTAAGAGCTGCAACACCGTCTGAACCTGATGCTGCCTGGAACTGTGCAGGGAACTTTGTGACATCTGTTGGGTTAGATGTTACGAATGAATCGTTTCCAGCCTTTGTCCATACAGTTGGAGCTACGCCAGCAAGTGCTGATGTGAAGTTATTTGTTGTACCTGATGTTGAACCACGGTAGATAACAGTGATTGGCTTATTAGGCATTGTGAATGGAACTGTAAGTGTGCGGTATGACTTCACCTTTGGTGAACCATCAGCATTAAGTACGTTCTTGCCATTCTTTACTTCGTAGATAGGAATTGAGCGAACAGCCTGTGCATCAGCAACGATTGCTGGATCATCCCAGCGAGTGATCTTGCCTGTGAAGATCTTTGCAAGTGTGTCAACTGAAAGCTGAAGCTGCTTGCTTGCAGAGTTGTTCAAGTTGTATGCAATACCGATTGGCCATACAGCTGCTGGGATGTGGAATACGCCAGCTGGTGCTGTTGTGTTAGCTGAGTCAGAGAAAGCCATATCTTTTGTGCCAGCGTTGATAGCTGTCTTTCCTGTACCTGAACCGCCACCTGCGTGTGAAAGTGTGTCCTTAGTATCAGCTTGGTAGCTTGTCTTGCACTTCTCGAGGAATGTTGACACTGAAGTCGCGCCTGAAGATGTGAGGTCGTATGCAACAGCTGATGGTGTAATTGCAACCACTGCTGCAGTAGCAAGAATCGCTACCTTGGTGATATTGGAAATGCGCATTTTCTGCCTTTCGTAGATGAATAACCCATTGGTTAGGGCAGACTCTTTACGAAGCAGCCAAACAGAGAGCAATCAGATGGTTAACAGTCGGTTAACTATGCGTGAAGGCTTAGAGTGATTTAGCCGAAGCGGCCTGTGACGTAATTTTCGGTGCGCTCATCTCGTGGGCGAGAGAAGATCTCATTGGTTGGTCCCACTTCAATCATCTGTCCAGGTCCGCCGTCAGAGAGGAAGAACGCTGTGTAATCAGAGACTCGTGCAGCTTGCTGCATATTGTGGGTAACGATGACGATGGTCATTGACTTAGAGAGCTGTGAGATGGTCTCTTCGATGCGCAGGGTTGATCCTGGATCCAGCGCTGAACATGGCTCATCCATAAGCAAGACCTTTGGCTTCACAGCGAGTGCGCGAGCAATACAGAGGCGCTGCTGTTGACCACCTGAGAGGCCTCCTGCGTGTGCACCAAGGCGATCTTTGACTTCAGTCCAAAGGCCTGCACGAACAAGACACTCTTCAAGAAGTTCTTGCTCATTATCTACTTTAAGTTGCGCAAGTTTGAGACCAGAGAGCACGTTCTCGCCAATAGTCATCGATGGGAATGGATTTGGCTTCTGAAAGACCATACCGATTTGAAGACGAATCTTGGTGACATCGATTCCTGGCTCGTAGATATCTTTTCCATCAAGGAGAACTTGTCCAGCCATTGATGTACGAGGGATAAATTCATGCATACGGTTGAGTGTGCGGATAAATGTTGACTTACCGCATCCTGAAGGTCCGATCAGCGCTGTGACAGTACCTGCAGAGAAGTCGAGTGAGACATCTTCGAGCGCATGGTGCTTATCAAACCAAGCATGGACTCCACGAGCCTCAAGACCTGTGCCGAGAGGTGATGTACCAGCAACCTTTGCCCCAGCACGCTTTGCGGCGACATCTGACAGCGATGAAGGTGTGGTGTTCTTTGCTTCGCTCATGAGAGTTCCATTCTGAGTTATTTGGCTCGTCTTGTCCATTAATTTCTAATTTATTTCTTTGGTTGTTTCGATCCGAAGGCACGGGCCGCAACAAACATAATCAGAACAACAATGAGTAGGACCAAAATCGCCGACCACGCTCGTTGAATCGACTCTGGCGTTCCACCCATCAATCCAGCCCACACAACGGTCGGGATAGTGCCGCTATCGCCCTTGAATGGATTGAAATTGTAAGAGTCGAAGACGCCGACTGTGAAGAGCAGTGGTGCTGTCTCGCCAGCAATACGGGCAACTCCAAGAATCGTTGCGGTGATCAATCCACTACGAGCTGCTGGAACAACGACAAGAGCCACTGTCTTCCATTGTGTCGCACCCATTGCAAGGCCAGCTTCACGAAGGTCACTCGGTACCAAGTTCAGTACTTCTTGCGCAGTACGTGTAACAGTTGGAACCATAAGAATTGTGAGGGCAAGACCGCCCAGGAATGCAGAAGATCGAAGAGGGGTATTGAGAATAATTGCTGCATAGATAAAAAGACCTGCAACAACAGATGGAACACCCGACATCGCCTGTACTAAGAATTGAATGAGTCCAGCAGCTCTTCCCTTAATTTCGGTCAGGTATAGCGCTGTGAGAATTCCCATGGGAACAGAGAAGATGATGGCGATCAGAATCAACATCAAGGTGCCAAGGATTGCGTGGAGAATTCCACCCTTACCGATGGGATCAAAGAGAGATGCTTCGCGCATATTCTGAGTGACGAAGGCGAGGTTAATTCCTTTGAGGCCATTAGAAATCGTTGCCCACAAGATTGAGAAGACAGCCATAGAAACTACGACTCCACCAAATAGCGTCACCTTTGCAGCGAGTGAATCCTTCACGCCTTTAGATCCAGATTTGCTGACTACAAAGAGTGAATCGATGATGAACCAAGTGATGAAGAAGAGGAAGAAATAAGCAAGCTTTCCCTTCATCGGTGTCATCGCAACGATGAGGACGGTTGCAAGTACGGAGAGTCCGACGGAGAGCGCAGTGAGGGCGCGATCGCGAGGAGAAGCAGCCCAGGGACGCGTAGGAGAAACAGAAGGCTTCACTGAAGTAGTCGACATTCTTAGCGTCCTGACTTCACAGCGCGTGTGACAACAAAGTTGGCAAGGAAGTTGACGATCAGAGTAAGGATAAAGAGAACTAAGCCAGCTGCCATCAGGGCGCTAATTTCAGATTGCGCAGCCTCTCCCCACTTCTGAATGATCATGGATGCGACGTTGCCACCCTGTGTAAAGAGAATTTGGAAGTTTGTACGAAACACAATATTCAGTACTGAGTAAACAGCAACAGTTTCACCAAATGCGCGACCAAGGCCCAACATCGAACCACCAACAACACCGCCCGCGCCGAAGGGAAGCACAACAGCACGGATCATTCCCCACTTGGTAGCACCCAGTGCATAGGCTGCTTGGATGCGATCCGGAGGAGTTTGAGAGAAAACTTCACGAGAGACAGATGTGATGATCGGAATAATCATGACCGAGAGAACTAGTCCTGCAATAAATGGTGAGCGAGAATAAACCGCTTGTGGGACATCAAAGATATAAATCCATCCGAGCCACTTCTGTAACAACTTCGCCCAATACTCTGCCATCGGCATCAATACAAAGAATCCCCAGAGACCGTAGAGAATGGATGGAAAGGCAGCCATTAAATCCACAAGAGTCACAAGAACTTTCTTGATGCGCTCTGGCGCATAGAAAGTTAAGAAGAGCGCTGTGAGAACAGAAAGTGGCACTGCAACTGCGAGCGCAATGATTGAGATGACAACAGTTCCAACAAGCATTGCCTGCAATCCAAAGACTGCAATCTCTTTACCTGCTTCATCTTGAGTGACTGACCATTCAAATCCAGTAATGAATCCAAGGCCTTGTGACTTCAGAGTTGCAAAGCCCTTAAGGAGGAGAAAGATTGCAATCAGCGAAAGAATAAGAAGAGCTGAAAAGCTAAAGGTCGTGACAACACCACGGAAAATCTGGTCAGAGACACGTGGCTTGGTCGTGATCTTGCGAGCCTCGGGGATCACCTTCACGGGAGCGTCAATTGACATGTGGGCATCCTTCAACCAATGCACATATAAGAAAAGCAGATTGCATGAACGCAAGGTGAACGACTGCTGAATTATCACCCTAGCGCTCTGACCCTCTATCGTGCACCCCATGGCTACCGAACTCCCCCACCTCATCTGGATCGATTGCGAGATGACCGGGCTTGATTTAGCTGTCGATGCCCTGGTGGAGATCGCAGTCCTTGTCACCGACTCTGAACTCAACGTCATCGGTGAAGGCATTGACCTTGTTATCCATGCAACCGATGGCCAACTAGCCTCGATGAATGACTTTGTCCGCGAGATGCACACAAGCTCAGGGCTGATTACTGAAATCCCTAAGGGAATTACGGTGGCAGCAGCTGAGGCGCAGATACTTACCTATCTCCAGAGTGCTGCAACAGAGAGCGGTAAATCTCCTTTGGCTGGCAATTCAGTATCAGTTGATCGCAACTTCATCGCCCGCGATATGCCGCTACTGAATGCATACCTGCACTACCGCACCATCGATGTCTCATCGATTAAAGAGCTTGCCCGTCGCTGGTATCCCAAGACCTACTTTGCAGCCCCTGCCAAGACTGGCAACCACCGCGCACTCGGAGATATTCAAGATTCCATCGCTGAATTGGCCTATTACCGCCAGAGTTTGTTCATTACTGGTGCTAACAATTCGCCGACTGAAGTCTCCAACGGGTAAAGTAACCCCTGCACAGCACATGGTGGGCGTAGCTCAGCTGGTAGAGCACTCGGTTGTGGTCCGAGATGTCGCGGGTTCGAGCCCCGTCGTTCACCCCAAGTACTTCCCATTACCCACCAACTAAGTTACATACCTATTACTTAGCTATTACTAAGAGAGAGTCGGTTTCCAGATGATCTTCGACGTTGTTGTTGAAATCCCTGCAGGCTCACGTAATAAATACGAGATCCATCACGAGACTGGTGAGATTCGCCTAGACCGCATGCTCTTTACCGCAACGCGCTTTCCCCATGACTACGGCTTTGTGAAGAACACACTCTCAAATGATGGCGATCCACTGGATGCTCTTATCATGCTCGATGAACCCACATTTCCTGGATGCGTAGTCTCATGCCGCGTTATCGGAATGTTTCGCATGACAGATGAAAAGGGTGGAGATGACAAGCTCCTCTGTGTTGCAGCAGGAGATATCCGCAAGAACAACTTAAAAGATCTCTCTGATGTTCCATCCTATGAACTCGATGAAATCAAGCACTTCTTTGAGGTCTATAAGACACTAGAGCCAGGTAAGGAAGTTCACGGCGGAGAGTGGGTTGGCCACGATGCCGCTGAAGTTGAAATCAACGCATCATATGCTCGTTACAGGAAGCCTCATTAAGAATGCAGACAATCAATAGCGGTGACACCGCGTGGGTATTAGCAAGTGCAGCCCTTGTTCTCTTTATGACACCAGGGCTTGCAATTTTTTATGGCGGCATGGTCCGCGTGAAGTCAGCGCTTAATATGATGATGATGTCATTTGCAGCAATGGGCATCACAACAATCATCTGGGTCCTCTATGGATATTCACTGGCCTTCGGTAAATCAAACGGTGGCCTTATTGGAAGCCTGGATCACATAGGCCTTGCATCCACACTCGATCAAGTAACGGGCGCTGAAGGACATCAAATCCCTGTTCTTGCCTTTGCAATGTTTCAACTCACCTTTGCCATCATCACTGTGGCCCTTCTTTCAGGTGCGATCGCAGATCGCGCAAAGTACGGATCATGGGTTCTCTTCGTTGCAGTCTGGATCACACTCGTCTATATCCCGGTTGCTCACTGGGCATTTGCCGCACAAAACGGTGAAGGTGGATGGATCATCGACAAGCTCAAGGCTCTCGACTTTGCAGGCGGCACCGTTGTTGAAATTAACTCAGGGGCAGCAGCGTTAGCACTGGCACTTGTTCTTGGTAAGCGCGATGGATTCAAGCGCGATCCCATGCGACCACACAATATGCCGCTCGTGCTTCTCGGTGCAGGCATGCTCTGGTTTGGTTGGTTTGGATTTAATGCAGGATCAGCACTGTCTGCAGGATCTTTGGCAGCGACTGCAATGATCAACACACAGATTGCAACAGCTGCAGCTGCGATGACATGGGTTGCCTATGAGAAGAAGCGCGATGGAAAGGCAACTACTCTCGGTGTTGCATCCGGTGCTATTGCAGGAGCAGTTGCGATCACACCAGCATGTGGTTATCTCAATCCACTCGGTGCTCTCATTCTTGGTCTCATTGCAGGTGTTGCATCTTCTTGGGCTGTCACACGCAAATATAAGTTTGGCTATGACGATTCACTCGATGTTGTGGGAGTCCACGGAGTCGGTGGAATCCTTGGAATGCTTGCTATTGGACTGATTGCAACAGTAACTGCCAATGAGGCAGGAGCAAATGGCCTCTTCAACGGTGGTGGCACAACACAGCTAACCCGCCAAGTTATCGCCATCGTGGTAGTAGCACTCTTCTCATTTGCAGCAACCTGGTTGATTGCAACTGCCATCCAGAAGACCATTGGATTCCGCGTCTATCGCGATGATGAGCTCACGGGCCTTGATACAACATTCCATGCTGAATCTGCCTATGACATCACCGGAAACTCAAACCGTTACTAGTATTGATTTCAAGAGAGAAGAGATGCCATGAAACTGATCACCGCAATTGTGAAGCCCGCAAAGGTCGATGACATCAAGGTTGCCTTACAAGCTGCTGGCGTTGCCGGCATGACTGTCTCTGAAACTCGAGGCTTTGGCCGCCAGAAGGGCCACACTGAGATCTATCGTGGGGCTGAATACACCGTTGATTTCATTCCTAAGGTTCGCATTGAAGTTCTTGCAGATGATGCCGATGCTCAATCGATTGTCGACATCATTGTGACAGCGGCAAACACTGGCTCCATCGGTGATGGAAAACTCTGGGTAACACCTGTGGAACAAGTCATTCGTATTCGCACTGGTGAACGTGGAGGCGATGCACTTTAATAAGGTGCATGACGCAATCTCTTAAGACCCAAGCCCTAAAGACACCGGGCTGGGCAACCCCGGCTTCCCAAGAGCTCATCACTCGTATTGCATCTCAAGTCGATGGAAAAAGTCCTTCTGATGTTCAGTCGTGGATTGAAGAGTTAGCGCAAGAAAACCACCGCCTTCACGATATTGAAGGTATTAATCTCAACCCAGCGACCAATGTTCTCAATCCCCGTGCAGAGAAGTTACTTGCATCCGGCATGGGCTCTCGTGCATCCCTGGGACACCCTGGTGATAAATATGAAACAGGCCTTGGTGCTATCGAGCAGATTGAAATCATCACACAAGAGCTCGCCTGTGAAGTATTTGGTGCCACCTATGCAGAGTTTCGTGTTCCATCCGGTGCTATTGCAAACCTCTATGCATTTATGGCAAATACAGAACCGGGCGACACGATCATCGCTCCCCCAGCAACTATTGGCGGACATGTCACTCACCATAAAGGTGGCTCTGCTGGTCTCTATCGACTCAACACAATCTCAGCACCTGTCGATGAGACTGGTTACACCATCGATATCGATGCCTTAAGAAAACTGGCACACGAAGTAAAACCAACAATGATCACTGTCGGTGGATCTCTGAATCTCTTTCACCACCCGATTGCTAAGGTGCGCGAGATTGCAGATGAAGTCGGCGCAAAGGTTCTCTTTGATGCAGCCCACCTCTGCGGAATGATCGCTGGAAAGGTCTGGCCACAACCTCTTGTTGAAGGTGCTCACCTGATGACCTTCTCCACCTATAAGTCACTCGGTGGTCCTGCAGGTGGACTAATCGTCACCAACGATGATGCCATCGCACAGAAGTTAGATGCGATTGCATACCCAGGGCTTACCGCTAACTTTGATGCAGCAAAGACAGCAGCGCTGGGTGTGACGCTGCAAGATTGGAAAGCAGTAGGTCCTGCCTATGCGCAGATGATGGTCAAAACTTCACAAGCGCTTGCACAGAACTTACAAAACCGTGGCGTCAATATCTATGCCGCAGATAAGGGATTTACAACCTCTCACCAATTCGCAATCCTTGCAGCTCCCTACGGTGGTGGACAGACTGCAGCCCGGCGCATGGCGGAGGCAGGCCTTCTTGCATGCGGAATCGG
>JBDLSZ010000051.1:0-7697 GCA_039799305.1 Actinomycetota bacterium
ACACTCTTATCTCATCTGTTCCAACAGCTGCTAATGCTGGCTACTACGCAAAGATTGTTCTAGAACATGCCATCATGCGCCGCCTTGTTGAAGCAGGAACAAAGATTGTTCAACTTGGCTATGACCAAAATGGTGAAGTCGATGATGCTGTTGATGCTGCGCAAGCAGAGGTCTATGCAGTAACAGAGCGACGTTCATCGGAAGATTATGTGCAGCTCAGTACGTTACTTCCTGCAGCCCTCGATGAAATCGAAGCGATCTCTAAAGGTATTGGTATTGAAGGTGTGAAATCTGGTTTCCGTGATCTCGATGCACTCACTCACGGTTTCCATCCAGGTAACATGATTATTCTTGCAGCTCGTCCTGCAGTGGGTAAGTCAACGCTCGGCCTTGATATTGCGCGCCATGCTGCCATTCACGAGAACCAAGCAGCTGTGATCTTCTCACTTGAAATGTCAAAGTCAGAAATTACCATGCGCATGCTCTCTGCTGAAGCTCGCGTTGGTCTTAACAATATTCGTTCCGGGCAACTTAGCGATGATGAGTGGGCAAAGCTTGCTCGTCGTATGGGTGAGATCTCTGATGCACCACTCTTTATCGATGATTCACCGAATCTTTCGATGATGGAGATTCGCGCAAAGGCGCGTCGCCTTAAGCAGCGCCATGATCTCAAACTTATTGTTATCGACTACCTACAGCTGATGTCATCAGGTAAGCGCGTTGAGAACCGTCAGCAAGAAGTATCTGAATTCTCACGTCACTTGAAGTTGATGGCGAAGGAACTCAATGTTCCTGTTATCGCTATCTCTCAGCTCAACCGTTCACCTGAACAACGCTCTGATAAAAAGCCAATGCTCTCTGACCTTCGTGAATCTGGTTCTATCGAACAAGATGCTGACGTAGTTATCTTGCTCCACCGCGATGATATGTATGACTCACAGAACCGATCAGGAGAAGCAGATTTCATCGTTGCAAAGCACCGTAATGGACCAACAAGAACTATTACAGTCTCAGCACAACTTCACTTTGCACGCTTCTTCGATATGGCACCGAATGTGGGAGCAGGACGCGACTTCACACAATCTACGGGTGCTTCAGATATTCAGCCATCATCTCCTGGCGATGGCGGTTGGAACGAGTAGCTACTTAACTCGCTACAGTCTTAGCGCGATCTGCTAAATAAACTCCAACGAGCACAGCAGCAGCGCCGATGAGTTGAATAAAATCCCAACTCTGAGCAAACCAGATCCATGCAAAAGCACCAGCGATTACTGGTTCAAGCATTCCAATCACACTACTTGTTGATGCAGTTAAGAGTTTCATTCCAGATAAGACCAACATGTAGGGAATAACGGTTCCAAAGATTGCTGCAGCACCTATTAATAGCCAACCCGGAAGCATCGTGCCAGCTGCGATACCACCGAGATCCATCTGCACGGTAAATACTTCAAAAGGAAATGTCCAAGGGGGCTGAACAACGAGCCAGAAGATAGATGCAAAACCCATACCGAAGATCATCGTTGCAATCGGTTCACGACTCTTACCGATGCGCTCACTCATGAGGAAGTAGGCAGCCAGTGCGAATGCGCACAGAGCTGCAGCGGTAAGTCCAATCAGATCAAACTTAAGTCCTTCCCAGACCTTTGCAACGAGAACAAGGCCAGTGAATGAGAGAGCAACCGCAAGCCACATCTCATTAGAGACAAAACCTCTACGAACGAATTTAATCCAGAGCGCAATCCAAATAGATGCGGTGAATTCGATAATAAGGACAAGGCCTAGTGGAACACCACGCTGGATGCTCAGTAGATAGCCAAAGTTCACAAAGGCAAAGCCGACAACGCCATATATGGCAAGGCGCCGAATTTCAGATTTCTTCACCTTGATGATTTCAGGGCGAGTAAGAAGAACATAGGTGCCAAGGATGAGAACGGCTGAGACTGAGCGCACCTCAGCTAAGCGAAGTGCTGGAAGGTGCTTTAGAACTACTGTGACAACGATGCCAGAGAGTGCGAAGAAGAAAGCTCCCAGAACAAGCAGAAATTCGCCGCGATGTTTGGTGAGCACCGCATGAGTCTAACTTAATTACTTAGAAAGCGGACTCTGGAATCTCCATGATTGCAGCATCTGTTGCTTCCACAATTGTGCGATCTGCGGTGATGTGAGGAAGAACTGTTGTCACAAAGAACTTTGCAGATGCAATCTTGCCTGTGTAGAAATCAGTATCTTTTCCAGCACCTGCTGCAAGCTTTGCAGATGCGATATCTGCTTGGCGAAGAAGAAGCCATGTGATGATCACATCACCAACAGCCATGAGTGCACGTGATGTGCTCAAGCCGACCTTATAAATCTCATCTGGCTTTTCTTGTGATGCCATTGCATGCCCCACTAGTACTCCGATAATTCCATTGAGATCAGCCAGTGCCTTGGAAAGCGCTTGCTTCTCATCTGCATGAACGCCGCCACTTTCAGCAAATGCTTGAATCTCTTTGCCGAGTAGTCCAAGTGAGCGACCACCATCTTTCACAACCTTGCGGAAGAAGAAGTCCAACCCTTGAATTGCCGTGGTGCCTTCATACAAAGTATCAATCTTTGCATCGCGCACATATTGCTCAAGTGGCCAATCGCGTGTGAAGCCTGCGCCACCGAATGTTTGAAGGGATTCTGTGCCAAGAAGTGTCCATGACTTTTCAGATCCGAAACCTTTAACAACAGGAAGAAGTAAGTCATTGAGCTTCTCCATCGTCTCTAACTTCTCGGCATCTCCTGCAGCCCGTGCTAGCTCAATCTCATCTTGAATCGATGCTGTGTAGAGAACAAGTGCGCGCATACCTTCGGAGTAAGCCTTCTGCACCATCAGTGAACGACGCACATCTGGGTGCTTAATGATGGTCACACGTGGGCTCGCCTTATCGTTCATGATCTTCATATCGCCACCCTGCACGCGAGTCTTGGCATAGGAAAGTGCTTGTTGGTAACCGGCTGAAAGTGTTGCAATCGCCTTAGTTCCCACCATCATGCGAGCGAATTCAATGATCTTAAACATCTGTGCAATACCTTGGTGAACATCACCTAGTAGGTATCCAACAGCTGGTTCATTCTCACCAAGATAAACTTCACATGTTGCAGAGACATTCAAGCCCATTTTATCTTCCAGCGCTGTGACATAGACGCCGTTGCGCTTTCCAAGATCTCCCGTTTCAAAGTCAAACATAAACTTTGGAATAAGAAAGAGTGAGAGACCCTTTGTTCCAGGTCCGCCACCTTCGCGACGTGCAAGAACAAAGTGCATAACGTTCTCATAGAAGTCGGCATCGCCTGATGTGATGTAACGCTTATTGCCTGTGATGTGCCAAGTCCCATCTGCTTGCTGCGCAGCTTTCGTGCGACCTGCTCCCACATCTGAACCTGCATCAGGTTCTGTCAATTGCATCGTTGCACCCCAGTGACGTTCCACCATGTGCTTTGCCATCTTCTTCTGCACATCTGTTCCAAGAACATGTGCTACTTGTGCGAAGGCATAACCGGATGCGTAGATATGAATTGCAGGATTTGAACCTAGAACCATCTCAGCAATTGCCCAGCGAAGTGATTGTGGGATTTTCATTCCACCTAAATCAACAGGTGCATCAAGGCGCCACCATTCACCATCGACATATGCTTTATAAGATTTAATAAAACTTGCAGGAAGATTGACATCTCCTGTCTCTTTATTGAGTACTGCACCAACGCGATCGCCTTCAACGAAAGATGCAGCAAGATCGTTCTCACATAAACGCTTCATTTCTTCCAACATCCCCATCGCTGTATCGCGATCAAGATCTGAGTAGATAGATGTACCCAAGACCTTTTCGCGACCCAAGAGGTCAAAGAGGCAGAATTCGATATCGCGCAGATTGGCTGTGTAATGGCTCATGGGGCAATGGTGCTACCCGCCAGTAACTTAAGCAAGCGTGCCAAGGCCCTTTTTTGTGCGCTTAAAAGGTAGGCTCGCGCCGTGCTACTCAGTGATCGCGATATCCGCTCAGAAATTACCCAAGGCCGCGTTGCCGTGGAGCCATATGACGAAGCGATGATCCAGCCCTCATCGGTGGATGTGCGCCTGGATAAGTTCTTCCGCGTCTTTGAAAACCACAAGTACTCAGTGATTGATCCATCGATCGAACAGGCTGAGCTCACACGTGAAGTTATCGCCGAAGATGGCGAAGCATTTATCTTGCACCCAGGTGAATTCGTTCTGGCATCGACCTATGAAATCATCACACTTCCTGATGACATTGCGGGTCGCTTAGAGGGAAAATCTTCACTGGGGCGTCTTGGACTTCTGACCCACTCAACTGCTGGCTTTATCGATCCAGGTTTTTCTGGCCACATCACCCTTGAACTCTCCAACGTTGCTAACTTGCCGGTGAAGTTATTCCCAGGCATGAAAATCGGTCAGCTCTGTCTGATTAAACTCTCATCTCCTGCTGAGCACCCATATGGCTCAGCAATCTATGCATCACGTTATCAAGGACAGCGCGGGCCAACCCCGAGCCGTTCCTTTATGAATTTCCACCAAAGTAAAATCAAATAACTCCTAGATAATCTCTATCTGGGGGAATACCAACCAGGCAAAAGGGGTTGAAGTAAGTATGGAAATTATTGTCATTGGCGCACTCGTCCTACTCGTCATCTTTGCTGTTGCTCAATACAACCGCCTTATTCGACTGAACATCACAGTCGATGAGGCATTTGCGCAGATTGAGGTTCAACTCAAGCGCCGCGCAGATCTAATCCCTAACCTTGTTGAGACGGTCAAGGGCTATGCCACACATGAGCAGAGCACCTTTGATGCAGTCGTTGCAGCACGTGCTAAGTCAACGAGTGCATCCAGCGTTGCCGATGTTGCAGCAGCTGATGGCGCACTGACCAACGCACTGCGTGGCTTGCTCGCTGTTGCTGAGGCATATCCAGATTTGAAAGCATCATCTAACTTCCTATCTCTTCAGGAAGAACTTTCTACTACAGAGAATAAAGTCTCCTTTGCACGTCAGTTCTATAACGACACTGTGCGCTCGCTCAATACAGCTGTGAAGACAGTGCCTACCAACTTCTTTGCAGGCTTTGCCAAGGTGAGCGCTCGCGAATTCTATGAAGTAGAAAACGCTGCAGATCGTAATGTTCCAAACGTTAAGTTCTAATTTCACCTATGGCTGAGAATAACTTTCGCGCACTGCAATCTGCCAATAAGGGAAAGACTTATTTCCTTCTGGCATCGATGGGTGTTCTCACATGGTTTGTTGCATATGCTGCAATGACATATTTTGGTGTAGGCACAGCATCAACGATGGTGCCGATGGCAGTGGGCTTTGCTCTCATTGGAGTGTGGGGCTCTTACTACGGCTCAGATAAGTTAGTTCTGACCATGACAGGTGCCAAGCTCATTACACGCGAAGATGCGCCAGAGCTCTTTAATGTGATTGAAGAAGTTGTTATTGCAAGTGGACTACCGATGCCCAAGGTTGCCATCGTTGAAGATAGCGCTCCTAATGCATTTGCAACTGGGCGCAATCCTGAACATGCACTCATTGCCTTTACAACGCGCATGCTTGAAGTGATGGATCGTGATGAGTTGCAAGGAGTGATTGCTCATGAGCTCTCCCATGTGGCAAATCGCGACACATTGGTCTCAGCAGTTGCTGCAACAACAGCAGGAGCAATTGCAATCTTGAGTGATTTCCTTATGCGCATGATGTGGTTTGGTGGAGGAAGAGATAGAGATCGTGGTGGTAATTCCAACCCACTCGCACTCATCTTCTCACTCGTTGTTCTCATGCTCGCACCCATTGCCGCTGTGCTTCTTAAATCTGCGATCTCACGCAAGCGTGAGGCACTCGCTGATGCCACTGCAGTTTCCTTCACAAGAAATCCTGCGGGCTTGCGGAAAGCACTTGAAGTATTAGCTGCAGATTCCACTGTGGTGCGTCAGAAATCAAATGCCGTTGCACATATCTGGATTGAATCACCACTCGATGGAAAGGCAGTCTCTAAGTTATTTAGTACCCATCCACCGATTCAAGAACGTATTGCAACCTTGAAGGCGATGGAGTCACTCGGCCCTGCGGGGCAATAACAAGGTAAAGACAGCACCTTCACCGGGCTCCGATTGCACAGTAACGCTGCCACCATGGGCGCGCATCACAGCATCAACGATTGATAGACCAAGACCACTTCCATCACTGCCTGTGCGCACACGTGATGCATCTGTGCGATAGAAACGTTCAAAGATCTTCTTCTGATCATCTGCACTGAGTCCAGGTCCCTTATCGGCCACAGATATTTCAATTCCACTATCAGTAGATCCCACAGTGACTGTGATGGGAGTTCCTGCAGGTGTGTGAGTGCGTGCATTGGCAAGTAAGTTTGCAACGACTTGATGGATGCGCACTTCATCACCCAAGGTAAAGATTTCAGTATTAGTTGAGTTGAGAGTGACGGGATGCTCTGGTCCTGCAGCGCGCGCTGAGATCACAGCATCTTCGACAACTTTATTGATATCAACAGGCTTTGACTCCATCTCGCGTGCTTGATCAAGGCGAGCAAGAAGCAAGAGATCTTCCACGAGTGAACCCATACGCTTTGATTCATTTTCAATACGAGCAATCAGTTCAGTAGTTTCTTTCTCGCCAGTGACAGCGCCTTGGCGATGAAGTTCTGAAAATCCTCGGATTGCAGTGATTGGTGTGCGCAGTTCGTGAGATGCATCTGCTACAAAGCGACGCAGCTTGTTCTCACTCTCAGTGCGCACAGCAAATGCCTCTTCAATACGAGCAAGCATTGTGTTCAGTGATGTAACAAGTCTGCCTACTTCGGTTGAAGGGTTGGCATCTGGCATACGTGCCGAAAGATTTCCTGATGCAATCTCTCCTGCAGTCTCTTCTGCATCCCTGAGAGGGCGCAGACCCACCTTAATTACTGTGCGGGCAGCAAGTGCAACAAGAAGAAGAAGTGCGAACCCAATGAGTGCAAAGAGAAAACCAAGTCGTGATGTGGTGCGATTTAATTCACCTAATGATTGAGCTGCAACAATCGTTCCGCCATTATCAGGAAGTGCGCGTGCGATAACACGAAAATCTGGACCGGGCACTTCGATAGAAAATGGTTTTTCCCCGTGGGATGCAATCTCTGAAGGCAATAGACCTATGACGTAATCACTGATGGGCGCTGAGTTCAGATCGCCTCCAATGCCTCCAACGATATTTCCTTGCCCATCAAGAAGCGTCAGTGATGCTGATGTGGGGATACGAGTTAGTGGTGAACCAAGCCCTTTACCTACGGGGCGAGCGACATCATCGCTATGTTCACCTTCTCTGCTCTCACGTGCAATACCTGATTGCTCCACGCGATCAAAAGTTCCACTGGTAATGACTGCAAGCTGCTTATCCACTTCTGATGTTAAATAATGTTTAAGAAGTGATTGCGTTGCAATGCTTGCACTAAAAAAACCTATGGCTGTCAGAAGCACGATGCCGAGTGTGAGTCGACTGCGCAGACTCCACGTAGCAAAGGGTGAGCGCATGAGAATTACTTCGCAGCTGGCAATCTAAGTCGGTAGCCAACACCGCGGACAGTGTGAATCAGCGCTGGTTCATAGATATCAATCTTCTTACGCAGGTATGAAATATATGTCTCCACAATTCCAGCATCACCGCCGA
>JBDLSZ010000052.1:0-71010 GCA_039799305.1 Actinomycetota bacterium
TTCTCTGAACTGTTCATAGTCGGATAACCTACCCTTGTACCTGCGCCCCCGTAGCTCAGGGGATAGAGCACTGCCCTCCGGAGGCAGGTGCACAGGTTCGATTCCTGTCGGGGGCACGCGATATAAATCACCTCAAATTAGGAAATCTCTTTCCGTACCTTCTTGTTTATATAAGTAGTAACAGGGATAATTCATCTCTTGCGCGGATAGTTCGCAGCACAATCGATCGAGTACAGAAGGGGGTAGAGCCATGGACTGGAGACATCAATCTGCGTGTCGCGAAGAAGATCCTGAGCTCTTCTTCCCTGTGGGAAATACAGGCCCTGCCATCACCCAGATCGAAGAAGCTAAAAAGGTCTGTAATCGCTGCATCGTCAAAGATGCCTGCCTTGCCTGGGCCCTTGAATCAGGTCAGGATGCTGGAGTCTGGGGCGGTCTATCAGAGGATGAGCGTCGCGCACTCAAGCGCCGTGCTGCACGTAATCGTGCACGTCTTGCCGATCACGCAAATAATTAATTCCTTACACATTCGGAAAAAGTAATACTGCTCGCGTCTCTTTCTCATCTGTAATCAGTGAGAGCGTTCCGCGTAATTCATTCTCCGTCAGTGTGCGCACAATCTGCAGACCTAAGTTGGCCGATGTTGCGATATCAAATCCTTCAGGAAAGCCCACGCCATCATCAGAGATAGTGACTGATAACTCTGAAGCGCTACTTGAGACATGGATACCCAGGGCAAGACCTTCTTCGGCTAACCCATGCTCGAGGGCGTTGTGAATGAGTTCGGTAATAACCAAGGCAAGCGGAGTTGCAATACGGGGTTCGAGTGAGCCAAAGGAACCAGTTCGATCGATACGTAGCTCATTCATACGCGGGCTTAACTCCAGTGCGTGAGTCACAAGACTGTCGAGAACATCATCAAAGGCTACGGATGAATCACGGCTATTGGAAAGTGTTTCATGCACAAGGGCGATGGATGCAATACGGCGGACTGCTTCATTGAGTGCTGCACTAGCCCCAGGATCTTCAATACGGCGTGCTTGCAAACGCAAGAGCGCAGAAACAGTTTGGAGATTGTTCTTCACGCGGTGGTGAATCTCGCGGATAGTGGCATCTTTTGTCACAAGTTCGCGTTCACGCCGGCGCAGCTCTGTGACGTTATTGAGCATCACAATGGCACCGATGCGATCTCCTGATCGAATCAAGGGAAGCACAGTGAAGTCAATTGTTCCGCCAACATTTTCAATCTCAACGCGCTTGAGCGCCTTTCCTGTTAAACCGAGTGCAATTGTCTCTTCATGTGCATCGGGGCGAACACGTGCAAGTGATTGCGCAACATCTCCTAAAACATGTCCCTCTACTTCACTGACCCAACCCAAACGGCTAAATGCTGAGCGTGCATTAGGGCTTGCATAAGAGATGACACCATTAACATCAAGTCGAATCAGACCATCGCCAACGCGAGGAGCAGGATCAAAGAGTGAGCCTGCATCTGGATAAGGAAAGGTTCCTTCTGCAATCATGCGATAGAGATTATGTGCAATCTCGCGATAGTTCAGTTCAAGACGTGATGGCTGACGCATGAGATCTGAATCGCGGTGGCGAGAGATAACACCAATGACGTGCTCACCGACCATGACAGGAATGGTCTCTTCTTTGACCATGTGATCGCCCAGAGCTTCTGGTTGTGTATCGCGAATGATTTCAGCACCAGATAACGCCTGATCAATATGCGGGCGCGCACCATAAGAAATTTCATCACCGATGACATCCAAGGGAAAGAGAGTTGCAGCGGTTGTGGGGCGAATATGGGCAACAGCCACATATCCCGTTGGCCAACTCTTAAAGTCTTTGCGCAGCGGAACCCAGAGAATGAGATCTGCAAAGGAGAGATCCGAGAGCAGCTGCCAATCAGCAACTAATTCGCGCAGGCGGTGAATCTGATCAGGTGAGAGTGAGCTTCTGCCCTGCACATAATCTTCAATAGATGCCATAGCTACTTCAGCCACATCGCTAAGTTGGCCTCAATCTCTTGCGTTGCAAACCAGGTCAACTCTTCACCATCACTAGATACCTCAAAGAGACACTCCACACTCTCCCACGCAAGTGGTGATGAGAGTGAGATGGACATGTCATGGCTTTCTGAAATTGACTGCGCAGGAACTTCAATTGCCAAGACGCATGCAGCACCTGATGTCGCAGTCTTCATCTCTATCGCATCTTCTGCAGCGACCATGGAGAGCGTGTATTCAATCTCTTCATCATCGAGATCTGTGTGATCGACAATGAATTGAGATGTGGGCGCATAGAGATCGGAGACATCAAAGAGACCTGATGCCATAAATTCGGCAACCTCTTGGGCTGTCATAGCCACATATCCACGCATGAGCTAAGCCTATAAGAAGTTATGAGATCAATTCACCTGCATATTCAGCGATGGTTTTACGCAGTAAAGCTCTCTCATTGGATTCACACAAGGAGGTCCGCTTATCTTCAGCGCCTTGTGCGCTGCGTGGATCCCATGGATATTCCAATACACGTAGTGGGCGAAGTGATGTGACAGCTGACAGAAATGAATCCTGCCCAGATTTACTTCGCTTTGAAGCACCACGCAGAACGCGCAGAAATGACAACTTTGGTTTGATGGAGTTCTGCGCGAGTTCTGCAACAAGTAAACGAAGTCGCTCAGTTCCCAGCACATCTGTCTGTGCCATCACCCACATCTCATCACCATGTGTGCTTGTCCACACAATCACTTCCTCAGACCATCGTCGCCCACTTAAGGATGCTGAGAAATCTGTAAGGACTCCAAGATCTATGACGATAAAGTCGAACTCAGAGCGTGCGTGATCTAGAGCTGCAATCTGTGCGTTAATCTCAGATTGTGTAATTTCAACTGCCCAGAGATTATTCGAGATACTTCTTATCTCGGCTGAAGAGTTAAGTCCTCGCTCCCCCATTTTTAGCGCTATCGCCGGTGCATCACTATGAGCATCGACAAGAAGTACTTTCTTTCCAAGCTCGGCTAACTCTGCGCCTATATTGATTGCAAGGGTTGTGCACCCCAGTGCATGAGAGGCTGCGCATACTCCAATAATTTTGGAGCGAGGCTTCTTTGATTGTGTGGGGCGAATCAGTGGTGAGCGCAGTGAGCCGCGAATAATTCCAAGAAGTTCAAGGGGTGTTGTCGGCATAGCAATGGATTCAGGAAACTCCTCGTGAGCACCAAGTGTTGCCGCAAAGAGAAAGTACTTCATGCCTCGTCGTTTGAGTTCATCAAGGCCATCGCTTGAGAAACCATCGACATCGGTTGAGATGAGAAGGAGTGAGCCGCGCGCATCAGATGCCTGAACATGCTCAAGCAGGGATGCAAAATCAAGTGCTCTACACGAAACGCTCCACCCCTGACTAAAGAGAGTGCCTGCAATAAATCCTTCCGCCTCTGCGCTGCGAATTGCTGTTGCAACCGACTGTGTGTACATCTCACCCACGTGCGCGCACAATGACTAATCGCCCGCTTGTGGTTGCGCTAAGAACATCAGCGATTGCCTCTCGATTAATGGAGATAGTCAGCGCTGCTTCTCCCCCAAAGTTATTTCCTTTGCGATCAAGGGCGCTCACAAACACTCCTCCCAGCACAAACTGTGGAGATCTGTCAGCCTCGCCATTTTTCGCATCATGCACTTGATAGATGCTGATCATCTCTCCCACATTCAGCCCTGCTGGGATATCTACAGATCTGACACTGATTGAAATTTGTTGATTGATCATCGCAGATGAATCATCGGTAATCGAATCACCTTCCAGCAGTTCACCCGAAGATAACCCTCTGCGCGTTATCGACCCAATCGGGTTTGTCTCTGCTGGAAGGTAATTACCCCCGGAACTACCCAGCACAACAGATGCAAGTCCGAGATCGGCAGCTTCTAACTGTGTGCCGGCAGCAATTGGGCGCAGGAGCACCCAATACTTTTCTTTTTGATTTGCTGCAATAGACATTGCAAAGGATGCAAGAAGTGTTGCACCGCAGAGAGTTGCAGCAAGAATCAGACGGGTATGTGAATTTCGTTTCTGGGCCATGGGCGCAAGGTAGGAGGGCTCGTCTTGCCCCACTTCATACTTCTGCACACTCCTTCAAAAGTATGAGTGCAATTGGTACTAAGTGCTGATTCTGAGCAAGGTCGATAGTTACAGGATTCCCGCATGACAAAATCTCACACAACTACGATGCAATTGATTTCTAGCACTGAAGATCCAGCACTCTGGAGCCATCCCGTCTTGGATCTCTTTGCTCCCCCTGTACGCGAACATATTAAACAGAGCACAAAGCTCTATCTCGTTCCCTCTACCTTCGGTGAGGAACTTGAACCCGATGAGATGCCGCTGCCAACATCTGCATCGGCGCTTCCTGAACTTCATGCCTGGACTATGAAATTTATTGTCAGCGTTGTTGAAGTGTGGGCAGGGCGCAGGCAACCGGCGCAACTGATTAGCTGGTGTCATCGAGTGATTTATATGGATCTACTTCGCGCATCAGGAAGTCAGAAGGAGATTGGCAAGATTAAGAGCATTCACCAATCAGAGCCACTGGATGGAATCTGTGAATCAACAGCACTGATTCGATATGGAGAGCGACTTCGCGCAGTCGTGATTCGCTTTGAAGGTGTTGATGGACGTTGGTTATGTACTGCGCTGCGAATGATTTAGAAGAGTTATGCGGCGCCGTGGCAACGCTTGAACTTCTTTCCAGAACCACATGGGCACGGGCTATTGCGTGAGACATCACCGGATGAAGCCACACCGTTTTCATCTGCTGCTGTGTATTTCAAAGGAGCAGACTGAGCTGGCTTCTCATCAACGCCACGAGCTTTCACCTGTGATCCATCGCCTTCGATGGTGACTTCAACGTTAAAGACAAGGCTTGCAAGTTCTTCCTTAATTGCATCCATCATCGCTGCAAAGAGTTCATAGCCTTCGCGCTGATATTCAACGAGTGGATCACGCTGTGCCATGGCACGAAGACCGATTCCCTCTTGGAGATAATCCATCTCATAGAGGTGCTCGCGCCATTTGCGATCAAGGACAGATAGCAGAACCTTGCGCTCGAGCTCGCGTAGAACATCGGCTCCAAGATCTTCTTCACGCTTCTTATAGGCAGCAGCTGCATCATCAAGGATGCGTGCTTCAAGGAAATCAACATCGAGTGCTGCAGATGATCCGACTTCAGCGATGATCTTTTCAGGTGTAAAGGAGATTGGGTAGATAAGTTTGAGAGCAGTCCAGAGTTGCGCTAGATCCCAATCTTCGCCGAATCCTTGTGCAGCAGCTGCGCGAACGTATGCAGAGAGCGTATCTGCCATAAAGTCATTGACCTGCTCACCGATATCTTTACCTTCAAGAACCAAGCGACGCTCTCCATAGATCACTTCGCGCTGGCGGTTCATGACATCGTCATACTTCAAAACATTCTTACGAATTTCAAAGTTCTGAGCTTCAACTTGAGTCTGTGCTGAGCGAATCGCATTAGAGACCATCTTGGATTCGATCGGTTCATCTTCAGGAAGTCCTGCAGCTGCCAATACGCGCTCAACAATTCCTGAGTTAAAGCGGCGCATCAAATCATCTTGGAGTGAGAGATAGAAACGAGATTCACCAGGATCGCCTTGGCGACCTGAACGTCCACGTAGCTGATTATCAATACGACGTGATTCATGGCGCTCAGTTCCTAGAACATAGAGACCGCCGAGTGAGATTACTTCTTCATGCTCTCTAGCGATGGCATCTTTCTGCTTTGCAATCTCAGCAGGCCATGCAGCTTCGTATTCAGGTGCGTTATCGACAGGTGAAAGTCCACTGCGTTGGAGTTCGAAATCTGCCATGAACTCAGGGTTTCCACCGAGCATGATGTCAGTTCCGCGACCTGCCATATTTGTAGCAACTGTGACTGCGCCCTTCACACCTGCGCGAGCAACGATTGCTGCTTCGCGCTCGTGATGCTTAGCATTCAAAACTTCATGAGGAACACCAGCCTTCTTTAAGAAGGCAGAGAGTTCTTCAGACTTTTCAACGCTGACAGTTCCAACCAATACTGGCTGACCCTTACGGTGGCGCTCGACGATGTCGCGAGTTACTGCTGCAAACTTTCCAACTTCAGATTTATAGACCAAGTCTGCTTGATCAAGGCGTTGCATATCGCGGTTTGTAGGAATGGGAACAACACCGAGCTTATAAATTTGGTGGAATTCCGATGCCTCAGTCATCGCTGTTCCAGTCATACCTGAAATAGTTTCGTAAAGGCGGAAGTAGTTCTGCAAGGTGATGGTTGCCAGAGTCTGGTTCTCATCCTTAATTTCAATACGTTCTTTAGCCTCAAGTGCCTGGTGGAGACCTTCGCTATAGCGACGACCGGCAAGCATGCGCCCTGTGTGCTCATCAACAATCAAGAGCTCACCATTCATGACGACATAATCCTTATCGCGCTTGAAGAGCTCTTTAGCGCGCACTGAGTTATTCAAGTAGCCAATCAGCGTTGTATTGGCAGCCTCATAGAGGTTCTCAATCTTGAGAAGTTCTTCAACTTTTGTCACGCCATCTTCAAGGATGCCGATGGTCTTCTTCTTCTCATCTACTTCATAGTGCATATCGCGCTGGAGCTTTGTGGCAATATTTGCAAACTCGACATACCACTTCGTTGCCTTATCAGCAGGTCCGCTGATGATTAGGGGCGTACGGGCTTCATCGATAAGAATGGAGTCCACTTCATCGACAACAGCGAAGAAGTGATCGCGCTGCACGCAATCCTCCAGTGACCACGCCATATTGTCGCGAAGGTAATCAAAACCAAATTCATTATTTGTGCCATAAGTAATATCTGACAAATATGCAGCGCGACGTTCTGCCGGAGTCATGCTGTTGAGAATCACGCCAACGCTTAAGCCGAGGAAGCGATGGATGCGACCCATCCATTCACTATCGCGCTCAGCAAGGTAATCATTGACGGTAACGACGTGAACGCCGCGACCTGCAAGAGCGTTGAGATATGAAGGAAGAGTTGAAACGAGAGTCTTTCCTTCACCTGTGCGCATTTCAGCGATATTTCCGCTGTGAAGTGCTGCTCCACCCATAACCTGAACATCGTAATGACGCTGGCCCAATGTGCGCTGCGCAGCTTCACGAACAACGGCAAATGCTTCAGGCATCAGGTCATCAAGAGTTTCACCTTGTGCAAAGCGTGACTTAAATTCATCTGTCTTTGCGCGAAGCTGCTCGTCAGAAAGTGGAGTAATTGATGCTTCAAGGGCATTGACCTTGTCGACGATCTTGCTCAAGTCGCGAAGGATTTTGCCTTCGCCAGCTCGCATGATTCGATCGAGAATTGAAGCCATCGGTCTACCTTCCAGTTGCTGTACTACAGGGCGCTAAATCAACCCCCTTATCGTAGGGGTTCTGCAACGCAGGCTGTTACGCCAGCTGCCACCTCAATGCCCAAAACACGCAGGGCTCGCGCAGCTTCATGCAGAGTTGCCCCTGTTGTGACGAGGTCGTCAATCAAAAAAGCCTTTCCACTCAGATATCTGCGCCCCTTCAGTGCTCCTTGTAAGTTTTCCATTCTCGCTCTCGCATCGAGTGAAGATTGATCTCGCACCTTTCTCACATGGATGAGATTTTCATATGTGGGAAGTCCAGTATTGACAGAGAGTTGCTGTGATAGATCGACCATAAATTGCCTACCGCGTAATCGCGCGATGCTAGGACGAGATGGGATGGGAATAAGAATTCCAACTCCGTGCTCTCTCACACATTGGGATAGTGCTTTTGTGAGGGCATCGAGAATTAAATCATCTGCCTGAACCTGGCTATTTTCTTTCGCTGCAAGAAGTACTTTGCCCGCGATTGGTGAATATTGAATAGATGAATAGATTGGGAATATTGGGCTACTTCGAGAATTACGAGTGAAGATATGAGGATGCCACTGGCTGCGGCAGAGAGAACAGATGGAAAGACCTAAGGTCGAACAGCCTAAGCAGCGAACGGGAAATATCAGCTCTTGCAGCGCTCGAATACTTCTCACTCAGGCATTCTGAATGAAAGATGAAAAGAATTTATAGGTAGAAATTCTCTTCGTGGAAATCTTTTGGCGCAGCCTTAATGGGTCTTCCTTCAATAGATTCTCCCGCTTTACGAGGAAGGGTCAGAACAAATTGCGCTCCAAGGCCAGGTCTGCCCCACGCATCGAGTTCACCGTTATGAAGTCGGGCATCTTCTAGCGCAATGGAGAGACCAAGTCCTGTGCCTCCACGAACTCGAGCACGAGATGGGTCTGCGCGCCAGAATCGGTCAAAGACTCGGATTAACGATGATTCATCTAGGCCAGATCCAAAATCTCGAACAGCGATACCGACATCACTATCGGTTGCAACTATGGTGACGATGACTTGCTGACCGTCGGCATGATCGAGGGCATTGGATAAGAGATTACGCATAATGCGCTCAACGCGCCTGATATCAGCTTGGATAGCAACCTTCGGTAGCTCCGAAATAACTCGGATTCCTGACTCTGTATCGATATCGCCTAACTCAAAATCCTTCACACATTTTTGGACAAGGGCCACCACATCAAAGTCGACAGGTTCCAGAACTGCGACCTCAGCATCAAATCGACTGACTTCAAGGAGATCTTCAAGCAATCGCTCGAATCGATCAATCTGCGCAGCTAGGAGTTCAGAACTTCGGGCTACCAATGGATCAAATGAGGTGCGCTGGTTATAGATAACTTCTGATGCCATACGAAGGGTTGTTAGTGGCGTGCGCAGTTCATGAGAGACGTCAGAGACAAAGCGTTGCTGGACTCGAGATAGGTTTTCAAGACGAGTGATCTGTTGCTCAATAGATTGCGCCATCTCATTATAGGAATGAGCAAGAGTTGCCATCTCATCTTGAGATTCAATCTTCATGCGCTGGCTGAAATCACCAAGGGTGAATTGTGTTGCGATGCGCGCCGCATCACGGACAGGCCTAACAACTTGCCTGACCACCAGCCAGGTAATCAAGCCAATCAGGAAGATCAGAGCAAAGCCCGTGAAGATCAGTGAGTTTCTAATCAGACCAAGAGTTGCTGTCTGATTTTCAAGAGAGAAGACGATATACATTTCATAGCGACCACCGGAGGGAATACTTACTCGCTTTCCCACAATGAGAACTTGTCGGGATATGCCTGATTTCTCCACAGCCTGGGCATAGTCACTTTCAATCTTTGCTCCAGATACAACTCTCTTTCTTAATTCTGCAGGGATAGAGGAGCTCTTAATGCGCGCTGAAGCCATCTCATAGGAAACTTTTGTAGTGGTATTGGTAGGGACCTTGAGGAAAATGATTTCTCTACGTGCCTCTTTAACTACCTGAGTAGTTGCATTGACCACAATGTCGGCAAGAAGTTTCTTACGTTCCTCCACAGTCGAATTTCTTGAAATCGCCAACTTATATTCGGCATCGAAGAAGGTGAACTTAGATTCTGAAATAGCAGAGTTAAAGGCTGCTGAGCGAAGTCCATCGGATAAGCGTGAATTAAGAGCAGAACCGACTAAAGAGATCACTCCGAAAGAAAGTAGAACTGTGGAGAGAATAACTTTGATTGCAAGTGATTGCGATAACGCCCGACGAATGCCCATCATGGAGAGTGAGCCCCCTTTACGCTGGGCCGCCCGCCTTATAGCCAACACCGCGCACAGTCATAACAATTTCAGGATGTTCAGGATCATGCTCAATCTTTGAGCGAAGTCGCTGCACGTGAACGTTGACGAGACGTGTATCGGTGCTGTGGCGATAGCCCCAGACTTCACTTAAGAGTGCATCACGTGTGAATACCCGGCCTGGATCTTTTGCAAGTGCAACTAGAAGATCGAATTCAAGGCGTGTGAGCTGAATTGATGTTGCACCACGATTGACTTCATGTGCTGTCACATCGATGGTGAGATCTCCGATGGTGAGAAGTCCGGTGACATCAGCATTGGTGCGACGAAGTCGTGTGCGAATTCGAGCGATGAGCTCTGCCTTATCGCGAAAGGGCTTTTGCATGTAATCATCTGCGCCAGCTTCAAGGCCACGGACAATGTCCTGTGTTTCACCTTTTGCGCTGAGCATGACAATAGGAACCATTGATTCTTGTCTAATTAATCTGCAGACCTCAATGCCATCAATTCCTGGCAACATCACATCGAGTAAGACGAGGTCTGGAGGATTATTTCTAAATACCTCCAGCGCCTCATCTCCGCGACTGACAAGATCTACATCGAAGCCTGAACTTGTGAGAACAATTCCAAGCATTTCTGCGAGGTCTTGATCGTCATCGACGACCATAACCAAGGTCATTTATGAACCGTGCTCCCAAGAGTTGAGGTACATATCTTGTGCAGGTGTAAGTGTGTCGATGCGTCCACCCATTGACTTGAGCTTCAGTGATGCAACTTCCTTATCAATGTATGTAGGAACTTCGTGAACACCAGCTGGAAGATTCTTTGCTTCCTTTACAAGGTATTCAGCTGTAAGCGCCTGATCAGAGAATGACATATCCATTACTGATGCTGGGTGACCTTCTGCAGCTCCAAGGTTAACAAGACGTCCTTCAGCAAGGAGAAGTAGGCGACGGCCATCCTTCATGACATATTCGTCAGTCTGGTGACGCATCTTTGCATTCTTCTTTACTGAGTTCTGCTCAAGCCATGCAACATCGATTTCGATATCGAAGTGGCCTGAGTTAGCCATGATTGCGCCATCCTTCATCACTGCGAAGTGCTCATCACGAAGAACATCGCGGTTACCTGTAACAGTAATAAATACATCGCCGACCTTTGCAGCATCAACCATTGGCATGACGCGGAATCCCTGCATCATTGCATCAAGTGCTTTTGTTGGATCGATTTCAGTAACAACAACATCTGCACCCATGCCCTTAGCGCGTTCTGCAACGCCCTTACCGCAGTAACCAAATCCAGCCACGACGACGATGCGTCCTGCAAGAAGGAAGTTAGTCGCACGGAAAACAGCATCAAGTGTTGACTGACCTGTTCCATAACGGTTATCGAACATGTGCTTTGTATCGGTGTCATTGACAGCGATCATTGGGAAAGTCAATGCGCCATCTTTAGCCATCTGGTTAAGACGGATAACGCCCGTTGTTGTCTCTTCGCATCCACCAGCGATATTCGGTAGTAGTTCCTTGCGAGTTGTGTGAAGTGTGTTCACGAGGTCGCAACCATCGTCAAAGACTTGGTGTGGGTTGATATCAAGTGCTGCGTTGATATGTGCGTAGTAACCATCGCGATCGACTGAGTTACGTGCGAATACTGAAATACCGTATTCGTGAACGAGCGCAGCTGCTGTGTCATCTTGTGTAGAAAGCGGGTTTGAAGCACAGAGTGCGATATCAGCGCCTCCTGCTTTAAGAACTCGCATCAAGTTTGCAGTCTCAGTTGTGACGTGCATGCACGCTGCAATGCGTACGCCTACGAATGGTTGTGACTTCTCAAAACGCTCACGGATCTGTGCAAGCACAGGCATGTTGCGTTCTGCCCATTCAATCTTCTTACGGCCAGCTTCAGCAAGTGATGCATCTGCAATGTCATGCTTTGGAATAGTTGTGACAGGTGTCATGTGTATTTTCTCCCTAATGTAAAAACGGCTGTTTTATTCGCTTGACCTTCGGCGTAGGGCTCTACTGTGCTAGTCGGCTATGGACATAGGTTAGTGGAAGGCGCTAAAAAAGGTGAAAAGGGCTTAAGCACGAATCGTGTTAAGTACATCATCTCGAACCTTCTCCATGCGCGCAGCCGTTGAAGCCTCAACGTTGAGTCGAAGGAGGGGCTCGGTATTGGATGCGCGAAGGTTAAACCACCATGTATCGCCATTGATGGTCAGTCCATCCAGATGATCGACTTCAACCCCATCTTTCTTTCCATAGATTCCTTCAATGGTATCCATCGCAGCTTTTGCATCAGAGACGGTTGAATTGATTTCTCCACTTGAGTGATAGCGATTAAATGGAGTCAGAAGTTTCGAAAGTGATGTTTTTGTTTCACCCAGAGCTGCAATGGCATGTAGGGCTGCAAGCATTCCTGAATCTGCCTTCCAGAAATCACGGAAGTAGAAGTGGCCAGAGTGTTCTCCGCCAAAGACTGCATTTGTCTCAGCCATAAGTTTCTTAATGTATGAGTGGCCCACGCGTGAGCGAACTGCGGTGCCACCATTTTCTTCAATGACTTCTTTCACAGCTCTAGATGAAATCAAGTTATAAATAACGTTTGATGATGGATAACGCTTGAGCTCGCGAGAGGCGATAAGTCCTGTGAGAGAAGAAGGATTAACTAACTCACCCTTCTCATCCACAAGGAAGCAGCGATCAGCATCTCCATCGAATGCAAGGCCAATATCTGCTCCATGCTTCTTCACCGCTTTCTGAAGGTCTTTTAGATTGGAAGGTTCAATTGGGTTTGCTTCATGGTTAGGAAAAGTGCCATCTAGCTCAAAATACATCTCTATTACTTCAGCGTTCAGGCGCTTAAAGACAGCAGGTGCTGTGTATCCACCCATTCCATTACCGGCATCAATCACAATTTTCAGTGGTCGAATAGATGAGACATCAACGAGTGAGAGAAGGTGATCGACATACTCTTCGAGCATCTCTTGAGATTTTTCTACTCCAAGATTGCGCATCGCCATCGGAGTTCCCTCTTTGACGAACTTTTCAATAGTCACAAGCCCTGACTCTTTACCAATGGGTCTAGCGCCACTGAAGCAGAGCTTGATTCCGTTGTAGGCAGCAGGGTTATGACTTGCAGTAAACATGGCACCGGGAAGATTGAGCTTTCCTGATGCGAAATACAACATATCTGTTGACGCTAAACCAATACGGATGACATCAAGACCTTGAGAGGTAACACCTGCTGCAAATGCAGTTGCAAGTGTGGGAGATGATGGACGCATATCTTCACCGATCACCACAGTGCCTGGTTCACGCTCTAATTCAAGAAACCGAGCAACTGCAACACCTGTGGCAAAGGCAAAATCAGGGGTGAGTTCTTTATCGACTAGACCACGTATGTCATATGCCTTAAAGATGGATGTGCTCATATGGATATCGTAAAGAGAAGAGTGAGGAAATAGAAATTAGGAAGGGACTGCGCGTAAGTGTCCGCGTCGACCCACGCTTGATTGGGATGGCGATGTTGATACTTCGTGCTCAGAGGCAAGTGCAACCTGAGCTACTTCGCGGACTGCATCTGCAATTGCCATTAAATCATCATCACTAGGTCCAGCATGATCGACATCAACGCTCTGGCGAATTACATTCCAACCATTAGGCACTGTCAGTCTTGCTGAATGTTTATCGCAGAGATCGTAGGAATGTGGTTCAGAGAAAGTAGCAAGGGGACCAAGGACTGCAGTTGAATCTGCATAGATATACGTCAGAGTCATCGATGCAACGGAGCGACAAGTCACGCGTGAACACACGCGACCTGTCCGTACTTGATTACTCATGTCATCAAGATTAGTGGGGGTGAGTCCGAAAGTTAGGGATTGAGTACTCGAATATTGGATGCGGGTACTGAAGATTTTGAAAGAACGCTGCCGGCATTGAGTGGGATATAGCCATAACCACTCTTTGATGCGATCAGAGCTGCGCCCGATGTGCCCGATGAAATACCGGTAAAGGAGACTGCGCGCACAGAATCAGGAACCACAAAGGTCGCAATATCCTCGGTTGCAATCTTGATTGTCTTTGTCTTGCCATTTGTATAGGTCAGCTCAAGATTGACCTTGATGCGAGTACCAGTAAAGACAAGGGTGGGAGCCAATCCCGTTGTAGCAAGGGTGTATTCAGTCAGATCATCGGCTGCAGTACTCCAGACAAAGTCACGCTTTCCCTTGACCAGAGTCTGAGAGAAGACAGAGCCAAGGATCGGCTGATCGGATGAAATATGCAGTGCAAATTTTCCAGATGCCATCGTCACATCCAGAGGAATTTCAATCACTTTCTTATGTGCAATCACTCTTCCATCAATACCTGTTGGGGCAAATGTTCCATCCGTTGACTTAATAACTGCCGTAATGCGTGCATCAACATCGCCTGGAACGAGAAGGCGGAGAGTGTGCGGAGTCGATCCCTTCCTTCCGGTCTGCTGAGGAATTGCAGGAATCTGTATTTTCTTTATTGGCTCCCCCGTTGAATTCACAATATCTCCACCAAGGGCCTTAAGTCCCTTACCGCGTTCATCAATCACAAATCCATTCACACGTCCTGAACGAGGAAGTAGGTGGATGGCAATCTGCTTAGAGCCCGGCGCCAAGGAAGCAAGCGAGAGTGATGTGAAGGTATTTGCTTTGAGTGAAATGCTGCGCGGAGTGATGGCTCCGTTTTCAGTAAATATTTGTATCTCAACGAGTGCGCGACCTAAACCACTGTTCACAACGTTGAGTGATCCTTTGGAAGTGATATCTGCAGTTGCTCCCACAAACCACTGAGATGCAACGGGTGCACTGCAAGGAACAGCACCTGCCCACACTCCCGTGCGCACTTGCCATGCAATAGGTGTGACAGAACCTGCTTCCACCACAGCAGATTGCGCTGCTACTGCAAAACGTCTAATGCCAACTTCTGAAGTCTGCATTGATGAGGTTCCGGTTTTGCGAACAAGAGTCTTCGGTGATGTTAATGAAATTGCAGTAGATAAACCTGTTGTATTGGGTGGACATACCGATGCTGGGTATGAGGAATTGAATCGACTAGTAGAGACCGTCACATTGAGGATATTGCTCAGAAAGAGCACAGTCGCCGTGGCGATAGCCAGTATGAGAATGCGTTGATTCTTCATGCGATCACCGCATCCTCAATCTCACTTCTTCGACGACCCGAAGGAAGTGCAAGAACAACTGTGGTCACCAAGACGATGAGGAATAGTGAGATCCATCCGCGTCTGATGGTGCCATCGTGAATGACAGAGATATGTCCACCTGTTGTGACTTCAAATGATGGAAGCTCGCTGGCATTCTCAATCTTGGCAAGGCGATATCCATCTTGAGAAATCTGCCATGCGTTGCTGTAGCTCTCAGTTAAAGTAATTGTTCCAGGAGCTGGAACATAGGTGCGCACTCCCTTGAAAGGAAGAATCATTTCTTTTCCAGAGTAATCAACAAATTTCAATCGCCCAGTATCTTTCAGCACTCGCCAAACAATTCCAGCATTGGTGGCAGATGTTCGATTAAACCCACCCAAGCCATCGATTGTCTGCACGACATCTTTACTTACTGGGTTCTTCAGGAATACATACTTAATGCCATAGGTAGAAAAAATCTTGCTGGATGTGACGCCAGTATTATCAACAAGACCTTCAATAGCTTGAGTGATTACTGGAAGATCTTTCGGGGCAACATCTGGTTCGCCCAACATAATTGCAGATCCTCGTGAAATGTAATACGACAACGTGGTCTCATTGTTATTGCGATATGAACGCAGCACCACAGTCTTTGCATCTTTCTCAATAGAGAGAAAGGCTGGAAGTATCTCTTTTGAGGATGTGCGCAGAGGTGAATCAGCGCCGGCTGTGACAAGCCAGAAAGTTGATGTGACCGAGTAAGCCATCGTGATTAGTAGCACGAGTGCAACCGAGATATGGCGATAATTCACATGTGACTGTTCAAGTCGGGCGCGAATCTTGTCAAACATCACCACTGCCGAAGTAATGGAAAGCAAGGTGGCAACGGCGATGAAGGTTGCTGCATTAGCGCGAGTACTAGTTGCCGAACCATTACCTGAAACAACGAGTGCGCTGACCAATGTGCCGGATAAGAGAAAGATTAACCCCAGCGTTGCAAATTTGCGTGCTGCAGTTGTTGAAAAGAAAGTAACAAAGAGGACGATGGCAACGGGGCTAATGCACCACCACGGAAGAGAACCAGGGCCTCCGGGGTTTGCAAAGAATGCGAAGTTGGCACCTCCTCCTGGAATCGTAAGACCAATTTCTGAAAGTAACCGTGTGGGCTTCACAAAGATTGCAAAGGAGCCTGGCGCCGATAAGAGAATAGGCAGAATGAGCATGGTTGCTCTGCGAATCACTCTCTGAATAAAGAGTGGGTCCTTGTGATTCTTCTGCACAAGAAGAAAATCTCTATAGAGTGCAAAAGCTGCTGCAGCGATCAGAATCAAGAGCACCGATGGATTAAAGGCGAAGAGCAGCCAAACAAAGAGTGAGTAGGCGAAGATGCTTCGCCATGTGCGCTTTTCAATATCAACCCAGTTACGAAGACCTGCAGCAAAGATTGGCAGAAGTGCGATGAAGACAAGCACGCCTAAGCGCCCTGAGTTCACTGCAGCAATCGAGACAGGTGAAAGTGCGTATAAAAGAGATGCTCCTGCTGATAGCCATTGGTTATCGGTATAGCGCTTGAGGAATTGATGTGAAGTAAGTAGGAATATAAATGGTGCTGCAATAAAGAAGAGAGCGATGAATACCTTCACGCTGCCGAATGTGAGCAGCGATGCACCACTGAGAATCAACACCCACGGTGGCGTCGAAAGACCGCTTCCCATTCCAATCTCATGCCAACTTTCGAGATAGAGCTTAAAGAGATCCCTAAAACTGCCAGGAGATTCAGGCAGTGCTCCCCCAGATACTGCGCCAAATCTGTGTCTTGCCCAGAAGATTGATATCACAGCAAGAATTGTGAAAACTGCCACGAGTGGGCGAGCAAATACCAATCTCCATGGCTTAGTTGAAATCGGAGTAAGTAAATCCTCATCTTCATTAATGGTGAGATCACTTGCAGCAGGCACGCTTTCGGTGACATCGTCAGGTAAAACATATGATCGCAAACTTTCAAATCCGCGAGAGACTGAACTTCGCAGTTGTGTAAATCGTGAAGGAATAAAGGTCTTTACGACGCGGCTTGAAATATAACGGCTTGCTTTACGTGCCTTGCGCGCCTTCAGAAGCTCAGTGGGATGAATAAGAAGAGTGGCGATTGCCAAAATCTCATCACTTGCATAGCCAGGAAGTTTGGCAAAGAGATATCCGATAGATCGCACAAGTGCGCCAGCAAGTAATTGGACGGATAGCCATGGAAGTGACCACCAACTTGAGTTGGCTAGAAGAACATAGGCGGCATTACGGCGATCTAGAAGTAATGGGCGATGCAGGAATGCACCTTCGACATCGACTGCGCGACGTTCATTGCTCGCAGCTTGTGCGTGATAACCAATGGCATCGGTGACCACAGCAACAGTGTGGCCAGCAGTCCGCACGCGCCATCCAAAATCAACATCATCGCGGAAGAGCTCAAGGTTCTGATCAAATCCACCGAGCTCTTCGAAGACGTCGCGTCTGATAAGAGCGCCCGCAGTACTTACTGAAAGCACTTCATAGATTCCATCGTGCTGGCCCTGGTCATATTCATTAGGTTCTAATCCAGTCCAGCGAGCGCCGTTGCTTGCAAGACTGATACCCACTTCAAGTAAGTGTGTGCGGTTATGCCATCCCAACAACTTCGGTCCAGCCATCACAACGCTGGGTCTTTCAGCAAGTGCGCTCAAAAGTGATTCAAGGGCGCCGGGATGTAGTGCGCAATCATCATGGAGAATCCATAACCATTCTTCAACGCCTTCAATGGGAGCTGCAAGTTTTTCCACTCCATGCGCAACTGCTTCACCAAAACCTGTTGTGCGATCAAGAGTTGCAACAGGGATGCGAGCGCCTTTAAGAAGTTTGGCTGAGCCATCTGTTGAGCCAGTATCGACAGCAAGAATCTGATCAACGTTTCTCGTCTGAGAGATGATTGATGCAACAACTTCAGGCAACCACGTTGATCCATCATGGACAACGAGAATTGCAGAAACGCGTTGCGTGCTCATAAGGGAAACTTATCGTTTGAAAGTATGAAGGTAGCCGCGCTTATGCGGGGCGACGCTTAAGACGGCGGCGCTCACGCTCGGAGAGACCACCCCAGATTCCAAAACGCTCATCATGTGCGAGCGCATATTCAAGGCACTCTTGGCGCACATCACAGGAGAGGCAGACGCGCTTTGCTTCGCGTGTAGATCCACCCTTTTCAGGAAAGAATGCTTCTGGATCGGTCTGAGCGCAGAGTGAGCGCTCTTGCCAGGAGAGTTCAATATTCTCTCCGCTAGCTAGTTGGATAGTTGGTCCAGCAGTGGGGGCTGATGGCTTGCCAGTCGATGTTCCTTCTGGGCGGATCGGCATATGAAAAGCTCCTCAAGTCATTAGGTCGCACTTCGCTGTGAAGAACGCGCTCTAGGTATGAATTACACCGTTGTAATCCCTCTGAGTCAACCCCAAGGTCGAGACTTTCTGAAGATTTTTATGCTCAAATCAAGGAAAAATTAAATATTTCTACACAATTATCGGTAAATCGAGCTTTTGCGAGAGGTAATGAGCGTTTTTTTCAACTCCTGCTGCAACATCTGTGCCATGGGCGATAAATGAATGTGACAACCGGGCTCCATCGCCAATGGTGACGTCATCTCCGATGATGCAATCATCGATATGAACCCCAGAGCCAATGGCGCAGCGGGCACCGATAGAAGTTCCCCCGGTGATGATGGCATCTGGTGCAATCGTGGTGCCGGCCATCGCCTGAAAGTCCCCATCAACAAGATCGCGAGAGCCTTTGAAGAGAGCTGCGGGTGTGCCCACATCTAACCAATATGACTGTTCTCTATAACCAAATACAGCTCTACCGCTTGCAACGAGTGCGGGGAATGTTTCGCGTTCAACGCTGACTACCTTGCCCAGCGGAATTTCATCAATGACATCAGGGCTAAATACATAACACCCAGCATTGATGGAGTTGGAGATTGGGTTATCCATCTTCTCAAGAAATGCGCTAACACGGCCATCGGCATCAGTTGGAACACAACCGAATGCACGCGCATCTTCCACATCAATTAAATGCAGTGTGACATCAGCTTTATTTTCAGTATGAAACTTTATTTGATCTGCGATGGAGTGGCGGCTGAGAACATCACCGTTGAAAATCACGACTGGTTCATCTCGCCCAAGTAACTCTGCAGCATTGCGAATTGCACCGCCTGTGCCAAGTGGTTCTTTCTCAACAGCGTAGAGAATCTTCATCCCCCACTTGGATCCATCACCAAAGTAGGGAGTAAAGACATCTGCAAGATATGACGTTGCTAAGACAAGTGTGTGAACTCCAGCTTTCTTCGCAGCAAGGATTTGATGTTCTGTCACAGGAAGTCCCGCAACAGGAAGCATGGGCTTTGGTGATTCATCGGTCAGCGGTTTTAGACGTGTACCAAAACCACCTACTAAGAGAATGCCTACAGCCATTATGGGGCGCCTACTTTGCTATTGATGCGCTCTGCAGCTTCTGCAATCTGTGCATCCGTTGCTGTCATTGCAATACGAATATGTGTTGCTCCGCCTTCGCCATAGAAGATGCCAGGGGTTGCGATAACTCCGCGCTCTGCAAGCCATGAGACTGAATCCCAGCAGTTTTCATTGCGCGTTGCCCAGATATAGAGGCCAGCTTCTGAATGCTCGATCCTAAATCCTGCTGCCGTCAATGCGGGGGTAAGGGTTGCTCGACGAGCGTTATAGCGCCCACGTTGTTCTGTCACATGTTTTTCATCAGAGAGCGCTGCAATCATCGCGTGCTGCACAGGCAACGGCACCATCATCCCTGCATGTTTGCGCACCTCAAGGATGCGAGCGATCAGTGCTGGATCTCCCACGATAAATGCTGCTCGATATCCAGCCATGGATGAGCGCTTAGAGAGTGAGAGAACGGTGAGGACGTTGGTGTTATCCCCGCCTGTGTAGTGCAGGATTGATGTGGGTGTTACAGAATCTCCGAATTCGAGATAGCACTCATCAGAGACCACAACGCTCTTACTCTTTCGTGACCAATCGATTGCAGCTTTTAATTCAGATTCGGTATGAACGCGACCTGTAGGATTCGATGGCGAATTAACCCATGCCATATCTGCCTGTGGCCATGAAGCTGCATCAAGTGAGACAGGTGTTGCCTCAGCTTGTGCAAGAAGTGCACCGACTAAATACGTTGGATATGCAACATCAGGATAGAGAACGCTCTTGGCTTCAATGAATGTGGGAAGCCATGCAACAAATTCTTTAGAACCAATAACTGGCAGAACCCCAAATTCACCTGTTGCACCCAGATATTTCTTTGCCCATGCACTGATTGCTTCACGCAGTTCTGGTGTTCCCATAGTGAGCGGATAACCAGGTGAGTTTGATGCTCTCTGAAATGCTTGCTGAATAAATTCAGGGGTTGGATCTACTGGTGTTCCCACTGAGAGGTCGATTGCTCCTTGGGGGTGTTTTCTTGCGATTGCTCCGTAGGGGGCTAACGCATCCCAAGGAAAATCAGGAAGTTTTTGGCGCAAGAGCAGTGACATCTGCATGGTCGGTATTTGTCTCCCCGACCTTTGCAGCTCCCCCAGGTGAACCGAGTTCGATAAAGAATTCTGTATTGATCTTCTTATAACCCTGCCACTGTCCCGGAACATCATCTTCGTAGTAGATGGCTTCCACTGGACATACTGGTTCGCAGGCACCGCAATCAACGCATTCATCAGGCTGGATATAGAGCATGCGGGTTCCGTCATAGATGCAATCGACAGGGCACTCCTCGCGGCATGACTTATCTTTTACATCCACGCACGGTTCAGCAATTACATATGTCACGAAAGTCCTCCGGGGCCTTAAATACTTGGGAACGGTAGGCGGTAATTCTAACCCTGCAGGAGCGCCCATGCACGATTATGGTTGCTATATGGCCTCCATGAGTTTGCGCACGCAGATAGCGCAGGCGCTCGGCAAACGAGCGACTATCCGCCTGCGCGATAGTGATGGCTCCATGCGAGATATCGTGGGCGTTTTACAGAGTGAGACTGTTCTCGTTAATCGACGTGGGGAGATAGTGAATTTCAACCCTGATGAGGCAGTGGCCTTTCGAGTAATCCCTGTTTTTAATCGACGCGATGTATCAACAGGGTCACTTTCTATCTATGACACTAAATCGAAATCTCTTCACACCATTACCGGCACCGACGGAGTAGTCCGAATCTATTGCTGTGGTCCCACTGTCTATCGCGATGCTCATGTGGGAAACCTTCGCACCTTCTTACTCTCTGATCTGATCTCGCGCACTCTGCAGATGACTGGCCTTGATGTGACCTTGGTGCAGAACATCACCGATGTCGGTCATATGGCAGATGACTTTGAAGAAGACAAGATGTTGGCAGAGTCTGCAAAAACTAAGGTGGACCCTTTCAAGATTGCACGCACATTCGAAGAAAGATTTCATACAGATTTAGCGCGCTTAAATATTGACCCTGCTGCTTCATATCCACGTGCATCCGAGAAGATGCCCGAGATGATTGCTTCCATCGAAAAATTGATTGCCATGAAGCGTGCCTATGTGGGCAGTGATGGCTCTGTCTACTTCGATGCAACATCATTTCCCACTTATGGCACTCTGAGTGGAAATAAACTTGAAGCGCTTCAACCTGGCCATCGATATGAATTCACCGATGAGGGTGGCAAGCGTTTTCATGCAGATTGGGCGCTCTGGAAATTAGCAGGTGCTCGAACACAAATGATTTGGGATTCACCATGGGGTGCTGGTTTTCCTGGGTGGCATATCGAGTGCAGCGCAATGTCCATTGAACTCCTCGATTCTCACGTTGATCTTCATCTCGGTGGTATTGATCTGCGCTTTCCTCACCATGAAAATGAGCGAGCACAATCGAACTCACTAACAGGCAATGAAACCGTTGACACATGGGTACATGGCGAACACCTACTCTTTGAGGGGCGGAAGATGTCAAAGAGCGCTGAAAATGTTGTGCTGCTGCAGGATGTTATTGACCGCGGCCTTGATCCACTCTCTTTGCGTTTTGCACTCCTTGAAAACCGTTACCGCTCCCAGATGGATTTAAGTTGGGCATCTCTTGAAGCAGCTCACTCCACACTCAAACGGTGGAGACAACTACTGGCCAACGCCGGTGCAAGTGATGAGATGAAATTTGACCAAGAGATAAGTGATGCTCTCACCACAGATCTTGATACACCACGTGCCATGCAACGCATCCGTACTATTGAAAAAGATCCCACCATCGGAGCACTGGATAAACGTGCGCTCTTTCTCTTTGCAGATCAAGTACTCGGGCTAGAGCTAGACCGTGGAATTGAATCTCGCGATGTCAGTGCTGAGATTCAAGCACTCCTTGATGCTCGCATTAGCGCGCGAGCTGAGAAGAATTGGGCGCTCAGTGATTCACTTCGCGATCAGTTAACCGATGCTGGGCTTGAAATAAATGATGGAGCTGATGGACAGAGTTGGAGCTGGAAGTAATTTAGGGACGCTTGAGGACTGCGAGAACTCCTGCAACAAATCCAATAGTTAAGAGCGCGCTCCCAGGGTTATCTCCTTGAATAAGAAGCTCATTACCTGCACCAAATGAACCAGCAATCGAAATCACAATTAACCAAGCAAGTAGTGCGAAGAGCTTGTATCGACGTTTTCCAGAACGACGGCCCACATACCAAATTCCAAGATATGTGGCGAAGATTCCAACAATCACACCCACTGGCGGCAGCGTTTGATGAATTAGCGTTGAGGAGATCGCGATGGCTGCGCCGAAGATGAGTGAGAAGAGAAAATGCATTAGGAAGGTACTACTCCTGCAAAGAGATCCATCTCGTGTCCACGAGAATCAAAAGGTTCGCTCTTCTGCCCCTTAACGAGCGTGTAGTACTCATTGCCCCACACTTGAAGTCCTAAGTTGTTGGAGAGTGCAAAGAAGGGGCCATCTACCTCAATCTGCGTTGAGTGTGCTCGCATAGCATCCATCTTCTTCTCCACATAAGCGTTGCCATCCACCATCGCATGAACGAAAGAATCATCCTTTGCAAAGGGAAGATCTTCTGCTTTCTCTGCTCCCATAAAGTCAGAGCCAATCTTCTTCATTGCATCGATGCCCTCTTGTATGACAGAGCGTGGCATGACATTCAAATAAATCTTTTCGATACTCCAAGACGCTTTCTCAGATGCTCGCATGGCAACGCGGTGGGCTTGAATGTGATCTGGATGCCCATATCCACCGATCTCGTCATAGGTGATGAGTACGTGTGGTTTTACTTCATCAATAACCTTTACTAACTCATCTGATGCTGCCTCTAAATCTGCCTGCCAGAACACATCAGGGCGATTATTAGGCTCTGTTCCCATCATGCCGCTATCGCGATACTTAGTATCTGGATCACCCAGGAAACGGAAATCGGTAATACCTAAGGCCTTCATGGCAGCGGCTAACTCACCCACGCGATGCTCACCGAGTGAATCTGTTTCATGAGCTGCTAAATGCGCTAGATCTTTAACAAGGACTTCGCCTTCTTCACCGCGAGTGCAGGTCACCAAGGTGACATCTGCGCCAAGTGATGCATACATCGCCATCGTGCTTCCATTATTGATGGTCTCATCATCAGGGTGTGCATGAACGAGCAGCATGCGATAACCCTTATAACTAGTAAGCATTAATAGACCGGCAGGGTTGTATCGATCTGCTTAGCCCATGCAATAACGCCTCCAAAGACGTGGGAAGCATCAGCAAAGCCTGCGTTCTTGAGTATTGCTAAACACTCAGCAGAGCGAACACCACTCTTACAGTGCAGAACGATTGGTTTATCTTGTGGCAGCGATGCGAGCACACTGCCGTCGATAAATCCTTGCTTAGGAATTAGGTGCGCTGTGGGAATATTGACGATTTCATACTCACTAGGTTCACGAACATCGATGAGATAGAAATTGTCTTTATTATCAATCTTGGACTTCAGTTCTTGCACAGTAATAGTTGAACCTGAGCTTGCCTCTTGTGCTGCCTCTGAGAGAGTTCCGCAGAATGCTTCGTAATCAGGAAGTAGCGCAGTCTGTGTTGCATTCTCGCTACACAAAGGACAGTTAGGATCTTTACGCACCTTAATCTTGCGGAAAGTCATATCGAGTGCGTCATAGACCATCAATGAACCAATCAGCGGCTCGCCAACACCTGTGAGCACTTTGATTGCTTCCGTTGTTTGAATTGAACCAATGGTTGCGCAGAGAACTCCGAGTACGCCACCTTCGGCGCAACTTGGAACCATGCCCGGAGGTGGTGGTTCTGGATAGAGACAGCGATAGCAAGGACCGTACTCGGCCCAGAAAACACTTGCTTGACCATCGAAGCGATAGATAGAGCCCCACACATATGGCTTCTTGAGAAGCACACATGCATCGTTAACTAAATAGCGTGTTGCAAAGTTATCTGTTCCATCCACGATGATGTCGTATTGAGAGAAAATCTCCATCACATTGGAGTTATCAAGACGAGTCTCATGGAGAATGACATTGACGAAAGGATTAATCTCTGCGATTTTCTCTTTCGCACTCAGCGCTTTGCTCTTTCCAATATCTGATTGCCCATGAATGATTTGACGCTGAAGATTTGATTCATCGACGGTATCGAATTCAACAATGCCCAATGTGCCAACGCCAGCTGCTGCAAGATACATAAGTGCTGGAGAACCGAGTCCACCAGCTCCAACGCAGAGAACTTTTGCATTCATCAAACGTTGCTGACCTGCCATTGCTACGTCAGGGATGATCAAATGGCGGCTATAGCGGCGCACTTCATCAACGGTAAGAGCAGGTCCTGGCGAGACTAAAGGGGGCGTCTTCATGCAGGTAATTCTGCCGTACTGTGCCTTTCGTGGCGAATTCAGTACGATTCGCACAATGACTACAGAATCAGCAACTGCAAACAATTCGCGTTCAGATAAGTCTCGCCTTCCTCGCGATGAACGACGCGCAATTCTGCTCTCTGCCGCCCTCGAAGTTTTCACTGCGGCTGGCTATCACTCAGCAGCGATGGATGAGATCGCAGATCGAGCAAATGTCAGCAAGCCTGTTCTCTATCAGCACTTTCCATCCAAGCTCGATCTCTATCTTGCTGTTCTCGATCTTCATATTGATTCATTGGTCTTTGAGATTCAAAAGGCAATTTCTTCAACTCCCGATAATGAACAACGCGTTCATGTGACTATTGAGGCTTACTTCAACTTTATTGAAAATGAAGGAGAAGCATTCCGTCTTCTCTTTGAAAGCGATATGAGCGTTGAACCACAAGTGCGTGAACGTCTCAATCGAATGACATATGACTGTGCCGCTGCTGTTTCCGGTGTGATCTCAAATGACACAGGTCTTCCCAAGGAAGCTGCAATGATGCTTGGAGTTGGATTAATTGGTTATGTCCAGGTCACAGCGCGCCACTGGCTTGAGCGTGATAGCAAACTCACACGTCAGCAAGCGATGGATCTCGTTGAAAACCTCATGTGGCGAGGAATATCTGGATTTCCCCGTACAGACTCTTAGCGAATAAGATAGGTACATGAGTTCAAAGAAATCTGAAAAAGCAGCAAAAGTTCGCATCTCCATTACCAATGTTGGAAGTGAACTCTCTTTTGACTGCCCTTCAACTCCCGCTGAGATCAAGAGCGCAGTTACTGCTGCTCTGACAGCGCAGACACCACTTTCTCTTCAAGATGTACAGGGACACGAGATCATCGTCCCTGCGGACAAGATTGGTTATGTCGAAATCGGCGAGCCAGCTGAACGCCGCGTCGGTTTCGGCGTTGTGTAAGTGAGCCTGACTTTCGCAGATCTTCCTCTTCGCAAGGAAACAATTGATGCTCTCCACGAGCATGGCTTCACTTCCCCTTTCCCTATTCAAGAGATGGTGATGCCTATTGCACTCGCTGATGGCGATGTCATCGGTCAGGCAAAGACAGGAACAGGAAAGACTCTCGCATTCGGTATTCCCGTTATTGAACGTGTTATCGCACCTAATGATGCAGATTGGGCCCAGCTTCCTAATCAAGGTAAGCCTCAGGTACTCATCGTTGTTCCAACGCGCGAACTCTGTGTGCAGGTCACCAAGGATGTTGAAGAGCTCTCATTTAACCGTGGCATTCGCACACTGGCTGTCTACGGTGGTCGCGCATTCGAGCCACAGATTGAAGCTCTTAATAATGGAGTTGAAATCGTTGTTGGAACACCTGGCCGCCTCCTAGATCTCTATCGCCAAGGTCAGCTCACACTGAAGTTTGTCTCTCGCGTAGTACTCGATGAAGCAGATGAGATGCTTGATCTGGGCTTCTTGCCTGATGTTGAAAAGATCTTTACAAGTACCCCAGCACGCCAGCAGACAATGCTTTTCTCAGCAACAATGCCTGGCGACATCATCGCTCTCGCTCGCCGCTTCATGAATCAGCCAGTACATATTCGTACTCAAGATAATGAAGATGAAGGCGCAGTGGTCTCACGCATCGAACAGCATGTTGTTCGTGCCCATGCCATGGATAAGATTGAAATGCTGGCTCGTATTCTTCAAGCAGATGGCCGTGGACCAACAATCGTCTTCTGCCGCACCAAGCGCACAGCTCAAAAGACTTCTGATGATCTCTTTGAACGTGGATTCCGTGCAGCAACAATCCATGGAGATCTCGGACAATCAGCGCGTGAGAAAGCGCTCAATGACTTCAAGGCAGGCAAATCAGATGTTCTGATTGCAACAGATGTTGCGGCCCGCGGAATTGATATCGATGGCATTACCCACGTGATTAACTACCAATGCCCTGAAGATGAGAAGACGTATGTTCACCGCATTGGTCGTACTGCTCGCGCAGGAGCAGCAGGAATTGCAGTGACCTTTGTTGATTGGGATGAGCTAGCTCGCTGGAAGATGATCGACACAGCGCTCGTGCTGGGATTACCAGAACCTGTAGAGACCTATTCATCATCTGAGCATCTCTTTGAAATGCTCAACATCCCTGCAGGATCTTCAGGGCGAATGAATAAGAAGAGCGCTACACCGGTCGACAAACCAAAGAGTGATCGTCCAAAGACAGATCGTTCCAAGAGTGAAAAGGCAGTTGAGCCAAAGAAGCCAGCAGCCGATCGCATCAAGCGCGAACGCACTCGCACAAAGCGAATTTCTGAGTAGCTACCTTTTAGCTTGCAGCGAATGTCTTAATTGCATTTGCCAACATTTGAACAGCAATAGCTGCAAGTAAGAGGCCGGCAATACTTGCAAGAAGTGTCACACCAGAATCCTTAATGAGGCCAACAATCTTTGTTGATGCCATCAAGACAGTTCCAATAATGAGATGCACCGCAAGGATTGCGATCACCAAGCCAAGAATCTGGGCATTGGTATCTGCCTTCTGCACATAAATCATTGTGGCAACGATTGCACCAGGTCCTGCAAGAAGAGGTGTTCCTAGTGGAACCATTCCAATGTTATCGCTTGCATTTTCTGTGCCCGTGTTTTTATTCCCAGTCAGAAGTTGCAGAGCAACATAGAGAAGTAGTAACCCACCAGCTGCTTGTAGCGCTTCAATTGAAACATTCATGTAATCAAGAATGAAACGACCAAAGAGTGCAAAGCTTGCAATAACAAAGAGGGAGACTCCTGCAGCCTGCCATGCAAGGCGCACTCGCTCACGTGGAGATTTATCCCCCACGAGGCCCAAGAAGATTGGCGTTGCACCCGGTGGATCCATGATGACAAAGAGTGTGACAAAGGCTTGCGTGGCAAAGGTAACTGCTCCTAGTGAATTCATTTCTTCACAACCCTTCGCGCATCTGCAAGTGACTCTAATTGTTCCCATTGTGCCTGATGAGTTGTGTTTTCTGCTAAAGCATTAAGTTTGCCTGTGCCGTGATAGTCACTTGAGCCTGTCATAACGAGATTTAACTCTTGAGCAATCGTGGTCAGCGTCGCTTGCTCTTGCGCGTTCTGATCACGGTGATGCACTTCAATCCCATTCAGACCTGCTGCAACGAGATCAGAGAATGTTGAAGCAGTAATGATCTGTCCGCGGCGAGAGGCAAATGGGTGAGCAATCACTGCTACTCCCCCAGCCTTACGAATTGTTGTAATGGCATCTACGGGTGTTGGCGCGGCATGAGTTACATAATATTTCGACTCATTATTGAGTAAATCCAAGAATGCCTCATCACGAGATGCAACTACGCCGTTTGCAACAAGAGCATCTGCTAAATGAGGACGTCCCACTGTGGCACCTTCTGGGGTTGCTCTATAGACATCATTGATTGAGATGTTGATTCCATCTGCGCTAAGGAGCTCAACCATTTTGCGCATACGTGGCACACGAGTATCACGTGAATCTGCAAGCATCTGCTGCATCACTTGATCTTCGCCATCAAAGAGAAGTCCAAGCATATGAACGCTAATGCCATCTGTCGTAAGACAGGAAATTTCTGCACCCAGTACCAGTTCAATCTGAGGTTGAATAGCAGAGACAGCTTCTGCCCACCCTGCAGTTGAATCATGATCGGTAATGGCAAGAGTTGTAATCCCTGCAGCTAACGCCTTCTTCACGAGAGCAAAGGGCGCATCTGTTCCATCGCTACAGGTTGTATGAGTGTGAAGATCAATCATTGTTCTACCGTCACACTTTCTGGCCGAGTACGAAGCACCACAAGTATGCATCCAAGGAGAATAAGAATAACTCCGGGAATAATGGACAGAGTCGGTTGTTTACCAATATCAAAGACCATCGCCACAATTGCGGCAACGGGAACTTCAAAGAAGACAATCATGGAAACTACTGCTGGTGATACTCGCTTTAATGTCATGTTAAACATTGTGTGTCCAAGGATTTGTGCTCCGATGATGAGTCCAAGCAAGATCCACCATTCGCGAAGAGCAAAGCCGACAATGTCATATCCAGAAAAGAGCGCCATTGGAAGTGCGGTCATTGCGCAGACGAAGTAACAGATAGTCGTATAGGAAGTAGTCGCCAAAGTTTGCTGAGCACGGGAACCAATTAACATGTAGGCCGCTGCGAGCGCTCCCGAAATTAACGCTGCAAGGTCACCCATAAATGATCTGCGATCGAGTTGCAGATCAATGCCGGTCACAACAAGCACTCCTGTAAAACTGATCAGCATTCCAAGCCAGGCCTTTGTCGGAATATGTCCACCAGTGAGCTTGACGAAGAATGCGGCAAAGATTGGTTGCGTTGCAACAATTGCAGTTCCAGCAGTCACACTCGTCATGCGCATTGATAAGAAGAATCCCACAAAGTGAACTGCGAGCACGATGCCAGCTAGTACTGCCCACTTCACACCGGTGCGATCTAATCTGTGGCGAAGAGCAAATGGCAGAGTCATGAGAGATCCACCAAGATTGCGCCAGAAAATTAAGGTCGGCACAGGCATAGCGCTGAGGGCGATGAGTGGGCCAGATGAGCCAATTCCAAATATCCCGATTATTAGACGAATGAGGTCAGGTCGTGCGGGCAGCTCAGTGTGGTTATGAACTGTTGCTTTCTGGACCTCGGACATAAGGCAAACCTAGTCGATACCTCAACGGTTACTCTTATCCCATGAGCGGAAATAACATCAATCGCATATTTCTCGCCCGTCTTGCTGGAACTGCAGTCTTTGACCCAAATGGGGATCCTGTTGGCAAGGTGCGCGATGCTGTCGCGACCCTTCGTTCTAATAACCAATCACCACGCGTACTTGGTTTAGTTGTAGAAGTTCCTCTTCGTCGTCGAGTCTTTGTTCCGATCACTCGTGTTACCTCTATTGAATCTGGCGCTGTTGTTATTACAGGTTTGCTCAACATGCGACGTTTTGAAACACGCGCTGGCGAGATGTTGGTCCTGGGAGATTTACTGGACCGCACTATTGCATTGACTGAAAATAATGAAGATGTACTTGTCGAAGATATGGGCATGGAGCAAAACCGCACTGGTGACTGGCTCATTACTCGTGTTCACATTATGCGCAAGGGACGTGGCTTACGTCGCAAGGGCGCCACATCAACTGTTACCTGGGAAGAAGTGACCGGCTTTGCACAACACGAAACCAATCAAGGAGTTTCAAACCTTCTCTCCACCCTCAGCAACTTGCGCGCTGCTGACTTAGCTGCAGTGATTCAAGATTTGGCACCAAAGCGTCGCGTTGAAGTTGCACGTGCTCTCGATGATGAACGTCTTGCAGATGTTCTTGAAGAGATGGATGAATCCGAGCGCGTTGCACTCATGGCTGAACTTGAAGGCGAACGTGCTGCTGACATTCTGGAGGAGATGGATCCAGATGATGCAGCTGACTTGCTGCGCGAAATTGGCGAAGAGCGCGCTCAAGAATTGATTGGCTTGATGGATCCTGAAGATGCTGAAGATGTTCTGCGCCTCATGACCTATGAAGATTACTCAGCCGGCGGAATGATGACGACAGAACCAATTGTGATGTCAGCTGATTACACAGTTGCAGATGCACTTGCTGCCGTGCGCCAGAGTGAGATTTCACCTGCGCTTGCTTCACAAGTCTTTATTGCGCGTCAGCCACTAGAGACTCCTACCGGTCGCTTTATTGGAATGGTGCACTACCAGCGCCTTCTGCGCGAACCGCCTTCAACGCTTCTAGGCTCAATCGTTGATACCAATACTCAGGGCGTTAATCCCGATGCATCGCTGCATGCAGTTTCGTCATACTTGGCTAGTTATAACTTGCTCTCATTGCCTGTTATCGATGCCAATGATCGCCTCTTAGGCGCCGTCACTGTCGATGACGTGCTCGATCACTTGTTGCCTACTAACTGGCGCCATGATCACAGAGATTCAGCTGCCACAACGGCTGCTCTTGAAAGTATTGACACTAATTTCACCGAGGAGGTGTAACGATGGCACGCAACTTTGGTTTGGATACACCGCGCGAGACGCGTCGTTCACTCCGTGGAAATATTGATCCAGAAACTTTTGGTCGTCTCTCAGAACGTTTCGCGCGTTTCTTAGGCACCGCTCGCTTCTTGGTCTATATGACGGCATTTGTTGTCAGCTGGGTTCTCTGGAATACCTTGGCGCCACAAGATATTCGCTTTGATACCTATCCATTTATCTTCCTCACGCTGATTCTCTCGCTTCAAGCATCATATGCAGCTCCACTTATTTTGCTTGCTCAAAATCGTCAAGCAGACCGTGACCGTATTGCTCTCAATGAAGATCGTGCGCAGAATGCTCGAAGCATCGCAGATACTGAATATCTCACTCGCGAACTTGCAAGCCTTCGTATCGCTTTAGGTGATGTGGCAACTCGTGACTACTTGCGCAATGAACTTGGCGATATGGCGAAGGAAATTGTTGTAGAGCTACGCAAGCCCGAGTCTGACGCCAAGTAGAGATTTTTCGCGCACGATTAATTGAGAAACAATTGCTTCAATTGCCTTGGCACTTGGGCTATCAGGAGCTGAGATCACAACCGGAGAACCTGCATCTCCACCTTCGCGAAGATCAGGGCTAAAGGGAATCTTTCCCAGCAGTGGCACATCAGAGCCCACTAATTGCGAGAGTCGTCGAGAAGTCTCTTCTCCTCCACCTTCACCAAAGAGCGAGGTGAGTTCGCCGCATTTGGCGCATGGATATGCAGACATATTTTCAATGACGCCAATAACTCGTTGGTGAATCTGATGCGCAATACGCCCTGCACGCTCAGCAACTTCAGCTGCTGCAACTTGCGGAGTAGTCACAACAACAATCTCTGATGAAGGAACTAATTGACCCAATGAGATAGCAAGATCGCCGGTGCCCGGTGGAAGATCGATATAGAGAAGATCAAGATCGCCCCAATAGGCATCAGAGAGCAACTGTTCTAATACGCGATGGAGTAACGGACCACGATAAGCGATGGCATCAGATCGCTCTGGCTTAAACATCTCCATGGAAACAGTCTTCACACCGAAAGATTCCAGTGGGATAAACATCTGATCGATTGCTGTGGGACGCTGACCAATCAGGCCCATCAGACGTGGAATCGAATGGCCATAGACATCTGCATCAAGAATTCCAACGCGTAAGCCCTTTTGCGCAGATGCCACAGCAAGATTTGCAGTCAGTGAAGATTTACCAACTCCACCCTTACCCGATGCAACTCCAATGACACGTGTGAGCGAATCCTTCTGTGCGAATGAGATAAAGCTTTCGCGGCCATTGCGAAGTAGCTTCTTGATATTTGCCCTTTGCTCTTCATCCATCACACCGAATGTGAGCTCAATGGCAGAAATACCATCCACTGCCGTAACCGCACTTTCAATATCTTTCTGCAAGCGATCGCGCATAGGACATCCTGAAATTGTCAGGAGAATTTCTAAGTGAGCAATAGAACCTTTGATTTCAACAGATTTGACCATGCCGAGCTCAGGGAGAGCGCGGTGAAGTTCAGGGTCCTGAACGGTTGCAAGTGCTGCATGGACTGATTCAAGAATTGTCATAGAAGATCAGGATCTATTGTGCTGGTGCGCTTAGACGTTGTCGGTGATTCATCATCATCTAAGACGCTAGAGAGCTGCTTCTTGATAAAACTCTTTGGGTTCAAATCGGTAGGTTTGAGATCTTCAAAACCTGGGCCAAGATTTTCTTTCAGTTCTTCTGTGGCCTTGGAGGCCATTTCACGGACGCGCTTTACAAACTTTGCAGCATCAACGGCAAAATTAGGCAGGCGTTCTGGGCCGATAAGAATCATCGCAAGAATTGCAAGGCCGATTAACTCACCCGCACCGAAATCGAAGAACATAGTGGTGAACCTTACTCTGCTACTTCGAAGCCGTCAGTGTCAGAGTTGCGCTCTTGCTTTCAGAGCCACGCTTATATGTCACAACGACTGAATCTCCAACGCTGAGGGAGCGAATTGTCACGATGAGCTCTTCAGGAGAAGTGATGGGGCGACCATCAATCTCTGTGATGATGTCACCTGATTTCATGCCAGCTTTGGCCGCAGGACCGCCCGGCAAAATTGCTTGTGCATTCTTTGCAATCATCGCGCCATTACCTGAGAAATTCATATCGACGGAAATTCCCATGACTGGGTAGGTTGCTTTGCCATTCTTAATCAATTGATCCGCAGTCTTGCGCGCTTGATTGATGGGGATTGCAAATCCCAAACCAATAGAGCCTGTTTGAGAGTTAAAGCTTGAACCAAGGGATGCAATCGCAGAGTTAACACCGATGACCGAACCTGTCGCATCCACGAGTGGTCCCCCAGAATTTCCAGGGTTAATGGCAGCATCTGTTTGTAGTGCGTTGATAAATGAATTTTCAGAGCTAGATTCTCCAGCAGTAACGGCGCGGTCTTTGGCGCTAATAATTCCAAGTGTGACGGTTCCTGTTAATCCCAGTGGTGAACCAATTGCTATGACGGAATCTCCCACTGCAACCTTGTCACTATCTCCAAATTGAAGAGCTTTCAGTGATGCACCTACAATTTTTAGTACGGCTAAGTCATATGAGCTATCGCGCCCAACTACCTTTGCATCAAAAGATGATCCATCATTAAGGCGAACAGTGATATCTCCACCGCTTGTCACAGAGGCTGCAATCACATGGTTATTGGTGAGAATGTATCCGCTGCTATCTATTACAAATCCGGAACCAGTTGCCCCACCACCTGAAGCTTGCGCCTCGATGGAAACAACTGATGGCAATACTCGCTGGGCAATTTCTGCTACTGAGCCAGCTGGTCGCTCTATCGCAGATGTGGATCTCACTAAGTTCACTGAACGACCGAAGAGGGAGCCTGATGATGAAGCACCGAATGCTCCTGCGATGACGCCAACAACAATGGCTAGAACAATGGCAGAGCGAAGAGTGATGTTCTTTCCAAGTCCGCTCTTACTGGGAGCATCCCACCAAGGGCCACCGCTATTTATGCTCATAGGATTATTCTGCTACAACTTAGTTGCAAGCAATAATCCATCACCCGTTGGAATGAGTGAGCTCACCCACGACTGTGTATCGGACTTAATTAACTTCCCAGCTTCGCGCAGGGCAATGGTTTTTGGATCACGTTGAGCGGGATCATGAACTTTTGAGCCACCGAAGAAGTTATCAATAACAAAGACTCCACCGCTTCGAAGAATGCGATGTGCTTCAGAGATTGCAAAGGATAAATCTTCAGGGTTATGGCGATAGACAACAAGGTCATAAGCGCGATCGGTGAGCTTTGTCATGACATCCATAACTGAATTGGTGATGAATCGATAGCGTGATTGAGCGATTTCAGCATCTGCCATTGCAAGCTTTGCGATAGATGTATGTTCCATCTCATCATCGATTGATGTCAGTGTGCCACTTGCAATCATTCCTTCAAGAATCCAGAGAGATCCCACACCAGAACCAGTTCCAATCTCAACAACAGATTGTGCATCAAGGAGATGGGCAAGATGGCGAAGATATGCGCCTGTGCCCTGAGATGCATCGAGTGTGCCAAGTTCTAGACCTCGTGCACGTGCGGCGATCTTTACCGCATCTTCTGCAATGAAGGATTCTGCATAAGAGTGCGGGTTGTTGTTCATGAGAGGGACAATATCCAATCGATGAAGAATCGCACGCCAAATCCAGTGCCGCCTTTAGCATTTTCTCCAGAATCAGTTTCGCTACGGCCAGTTCCTGCAATATCTAGGTGGACCCAGCGAGATTCACCAACAAAATGCTCGAGATAGAGAGCTGCAGTCACAGAACCGGCTGAGTAATCGCCCTTATCTGCAGCATGGTTTAGATCTGCAACATCACTTTCAAGTGAATCTCGGTAATCATCAATTAGCGGCATATGCCACACGCGCTCACCTGATGATTCACCAACTGAGACGAGCTCTTTAGCAAGTTTCTCATCACGCGTGTAGAGAGCGGCATATTGGCGACCAAGACCAAGAGTTGCTGAACCTGTCAGAGTTGCAATATCAAATAGGTAATCAGGATCTAGTTTTTCCACCGCATAAGCCAGACCATCTGCAAGAACGAGGCGGCCTTCTGCATCAGTATTAATGATTTCAACTGTTGTTCCACCATATTGTGTAATGACATCAGATGGACGTTGTGATGTGCCAGAGAGTGCATTCTCAGCACACATCATCAGGACTGTGACTTTTACTTGTGGTTGCAAATCTGGAAGTGCGCTGATCGTTGCAAGTGCTGCTGCAGCTCCGGCCATATCGCTCTTCATCGCTGTCATAAATTCGTAAGGGCGCTTCAGTGATATCCCACCCGTATCAAAGGTGATTCCCTTACCAACAATGACAACATGCGGCAGCGCTGCGGCCGAACGTGCCTTGCCCTTAGGGATATATGTAATTTCAATAAATCGCGGGCCTGGCTTAGGTGATGAATTTCCCACTGCGCGAAGGCCGCCAAATTGTGCAAGCTCTTTGCCAGCAAGAATAGAGATTGCTAATCCTTTTTCTTCAGCAATCTTTTTCGCCTCTTGCGCCATCCATAATGGAGTCTTGATATTTGCTGGCGTATGGATTAAATCCCGCGCCGTATAGAGAGCTCGAGAAATAACTCCTGCTTCAGCAACAGATGCGCCATCTTTGGTTGCAATTGCAATCGTGGCGATTTCTGCTGGTTTTCCAGTCTTGAGGTTCCAGGAGTAGGCACCAAGAAGAATGGAGACTCCGTGGGCGCGAATTTCTGCTCGCGATTGCGCAACGAGGGTGATGAGTTCAATCGCCTTGCCGCGCACCTTGCGACCAAGTGATGCACCTGCTGCGCGAAGGGAAGCAAGTGAGCCATCTCCGACTGCAACAAGATAAAGGCGATCTACCGATGAATCTTTATGGAGAACAGGGATTTCAAAGAGCTCCCCAGCTTTTCCTGTAGGAGTAAAGAAAGAAATTTCATCAACGAGGTTGATTCCAAAGTACTTTTCAAGGGAGGAAATTAAGCGAGCGCTACCAACGAGCTCAATATTGTCTTCGTTTTTCTTTGTAAAACCCAGTGCAAGAACATCTGCGCTTATCAGCGCCTCGATATCTGGTGCGACTGTGTGAAGAATTTTCCTAGATCCGCTCTACTTCTTAATAAGGGCAACAGCGGCTTCAAGAGCTGCGCTGAGGTTATTTGCTTCCTGTGGGTTGAGTTCAACCACGAGGCGCCCGCCGCCTTCGAGAGGAATTCGCATGACGAGTGAGCGTGCTTCCTTAGTTACTTCCATTGGTCCATCACCGGTACGAGGTTTCATAGCTGCCATGGTGGGGACTCCTTGTTGGTCTAACTTCGGGCGGGGAAACTTTCCTCAAGGAAAGTCGAGGGGAGAAGTATCTCGCAGAATGAGCCGGGGGTGAAATCGGCAATAGTGGCCTTTAGAGGCCCAATATCGCCGTGAGTCGAGCCTTTCCAGACTCAATAACTGCAATAACTGCGCGTTCTGGGACTGAGAGCATGGTTGCAATATCAGCACTTGATTTAGATCGAAGGTAATGCAAGGTCAAAATGATTCGCTCTTCTTCAGGAAGAGAGGCGAGCAGTTCAGCAAGGGTTTGAGGATTGCTTGAGCTGCTCATAGGAATAGAGGTTACTCGCTTGATTCTTAAAGAAACCGAAGAAAAGGGTGACTTATGTAAAAGATCGAGCAAATCGTGCGAGGGATATACGCACGCCTATATAGAGGAAGGGAGCAACGAGCAGAAATATCGCCTTAGGGGCCACGATCGTTTCTGACCAGTCAAAGCGCGTGGATGAGCTATTTATTTCACTGAGTTGAAATGATCCACTTCCCTTTAATACCTTTCCAACGTGGTCGACATCGCAACGATGCGGTGGTTGCCATTGCGTCACCACCATGAGATCGAGAAGCCCAAGAGTTTTCAATCGTGGATAGAACTTATGTAGCGGTCCCGTAAATGCAGCGATTGAAGTACCAACTCCTTCGACTTGAGTTGATGTCACCCACACCTTTGTCTGCAACATCCAGTCGCCTTGTGATTTCCAATCAGCAATCTTCTTCCAGACAGCTTCGCGCGGTGCATCAATAGTTAGGCTAATCGAAAGTGTGTTACTCGCCATTTTTACTTTTTACCATGGGCGATAGCAACAGCTTCTTCAACTGTTGTAGTCCAATGTAAAAGATCGCGCATTCCTGGCTTTACAAAATTCTCATTTTCAAGATGTTCCACCAGTGCATGAAGTGGTTGAAATACGCCGTGTGGATCAAGGATGATGACTGGCTTATCGTGAAACTTAAGATAGCGGCCCACCCATATCTCAAAGAGTTCTTCGAGAGTTCCAAGGCCACCAGGAAGGGTAATAAAGGCATCGGAGAGATCTTCAATCTTCGCCTTTCGGGTGCGCATCGAATCAACGACAATGAGTTCATCGCTATCGTGATCTGCAAATTCAATATCGACAAGTTTTTGAGGGATGATGCCGATAGTCCGGCCACCCTTACTTCGAGCACCGCGTGAAATAGCGCCCATCGCAGAGATATGGCCTCCGCCTGATACGAGTTCGGCGCCGCTTTCTGCAATGCCAACGCCAAGATCAAATGCCAGATCGATAAATTTGCTATCAATCGTGGGTGATGAGGAACAAAATACTGCAATGCGCATGAGGGACAGGATAGGGGTTAGGCTTAGAACATGTCTTCTTTAGCTCATGGCCATGGAATCGCAACAGTTGCGGGTTCAACAGTTCTCGATGTGTGGTTTCCATCCCCTGCATTAGGAGCCCTTACTGGTGCACCTGATGCAACCCTGACATCAATGGTGGGAAGCGATGAAGCTCGCGGTGTCACACGCGAATTGGTCTCACTTGAAATTGATCTCACACTAGCTCCGAAGGATGCAAAAGATGCATATCTTCGTCTTCACCTTCTCTCACATCGACTTGTAAAACCTCACGGTCAATCACTTGAAGGAATCTTTGGGCTACTAACAAATGTTGTCTGGACATCAGCTGGGCCATGCGCTGTCGATGGCTTTGAAGCCACACGAGCAAAGCTCAAAGCTAAGTATGGACATGTCTCAGTTTTCAGTGTTGATAAGTTCCCACGCATGGTTGATTACGTCATTCCTTCTGGTGTTCGCATTGCAGATGCAGATCGCGTTCGACTCGGTGCATATCTCTCATCTGGCACAACAGTGATGCATGAAGGCTTCATCAACTTCAATGCTGGAACTCTTGGAACTTCTATGGTGGAAGGGCGTATTTCAGCCGGAGTTGTTGTGGGAGATGGCACAGATGTTGGCGGAGGTGCATCCATCATGGGCACTCTCAGCGGTGGCGGTAAAGAGGTAATTTCTATCGGTGAAAAGTGTCTTCTCGGTGCGAACTCAGGACTTGGAATCTCACTCGGTGATAACTGTGTGATTGAAGCAGGCACATACATCACAGCTGCTGCAAAGGTGAAGCTTCCTGATGGAGAGATTGTAAAAGCTGGAACTCTCTCTGGTGCACATAATCTTTTGTTCCGTCGCAACTCACTTACTGGTGGACTTGAAGCGGTAATGCGCACTGGCACCTGGGGTGGATTGAACTCAGTTCTCCACGCTAATTAATATTTATTGCGCTAATTGAAAATATGGCGAAGGAATCTTCGCACGGCTTCTAAAGGTATCCCCGCGCAGTAACTTGGTAGAGCCGTTACTGCTTGTTCCCTTTATATAGGTCACAGCCCCAGCGCTATTGCGTGAGACGATCTCTAAAGAAATAACATCAGGAAGTAAGAATGCAGCTGCTACTAACTGCTGCGTTGAACTTGCCTTCCATGATGCAAATCGTGGATTGATCTTAGGATCAAGTCCAGCAGGATCTGCTACAGATTGCGTATAAGAAGTTGCTTGTCCCCATGCATCAAGAGTTGTCTGCGTTGCACCACCAGATGATGATGAGTAGTAAGCCTGTATGGGCTTACCGTTAGCAAGAATTACCAAACTTGTTGATGAGTCGATATTGGTGCGAGTAACAGCTGCCTTCCATAGCGCACCAATCTTTGGCTCAGCCTCTTTTGAATACCCGACAAAGTTTTGATCTGCGATATGTGAATACACATGGCAATCACACGAAGGCTTGAGCACGCCAATCTTTGATAAAGCATAGGAACGAGAGGCAATCACCTGCGCTTCAAGGGCTGCTGTTGGCCACGCAGATGACATCTCACTTATCCCCCACAAGTATTCATCATGCACGCTCAGTGAATTAGTCACTTCGATTGCACCTTTTACTACCTTCATCTGCATCTGTCCGTAGCGATACTTCACAGCACTTCCTGGTTGAGAAAAAGTGATGACTGTATTGGGCCCAGTCCATCGAATCGTGAAACTCTTTCCTGATACTGGTCCAGTGATAACTCCACTGGCATCAACTCGGAAGGATGCTTTCTGCTTCGCACTGAAAGTTGCGATGGGTGCGACATCTGTTGGGCTGACTACTTCACCTGCATAGATCTGAATCAGTGAATCTGGTGTTGCTGAGACGAATGAGACTGAACGAAGTAGATGGCCAACATTGACTCGCACTGTGTGTGTATCAACTGCTGGAGCAATCACTACATCTTTGTAATAGTAATTAAGAATCGTGGTTGCACTTTCGCCAGCCAGCGCATGAGCTCGCGCGCCCATCTGGCTCATACCAACGCCATGGCCGTATCCCGCACCCGTGAATGAAAAAGCCTGTGGGGTTTCTGCTTGAGCGATAGGAATGAGAGAGAAAGTAAGAAGAGACAGGAGTACTGCTTTATACATCCTCATCAGATGACGCGCTCTTTCTTGCATCTACGAATTCACGATATGCAGCGATTACTTCCGTGGGATTGCCTCGCATCATGAGTTTGCCCTTATTGAGCCAGATGACTTCATTACAAATATCTTCGATAGTTGCTAAGGCGTGGCTCACAAGGATGAGTGCGCGATCTGCAGTGCGTAGTTCCTTAATGCGGTTAAGGCTCTTCTCCTTGAATTTCGCATCTCCCGTGCTGAGCGCCTCATCAATAATCAAAATATCAGGTTCAACTACTGCCGCTACAGAGAAAGCTAGGCGCGCATACATTCCTGATGAATAGGTGCGCATCGGCGCATCAATTGATTCTCCAAGTTCAGAGAAGTCTGCGATGGAGTCAAAACTTGCATCAATTTCCTCGCGTGACATACCTGCTGCGAGCCCACCTAAATAAACATTGTCACGGCCTGTCATTGAAGGATTAAAGCCAACACCTAAGGCGAGCAGTGTGCTGACACTTCCAAAGACCTCCACTCGACCTTGTGTGGGTGGAACAATTCCTGAAATCACGCGCATGAGAGAAGATTTACCAGCACCGTTAGAACCGATTATTCCAAGCACCGTTCCATAATGAACATCGATTGAGACATCATTGAGTGCGCGAACAATGCGTGTGTGCTTCTTTCCTCGCCCCACAGTTTTCAAACGAGCTTTCAGAGTTGGCTTCTTATCAATAGATGTTGTGTAGGTAAGGCCGAGATCTTTCACCGAGACAGCAATGCTGTGGGGAGAATGTTCGTGGTTATAGTCGGACAGCGAAATCACGCTCCCTCGATAAGAAGAAATAAGTACCAGTTAAAAAGATGAAGAGCGCCCATGCGGTTGCGTGTAGGAGGCTACTCATAGAAGGTGCCTGCGCATGCACGACAACTCGTGACCAAGCATCAAGTAGGAAGAAGATTGGGTTGGCAATCTCAAGAGTTCTGATTCGATCAGAAACACTGGATGCCTCATAGAGAATCGGCGATAAGTAGAGAAGGCTGCGAGTCAGGTATGGCAGCATGCTTGAAATGTCACGGAAGTAAACATTGATACACGAAATCAAAATAGCCATACCAAGCGCCATGATGAGTGCAATGAGAAGAATTGGTATCGCCCACAGCATCTGCCATGAATATGGAAGTCCAATTACCGCATGGATGATGACGAAGACAAAGAGTGTTGGAATAAATTTAAAGAGCGCAATGACCGTGGCAGAGATTGGCAGCATGATGCGAGGAAATGAAGTGTTCAGAATCAAACGCTGACCCGAAGTAATTGCCTTTACTCCCCCGGTCAAACTATTTGCAATGAGATAGAAGAGAAAGAGGCTGGCAGTCAAGTGGCCAAATCGAATTGCATCACTACTTCCGCCGATAACGTAGATCAAGAGGAAATAGACGCCAGAGAGAAGTAGTGGGTTCAGAACTAACCAGAGCTGACCGAAGATTGAACCGTAATTCTGCTCGCGAAGTTCAGAGCGAGAAAACTCGGCGATAAAGGTGCGCCGGCTCCAGAGTGAGCGCATGTAATCGCGCATGGGAGGTAATCCCGCGCGGAATGGCTCATAAACAACTACTGGTTTCTCCACGTGCGAAAGGCTACCGCAGTAGCCACCTCGTTATTCAGATGAAGGCACGAGAGTCTTTGGTGATGAGATAAATCCTGCTCCCCATGCGAAGTGCATGGTCGGAATTACCGTCAAGAGTAGGAAATATTCTCGAATGGACGATGCAATTCTGACCGATGCTGCAAGGACAAAGAGAAGATAAATAGCTGCTGGAATAAAGAGAATAGGTAGAAAGAATCCAGCAATCAAAGAAAGAGTGAAGCCAACAAGTGCAAAAGGTGGAGCAAGGTAGCGATAATTAATCGTTCCGCTATGTCTCCTAGAAACCACGCGACGCCAGCGTCCATATTCAAAATACTGTTTCGCAAGTGCTTGCACTGTTGATCGTGGACGATATGTCACATGCAGACGAGGATCGAAATAGACGACTCCTCCATTTTCGCGCAAGCGGAAATTAAGTTCCCAATCTTGTGCACGAGTAAATCTTTCATCGAATCCACCAATTGCAACGAGGGCTTCTCTTCTAAATGCACCGAGATAGACCGTATCTACAATCCCTGCTTCTCCACCTGTGTGAAAACGTGATGCTCCTACTCCGAGTGGACTGCGCATTGCACCTGCAACTGCTCGCTCAAATGGTGTGGTGCCAACAGCTGCCATCACGCCACCGACATTGACTGCCCCGGTCTTATTGAGAATTTCAACAATAAGTGAGAGGTAGTCATTAGGGATATGTGCATGACCGTCAACGCGAACTACTACGGGGCTCTGAGATTTATTGAGTGCAATGTTGAGACCAGCAGCTGTGCGACCAGTGGGATTGTCGACCAAGACAACTCGCGAATCACGGCGTGAGATGGATTGAGCAATTTCTAATGTGCGATCACGTGAAGGACCAACGGCAAGGATTACTTCGATCTTTCCTTGATAATCCTGAGAAAGAATTGAGTGCACTGCTTCTTCCAGATGTGTCTCTTCATTGAGAACTGGAAGGATGACGCTGATAGATGGGTGCGGTGAGCCAAATAACTCAGGAGTCGGTGTCGCCATAACCCCTCCACGCTATCGTCCAAGTACCCTACGGATGTGAAATCATCCCGTGCAATTCGAATTATTACATCACTCTCCGTGGGTGTTGTCCTTATTGCATCCCTCTCATGGCTCGGATTAGGTCAGGTCAGCGGGCAGATTTCACGTATTGATGTCTTTGGTTCACTCAAAGATCGTCCAGAGAAAACCTCACGCGCCCTTAATTACCTCGTCGTTGGTTCTGATACCCGCGAAGGACTTACCAAAGCGCAGATTAAAGCGCTGCGTGTAGGAAGCACAGCTGTAGCAGCAGGCGGGCGCTCGGACACAATGCTTCTAGTTCATATTTCAAAAGCACGCGATGCTGCATTTATCGTCTCAATTCCACGTGACACTTTGGTAACAATTCCTGCTCACCGCAGCCAAGATGGAACGCGAGATATTCCTGCGCGTCCTGGAAAAATCAATGCAGCATTTGCATTTGGTGGCGCACCACTTCTCATTCAAACTCTTGAAGATAAAACGAATCTCAAGATTGATCACTACGTTGAAGTCAGCTTCGCTGGCTTCACGGGAGTTGTCGATGCTCTGGGTGGCATTGAAGTCTGTTCTAAAGTTGCCATCAATGACCCAAAGAGCCACCTTGTGATGGCTGCGGGCACACACCTGCTTGATGGCATTGAAGCACTAAAATATGTGCGAACACGTGATTTCGATGGTCGTGGAGATATTGGTCGTATGGAACGCCAGCAACAATTTGTCGGCGCAGTTCTTCGCAAAGCAACAAGTAGCGGCGTGCTACTAAATCCAATAAAACTCACACGATTCTATAACGCAACCATTTCAACAGTGAAGATGGATTCATCTGTTAATAAGAATGACCTGCTTACACTTGCAAAGCAGATGCGAAATCTCTCATCAAGCAGTGTCCGCACTTTGACTGTGCCACTGTCAGATCCCAATGGGAGTTATCCAGGTGTTGGATCAGTGGTGATTTGGGATGAAGAGCTATCAACTGATTTATGGACTCGCATCCGAGGCGATGAAGTGCTCGTTGAGACGATCAAACCAACAGCAAAAGCAACCACAGAACCTGTGATCATCGACAAATTTAAGAGTAAAACAGCTGCTGATAATCCATGTGCACCCGCGAAATAGCCTCAAATTTTCGGAATTCAAATAACCCTGCAATAGACTCCCACTTATGACTCTGAAGCTTTCAGTAATTGGTTGCGGCTACCTCGGTGCAACACATGCGGCATGTATGTCCTCTCTCGGTTTCGAAGTAATTGGCATCGATACCGATCAGAGCAAGGTTGATCTCCTCTCTAAGGGAGAGCTGCCTTTCTATGAGCCAGGGTTAGACACACTTCTTGCTGCAGAGATGAAGACAGGTCGACTCTCCTTCACAACTGATTTCTCAGCTGTTGCAGATGCTGATGTTCACTTCATCTGTGTGGGCACACCACAAAGTAAGGATGGACTTGCAGCAGATCTCACCTATGTGAAGTCATCCGTTGCAGCGATTGCACCATTTCTGAAAGAAGGCTCACTCGTAGTTGGAAAGTCCACAGTTCCAGTCGGAACTGCGCAATTACTTCGTGATCAGCTTTCCACCACAGCCCCTCAAGCAGATCTTGCATGGAACCCGGAGTTCCTTCGTGAAGGTTTTGCTGTTGAAGATACTTTGACTCCTAACCGCTTGGTTGTTGGCGTTGCCAATGATCGCGCAGAAGAGATTCTTAAAGAGGTTTACAAGCCAATCATCGATCTTGGTACTCCGTGGATCCGTGCAGATCTACCAACAGCTGAGCTCGTCAAAGTTGCTGCAAACTCATTTCTTGCCACAAAGATTTCATTTATCAACGCTATGGCTGAAGTCTGTGAAGCAGCAGGCGGAGATGTCACTGTCCTTGCTAAGGCAATTGGTTATGACCCACGTATTGGAAGTCGCTTCTTGCAGGCAGGTATTGGTTTTGGCGGAGGCTGCCTACCTAAAGATATTCGTGCATTTATGGCGCGCGCTCAAGAACTTGGTGCAGATCAAGCGCTTGAATTCTTACGTGAGATTGATGCAATCAATATCCGTGCACGTCAGCGCGTGATTGATGTCGTTCGCGCAGACCTATCGCAGGATCTGACTCAATACAAGATCGCTGTTCTCGGTGCGACCTTTAAGCCAGATAGCGATGACGTGAGAGATTCCCCAGCACTTGATATTGCTGCACAACTACAAGAAGCAGGTGCGCAAGTTGTTGTTCATGATCCAAAGGGCATCGAACCTGCACGTAAGCGCTTTCCTAACCTTGATTACCAGGAGAAGGTCGTCGATGCCGTTAAGGGCGCAGATGCAATCTTGCACTTAACTGAATGGAAGGAATATCGCGAACTCGATCCTTCAGTGATTGGTCAATTGGTAAAGTCAAAATTCCTGATTGATGGTCGCAATATGTTAGATCGTAATAAATGGCGCGCAGCCGGCTGGCGCGTGCATGCTCTTGGAAGAACTGACTAGAAACCAGTTTTAGTATTGCGACGGGCGCTCAATTGAGCGCCTTTTGCTTTTGCCTCATCGGTGAGCTCAGATAATTGAGCTTCAATCTTCTTCGACACAGCAGCATCTGATGATCCAATAATGCGTGCTGCAAGGATTCCAGCATTTTTTGCATTATCAATTCCCACAGTCGCTACTGGAATTCCACCAGGCATTTGCACAATAGAAAGAAGTGAATCCATTCCGTCGAGGTTCTTCAGTGAGACAGGCACGCCAATAACAGGAAGTGTCGTAAGGGCTGCAACCATTCCTGGAAGGTGTGCTGCTCCTCCTGCACCGGCAATGATTACTTTGTAACCTTTTGATGCAGCGCTCTTTGCAAACTCAACCATTTCTTCCGGCATGCGATGAGCAGAGACAACATCTGCGCTATAAGAAATTCCAAATGAATCAAGAGCCTTCGCGGCTTCTTCCATGACTGGCCAATCAGAATCAGAGCCCATGATGATTGCTACATCTTTACGATCACTCATCGATTGCTCCGCTCATGTAGTCACGTGCATGCTGCACATCAGTAGTTAATTGTAGAAGGTCTGAGCCAACTGCGGTGACATGGCCAATCTTGCGCCCAGCGCGGACTTCCTTCTTATAGTGATGAAACTTCAGGTCTGGATTACGCGCCATAAGGTGAAGGTAGGGGCGATACATATCTGTCTTTTCGCCTCCCAAGATATTTCCCATGACGGCAAAGTCTGCCGTCATCGAAGGATCACCGAGTGGGAGATCTAGAATTGCTCGCAAGTGTTGTTCAAACTGACTTGTTACAGCGCCATCAATAGTCCAATGGCCAGAGTTATGTGGGCGCATTGCAAGTTCATTAATGTAGAGATGATCACCTTTAACAAACATCTCAACAGCCATGACTCCCACAACGCCAACTTCTTGTGCAATATCTAGTGCGAGCTTCTGCGCCTTCTCAGCAAGCTCTGGGGAAATATTCTGCGCAGGTGAAATAGTCAGCGTGCAGATTCCATCTTCTTGAACTGTCTCTGTAGGTGTCCAGGATGTTGCTTGTCCATGCGGTGAACGTGCGACCATGACAGCAATCTCAGTATCAAATGAGATGAGTTCTTCAATCAATAACTGTGGAGTTGTCTTGAGCACCTCACCGAGCTCATCTTGAGAGTTAATCTTCCAGACCCCGCGGCCGTCATATCCACCTGAAATTGCCTTTGCAATAAGTGGATAGCGTTCAATATCTGCAGTTGTTGTAACAACCTTCCACGTTGGAGATGGGAATGAACTGAGCTTCTCGCGCATCTGCGCCTTATCTTGCGAATAGATAAATGCCGATGAAGGCGGATAAACCTTTGCACCTGTTGCTTCAAGTCCTTTGATTACCGATAGTGGCACGAGTTCATGCTCGAAGGTAATGACATCGCATGTGGCTGCAAACTTCTTCAGTGCTTCAAGATCTGTGTAATCACCAACAACGTGATGAGTTATCTGTGCTCCAGAGTCTTCGGCGCTTTGTGCAAAGAGAAGAAGATCAATTCCAAGGGCTGTTGCTGGCGCAACCATCATCCGCGCCAATTGTCCTGCGCCTATGACGCCAACACGGGGGAATCTTTCGTTCACGGACGCTATCGTAGATGAACGATGTCCCCCACTGTTACTCGAGAACCATCTTCCAGAATAAGTTCGCCGGCAGGCGTGACATCAACAGCTTTGCCCGTTCTATAGCTTCCATCGGGATGTTCAATACGAACGTGATGCCCAATAGTTGCTGATCGCTCGCAGTAGAGATGGCGCATATCTTCACCCTTCTGCCATCTCTCAAAGAGTTCCTCAAAGGTTGTCAAAAAAGAGGCAAGAATGAGATTGCGATCCAGGATTGGAAATTGATGGAGTGCAAGTGAAGTGGCGTGCTCAACAGGAAGTTCGGCATCTGTCATGCCAACATTGATTCCAACACCAATAATTACTCCATCACCACTTGCTTGCGCAATGATTCCACCAACTTTGCCATCACCAATCACAATGTCATTTGGCCATTTCAAAGTGGGAGAAAATTCTGGGTCAAGTTTTGTCAGAGCAAAGATTGCACTCAGCCCTGTGAGTAAAGTAAGAAATGACCAATCTGATGTATCGCGCTTGGGTGTGATGTAGAAAGAGAACATAAGTGCAGATGCAGAAGGTGCATCGAATTTTCTATCGAGTCGGCCACGTCCTGCGCTCTGATATTCAGTCGCAATAACATCACCGTGCTTCACTTTTTCTTCAGCGACCAATTTCGCAATATCGTCTTGTGTGGAGCCCGTGACTTCAACCACGCTTACTCGCCAGTACCGCGAGATTTTTTCTGAGATCACCGAACTATCTAGCGGTGGTCTTGGCGCAACTGTGCTCACGCCTAGTACCTTATGTTCATGAGCCCAGATCTGCACACTACCGCGGGAAAGATTGAAGACCTCCGCGAAAGAATTGATGAAGCTGTCAACGCTGGTTCGGCCCGAGCAGAAGAGAAGCAGCATGCAAAGGGCAAGGGCACTGCTCGCGAACGTATTGCGATGCTGGTGGATCCTGATTCATTTACCGAAATTGATGAGTTCGCTCGCCACCGTGCACAGGACTTTGGCATGGAGAAGAACCGTCCCTATGGCGACGGTGTTGTCATCGGAACTGCAACGGTAGACGGCAGGCCAATAGCTCTCTACTCACAAGACTTCACAGTCTTCGGTGGTTCACTCGGTGAAGTGCATGCAGAGAAGATTGTAAAGATTGCAGAGTTTGCACTGAAGTCAGGTATTCCTCTGATTGGTATTAATGATTCGGGTGGAGCGCGAATTCAAGAAGGTGTTGCCTCACTGAATGGTTACGGAAGAATCTTCCGCCTTAATACTCGCTCTTCAGGTGTCATCCCTCAGATCTCACTCATCCTTGGTCCATGTGCTGGTGGCTCTGCGTATTCCCCAGCACTGACTGACTTCACCGTCATGGTGAAGGAGACATCCAATATGTTTATTACAGGTCCTGATGTCATCAAGACTGTTACGGGTGAAGATGTTGGCATGGAAGAGCTCGGTGGAGCTTTTACCCACGCCACTAAATCTGGAAATGCGCATTACATGGCAGATTCAGAGGCCGATGCAATTGATTATGTGAAAGCACTCTTGTCTTATCTTCCTTCCAACAATTTAGATGGCTCGCCTGTGCTGCCTCCGACTGAAACTCTCGATAAGAGCGCATCAGATACCGCACTTAATACTTTGATTCCCGATAGCCCAAATCAGCCATATGACATGAAGTCACTGATCCAGGCACTCGTTGATGAAGGCGAATTCCTTGAAGTACATGCGCTCTATGCCCCCAATATCGTTGTGGGTTTTGCGCGCATTGAAGGTCAATCCATCGGAATCATTGCCAATCAGCCATCACAACTTGCTGGAACTCTCGATATCAATTCATCTGAAAAAGCAGCGCGCTTCTTACGCTTCTGCGATGCCTTTAATATTCCAATTCTTACTCTCGTTGATGTGCCTGGATTTATGCCGGGAACAGAGCAAGAGTGGAACGGCATTATTCGCCGTGGTGCAAAGCTTCTCTACGCATATGCAGAAGCATCCGTGCCTCTTGTAACGCTGATTACCCGTAAGGCATACGGTGGAGCATTTATTGTGATGGGATCTAAATACCTGGGTAGCGATATCAACTTCGCATGGCCTAGCGCTGAAATTGCAGTGATGGGCGCGCAAGGCGCCGTCAATATTCTCTATCGCAAGGATTTAGCAGAGGCTAAGGATCAAGATGCAAAGCGTGCAGAGTTAATTACTGAATACACTGAGAAGTTCTCCAATCCCTACCTTGCTGCAGAGCGCGGAACTATCGATAGCGTGATCGAACCTGAAGATTCTCGTCAATACATCACCAAGGCATTTCGCACCTTAAAGACTAAGCGCGATACCTTGCCAGCACGTAAGCACGGAAATATCCCTCTCTAAGAATGAAATTTACTGTCACAGCAGGCCATCCAACGCCTGAGGAACTTCTTGCGCTTCAAGCAGTATTGGCACACCACAAAGCAGTCGATATTAAACCTGTCATCAAGCGAAGTGTCTTTGCCCTCCCACAACTGCGCCAACCTCTTCCACATCAACTTACCTTCAGCGCGCGAAAGCACCGATAGATGCCTCGTATCGTTTTAGCTTCACAATCAACGTCGCGACGCCGTCTGCTTGAAGATGCTGGGCTTAAGCCAACCATCATTGTCAGCAACGTTGATGAAGAGACTGATTTCTTTAATGCAATGGCTCCTGTTGATATGGTGATTGCCCTTGCAATATCAAAGGCTCATACCGTGCGCGAGATGATTGATTACCCAGCAATCATTATTGGGTGCGATTCCACATTCGATGTCGATGGAGTCTCCTTCGGTAAGCCTGGAACACCTGAAGTTGCTATCGAGCGAGCACAGAAGATCAGCGGCCGCACAGGCCTGCTCCACACTGGGCACTGCATCATTGATACTGAGCAAGGAATTGAAATTGCTGACCGCGTAACAACAAAGGTAACTTTCACTGAGATGACTGAAGAAGAGATTGTCGATTATGTCGCTTCTGAAGAACCGCTCCATGTTGCAGGAGGATTCACTCTCGATGGCTTCGGAAGTCCTTTTATTCCAATTATTGAGGGCGATTACACCAATGTTGTGGGTGTATCGATGCCATTTCTTCGTAGCGCAATGAAGCAACTTGGTTATTCTTGGCCACAAGTCAAGGAGATGTCATGAAACGCGTATTGATAGCTAACCGAGGAGAGATTGCTCTTCGCGTAATACGCGCCTGTAAAGACCACGGACTTGAGTCTGTGGCGATCTACTCTGAAGAAGATCGCGATGCACTTCATGCACAGGGCGCGGATTTTGCTTACTCACTTAAAGGCACAGTTGCTAAAGATACTTACCTAAATATTCCAAAGATTATCGCTCTTGCAAAAGAGTCAGGTGCTGATGCTGTGCACCCTGGATATGGATTCCTCTCTGAAAATGCACATTTTGCGCAGGCAGTTCTTGATGCGGGACTTATCTGGATTGGTCCCCCACCTGCGGCTATTAGTGCACTCGGAGATAAAGTCTCTGCTCGTCGAATTGCTGCAAAGGCAGGTGCTCCACTTGTTGCAGGTACGAAGGATCCTGTTACCGGTCATGAAGAGGTAACGGCTTTCGCAAAAGAGCATGGGCTTCCTGTTGCAATTAAAGCTGCATTCGGTGGCGGAGGTCGCGGACTTAAAGTTGCTCGCACGATGGAGGAGATTCCTGAGCTCTATGCATCAGCTGTCAGAGAGGCAATTGCAGGCTTTGGACGCGGTGAATGTTTCGTTGAACGCTACCTTGATAAGCCTCGCCACGTTGAAACTCAAGTTCTCGTTGATAAGCATGGCCATGCAGTTGTTATCTCAACGCGCGATTGCTCACTACAGCGTCGCCACCAGAAACTTGTAGAAGAAGCTCCAGCACCATTTCTTACAGATGCTCAGAACGATGAGCTCTATCGCTCCAGTAAAGCAATCATGAAGGAAGCCGGATATATCGGTGCTGGCACATGTGAATTCTTAGTAGGCCTTGATGGAACTATTTCATTCTTGGAAGTAAATACTCGTCTGCAGGTTGAGCACCCAGTCTCCGAAGAAGTAACGGGCATCGATCTTGTACGCGAACAATTCCGTATTGCAATGGGTGAAAGCCTTGGATTTGATGATCCTGTTATTCGTGGCCACTCTATTGAATTCCGCATTAATGGTGAAGATCCAGGTCGCTCATTCCTGCCAGCACCGGGTCGCATTACTGCGTGGAATATCCCAACAGGACCTGGAGTCCGCGTTGATGCTGGTTTTCGCAATGGTGATGTCATCGGTGGAAACTTCGATTCGCTACTTGCAAAGTTAATTGTTACTGGCGCAACTCGCAAAGAGGCTATACAACGTGCCCGTCGCGCTTTGGCTGAATTCGAAGTGGGTGGACTTGCGACAGCTATTCCATTCCACCGCGCCATTGTTGAAGATCCTGCATATACAGAGAATTTCAAGATCTACACAAGCTATATCGAAAATGAATTTAAGAACGATATCCCTGCCTTTGAATCAAGTGCTGCAGAGATTCAGACTCGTGTTGCTGCTGAAAAGCTTGTCGCTGAAGTCAATGGAAAGCGCTTTGAAATCCTTGTCCATGCACCAGAACCTGTGGTCAAGCGCCATCGCGCAAAGCAATCTTCAGGTGGCGGCTCAACAGGAACGGGACTATCTAGCCCCATGCAGGGCACGGTCGTAAAGATTGCAGTAGAAGAAGGACAGAGCGTTGAAGCAGGAGAGCTCATCATCGTTCTAGAAGCGATGAAGATGGAGCAACCTCTGAATGCCCATAAGTCAGGTGTGATTAAGAACCTAAAAGCTGTCATCGGTGAGACCGTGGCCAGCGGAACAGTTCTCTGTGACATTATTGAGGCATGACCTCAACCGATCTTCTCTACTCTGATCCACTTGCTGCGGCTACAAAGGCAGCGGCAGAAATCGCAGAACGCACAGGCGTTGCATCACACGATGTTGCACTCGTAATGGGTTCAGGCTGGGTAAGCGCAGCTGATGCACTGGGTGCTCCTGCATATGAGTGCGATGCCCATGAGATCACTGGATTTTTTGCACCCGCAGTTGAAGGCCACTCAGGCAAAGTTCGTTCTTACGAAATCAAAGAAAACGGCAAGACTATTCGCGCACTTGTCTTCCTTGGTCGCACACACTTATATGAGGGCAAAGGTATGGAACCTGTTGTGCACGGAGTCCGTACAGCTGTGAAGGCAGGATGCAAAGTCATCATCCTCACCAATGCATGTGGTGGTATCAATACTTCTTACAAAGTTGGCCAGCCCGTCATAATTCGTGACCATATTTCATTGACTGCTGCCTCACCATTGTCAGGTGCAACATTTATCGATCTCACAGATCTCTACAGCAAGCGCATCCGCGAGATTGTAAAGAAGCAAGATTCATCTCTAGCTGAAGGTGTCTACGTGCATTGGCGCGGACCTACTTATGAAACACCTGCAGAAATTTTGATGATGCGCACCATGGGCGCCGATCTTGTTGGAATGTCTACAGTTCCTGAAGCAATCGCAGCACATGCACTCGGTGCAGAAGTTTTGGGAATCTCACTCGTTACCAATGCAGCTGCTGGCGTTACTGGTGAGAAGTTAAACCATGAAGAAGTTATTGCAGCTGGAAAAGCTGCAGCAGATCGCATGGGAACCCTGCTTAAGAACACTATTCCTAAACTCGTCTAACGCGATTAAACTTCATTTATGAATCCCACTCTGCGCGCTGAAGTTCAGGCGTGGATTGCCGACGATCCAGATCCCAAGACTGCTGCTGAGCTACAAGTGCTCCTTGATGCAGAAGATGAAACCACGTTAAGTAAGCACTTCAATGGCTTTCTCCAATTCGGAACAGCAGGATTGCGTGGTCCCATAGGCCCAGGTCCATCGTGCATGAACCGTGCAGTTGTAGGTCGCACCGCAGCCGGTATTGCTTCCTATATGAAAAAACGTGGAATGACGAAGGTAGTGATCGGTCGCGATGCTCGCTATGGCTCAGAGGATTACACCTTTGAAACTGCTGAAATTATGAGTGGTGCTGGAATGGAAGTTTTCATTCTTCCACGCCCACTTCCCACCCCTGTTTTAGCTTTTGCTACCGCGCATCTTGGATGCGATATCGGAATTATGGTGACTGCAAGCCATAATCCACCACAAGATAATGGCTATAAAGTTTATGTGGGACCTGTTGCTGATGGAATCAATTACGCTTCATCGCAAATTATCAATCCTACAGATGGATTTATTGCATCAGATATTGATGCAGTGACATCGCTGAAGTTACTTGCCCGTGGCAAGAACTGGACCGTGCTCGGAGAAGAAGTGATCTCTGAATATGTCTCGCGCACGAGTGCACTTGCTCCCCGTCCTGGCGATCTCAAGATTGTCTACACCGCGATGCACGGAGTGGGCACGGAAACTGTCCAACGAGTATTTAACCATGCAGGTTTTGCCACTCTCATTCTGGTTGATGAGCAGTGCACCCCAGATCCAGATTTTCCGACCGTAGCATTTCCCAACCCTGAAGAGCCTGGAGCTATTGATTTAGCTCTGAAGAAAGCTCGTGACTTTGGTGCTGACCTCGTAATCGCAAATGATCCCGATGCAGATCGCTGTGCAGCTGCAATCAATGACCCACAGGTCGGATGGCGCATGCTGCGCGGTGATGAACTTGGCATTGTTTTTGGTGAATGGATTGCACGTTCAAATCCAAACGGGAGCTTTGCCAACTCCATCGTTTCATCTTCTGCTCTGCGAAAAATCAGTGGGCACTATGGTGTTGATTTTCAAGAAGTTCTCACGGGGTTTAAATGGATTGCAAAGATTGAAAATCTAGCCTTCGGTTATGAGGAAGCAATCGGTTATGCCGTTGACTCAGATAACGTCAATGATAAAGATGGAATCTCTGCTGCAATCTTCTTGGCACAAATCGCCACGGATCTTAAGCGTGAAGGATTAACAATCTCTGATCTCTTGAATCAAGTATGGGAACGACATGGATTCCATGGAACTGAACAGATATCCATTCGCGTCACAGATATGTCAGCAATTACTCGTTTGCTTGCGGGGCTTCGAAGTAATCCCCCACGTGAAATTGCAGGTCGTGCAGTCGAATCTATCGATGACTTGGCAGCACCCACAGATGGCCTTCCCCCAACAGATGGCCTTCGCATCTGGCTAGCAGGTGGCATCCGCATCATCGTGCGCCCATCAGGCACTGAGGCGAAGATGAAGTGTTACATCGAAGTCGTCACTTCAACGTCAGATGAATCACAGAAATTGCTCGACGAGATTCGTCCGCCTCTGAAAGAATTGCTTTCATGAGTTTCTATGGCCTCGTTGATGGATCTGAGAAATCTCTTATTCAATTCCTTGATCAACTCTCAGGTGTTGATCAGGTAGGTGCAGAAGCACGAGCTGCGATGCTTGCAACCAGAAGTATTAAAACAACGAGTAAGAAATGGGCCATTGAGACTGCAATCTCCATGGTGGACCTCACGACTTTAGAAGGTGCCGATACACCAGGCAAAGTTCGCGCACTTTGTTCCAAAGCAGTCCGACCAGATCCCACAGATCCAACCGTTCCAAGCGTTGGTGCTATCTGTGTCTATAACGATATGGTCGCAATTGCTCGCACGCATCTTGATGCAATCGGTGGAAAACATGTTCCAGTCGCAGCGGTATCTACTGCATTTCCATCAGGGCGCGCATCTATGGAAGTAAAGATTCAAGATACCCAAGATGCAATTGATGCAGGTGCTGCTGAAATTGATATGGTGATCGATCGCGGAGCATTCCTTGCTGGCAAATATGGTCTGGTATTTGATGAGATTGTGAAGATTCGCGAAGTCTGCGGAGATAAAGCCCATCTGAAAGTTATCTTTGAAACGGGTGAACTTGTCACCTATGACAATGTTCGTAAAGCCTCTTACCTTGCAATGCTCGCTGGCGCCGATTTCATCAAGACTTCAACCGGCAAGGTTGCCCCAGCTGCCACTCCTCCGGTTGTGCTGGTGATGTTGGAAGCAGTACGAGACTTCTATTCGATTACTCAACGCAGAATTGGTGTCAAACCTGCTGGAGGCATCCGAACAACTAAAGATGCCATCAAACAACTTGTGCTTGTCAATGAAACGGCTGGTCCGGAGTGGTTAACTCCTGAGCTCTTTCGGATCGGTGCCAGCGCTCTACTCAATGACTTACTGATGCAACGTATGAAAATGTCCGATGGCTACTACGCTAGCCCTAACTACGTCACGATTGATTAGAAGAGGCCAGAATGACTTTCGAATACGCACCGGCGCCTGAATCTAGATCTATCGTCTCAATCAAGCCTAAGTATGGCCACTTCATCAATGGATCCTTTGTTGCTGGAAAGAAGCATTTTCCAACGATTAATCCTGCGACAGAGGAAATCTTAAGCCACATTGCATTAGGCGGAGTATCTGATGTTGATAAAGCTGTGATGGCTGCACAGAAGGCATATACAAAAACGTGGTCAAAGTTATCTGGCAAGGAACGAGGAAAATACCTCTATCGCATTGCACGCATTCTTCAGGAACGAGCACGTGAGTTCGCAGTTCTTGAAACACTAGATAATGGAAAGCCAATCCGCGAAACCCGCGATATCGATATTCCACTCGTTGCAGCCCACTTTTTCTATCATGCAGGATGGGCAGATAAATTAGATTACGCAGGACTTGGCCACTCCCCTAAGGCATACGGAGTTGCAGGACAGATCATCCCGTGGAACTTCCCACTCTTGATGCTTGCATGGAAAGTTGCCCCTGCACTCGCAACAGGAAACACCGTTGTACTCAAGCCAGCTGAAACAACATCTCTTACCGCACTTCTCTTTGCTGAAGTCTGCCAACAAGCTGAACTTCCAGATGGCGTAGTCAACATTGTTACAGGCGATGGCTCAACAGGTAGCGCAATCGTTAACCACCCTGGAATTCATAAGATTGCATTTACTGGTTCAACGGAGGTCGGTAAGAAGATTGCTCGCGCTATTGCTTCTACTGATAAGAAGGCAACTCTTGAGCTAGGTGGTAAGGGTGCCAATATCGTCTTTGATGATGCACCTGTTGATGAAACCGTTGAGGGAATCGTCAACGGAATATTCTTTAATCAAGGCCATGTCTGCTGTGCAGGATCTCGCCTGATTGTTCAGGAAAGTATCGCTGAAGAGATTATTGAAAAACTCAAAGTAAGAATGTCAAAGATTCGAGTAGGTGATCCTCTCGATAAAAACACTGATTTAGGTGCGATAAATTCCAAAGAACAGCTCATTAAGATCAAGGAGCTCTCTGCTATTGGCGATGCTGAAGGTGCTACACGTTGGAGCCCACAGTGCAATCTCTCCGATAAAGGCTTCTGGTTTGCTCCCACAATCTTTACCGGCGTCACACAAGCCAATCGCATTGCGCAGGAGGAGATATTCGGCCCAGTCCTTTCAGTCTTAACCTTTAGAACCCCACAAGAGGCGATGGATAAGGCAAATAACACTCCCTTTGGATTATCAGCAGGAGTCTGGAGTGAGAAAGGCTCACGTATTTTCTGGGCAAGCCAGCATCTCAATGCTGGAGTTATCTGGGCTAACACCTTTAATAAGTTTGATCCAGCATCACCTTTCGGTGGTTATAAAGAATCTGGCTGGGGCCGCGAAGGTGGCAAGCATGGATTAGCTGCATACTTAAAAAATGGTAAAGAAACTGGGGCAAAATAAATGGCTACCAAGAAGGACTCTCGCGTAGAAGTGAAGAAGACATACAAACTCTTTATCAACGGAGCATTCCCCCGCAGTGAATCAGGACGCGTCTTTGAAGTCACTGCAAAAAATGGCGACTTCATTGCAAATCCAGCACTTGCATCCCGTAAGGATCTGCGTGATGCAGTCACTGCAGCACGCGCAGCCCAATCTGGGTGGTCAAAGGCAACTGCCTATAACCGCGGCCAGATTCTCTACAGAATTGCAGAGATGCTTGAAGGGCGAGCAGATCAATTTGAATCTGAGATTGCGCTCACCTCGCAGATAACTTCTGCGAAGGCAAAAGCTTTAGTCTCTGAAGCAATCGATCGTTGGGTTTGGTATGCGGGCTGGAGCGACAAACTCCAAGCTGTCAGCGGTGCAACAAACCCTGTCTCAGGGCCTTTCTTTAACTTTTCAATCTCTGAACCTCAAGGCGTAGTTGCCATTGCATCTTCAGATAGCTTCCTTGAATTTATTGATGCGATTGCTGCAGCAGTAGTTTCAGGAAATACCTCTGTTGTCCTTGTTCCAGGTTCCTTAGCAGTTCCTGCAATGTCATTTGCGGAAGTTCTTGCAACAAGTGATCTTCCAGCGGGCGTCATCAATATCCTCACAGGTTCACTTGATGAACTTGCTCCATGGGCCGCCTCTCACATGGATATCGATGGCTTTGATATCTCTGGAATTGCTAAGAAGAAGCATGGTGCACTCAAAGAAGCAGGTGCTGAGAATCTCAAGAGAATCCATTCATTTGGATCAGGAAAGACTCCTGCGCGCATTCTTGCCTTTATGGAATCTAAAACTGTCTGGCATTCAGTCGGAGTTTAAGCTCTTACTCTCCAGCAATCTTTAGGTAGCCAGGCTTTACAACGCTTTCAATAATCGCAAGACGCTCCTCAAATGGAATAAATGAGCTCTTGAGCGCATTGATAGTCACACGCTGCAGGTCCTGGAAGGTCCAATCGCATTGGTTAACCATCTCTGTCATCTCGCGAGACATCGAAGTAGCTGACATCAAACGATTATCTGTGTTGATGGTGACGCGAAAGCGAAGCTTTGCAAGGCGAGCGAGTGGGTGATGGGCAAATGAATCTGCAACACCTGTCTGAATATTTGAAGATGGACACATCTCCAGTGGAACTCGACGATCGCGCACATATGCAGCAAGTCTTCCAAGGCGCGGTGGTGTGTGATTGAAATCGATATCGTCTGTGATGCGAACGCCATGGCCTAAACGCTCAGCGCCACACAATTGAATTGCTTCCCAGATAGATGGAAGTCCATATGCCTCACCAGCATGGATAGTGAAGTGTGCATTTTCACGACGTAAGAATTCAAAGGTATCGAGCTGATCACTGGGTGGAAAACCATCTTCCGGTCCTGCGATATCAAATCCCACAACACCTTGATCGCGATACTTCACAGCAAGTTCTGCAACCTCTTGTGATAATTCATTCTGGCGCATTCCGCAGAGCAGTGACATCACACGAATAACATTTCCTTCAGCCTTAGCTTCTGCCTCGCCTTCGCGGAAACCTTCAAGAATTGCCTCAATAGCTTGAGAGAGGGTTAAACCCTTTTCGGTGATGAGTTCAGGTGCCATGCGTACTTCGGCATAGACAACGCCATCACGCGCTAAATCAACAGCGCATTCGCGAGCAACGCGCACAATGTCTTGCTTGCGTTGCATCACCGCAACAGTGTGGGCAAAAGTTTCAAGATAGAGAACGAGTGAGCCTGAATCACATGAGCTACGGAACCATTCAGCAAGCTCTACTGGCTCATAAGTGGGAAGCTCATGACCAATTTCCTTAGCAATATCAATAATTGTTTGAGGACGTAGCCCACCATCGAGGTGATCATGCAGAAGAGCTTTAGGTAAACGCTTTACTTGCTCTGCAGTTGGCTTCTTTGTTAAGTCACTCATTACTTAAATTCTCTCTAACACTAGAGGCAGACGATTGACCGTTCCACCTTCAACTATTGTGACAGCACCTTCAAGAATTTCCAGAGCGCGAGCAAAGCGGGCAGCTTCATCGGTGTGCAGAGTCATGAGTGGAGAGCCTTCAGTGATGTAATCACCGGGTTTAGCATGGAGTTCGATACCTGCTCCTGCTTGGACCTTCTCGCCCTGCTTAGAGCGTCCTGCGCCCAAGCGCCAAGCACTCACGCCGACCTTCATCGCATCCATCGTTGTGATGGTTCCACTATTTGCCGCCTTCACAACGTGGCTCTCGCGAGCAACAGGAAGTGCTGCATCAGGATCTCCTCCTTGCGCACTAATCATGCGGCGCCAATGATCCATCGCACTTCCATCCTTAAGGGCAGTTTCAGGATCTTTGCCAACGATTCCTGCAGCGTCAATCATTTCTCGTGCAAGGATAATTGTTAGTTCAATAACATCTGATGGACCGCCACCTGCAAGTACTTCAACAGATTCACGAACTTCCAGTGCATTACCTGCTGTTAGCCCCAGCGGAACATCCATCGCAGTGACTAGAGCACGAGTCTTCACACCAGCATCTTTCCCAAGTTGGACCATGGTGCGAGCAAGTTCAGATGCCTTTGCAGGATCTGACATAAATGCGCCACTTCCAGTCTTCACATCCAATACGAGTGCAGATGTTCCTTCGGCAATCTTCTTGCTCATAATCGATGATGCAATCAAAGGAATGGCTTCAACAGTTGCAGTGACATCGCGAAGTGCATACAACTTCTTATCTGCAGGAGCTAATCCAGCACCTGCGGCACATATGACAGCTCCTGTTTCCTGCAGAACTTTGAGCATTTCATCATTGGTAAGAGATGCGCGCCATCCAGGAATAGATTCGAGTTTGTCGAGAGTTCCACCTGTGTGGCCAAGTCCACGACCAGAGAGTTGAGGTACTGCTCCCCCGCATGCTGCAACAAGGGGTGCTAATGGAAGAGTGATTTTGTCTCCCACTCCACCTGTTGAATGCTTATCTGCAGTCTTTCGATCAAGCTTGGACCAATCCATACGTTCGCCGCTATTGATCATCGCATTGGTCCAGCGAGAGATTTCACGAGAGTTCATTCCGTTGAGAAGAATTGCCATGAGCAATGCAGACATCTGTTCATCTGCGACAACGCCTCGCGTGTAAGCGTCGATAATCCAATCGATTTGTAGATCTGTTAATTCGTTATGGTCACGCTTAGCAGCGATAATTTCAACGGCTGCAAAAGGTTCAATCATGACAAACGTTCATTCATTTCTTCAGGGCCAAATGCCCATGGGAGTAAATCAGCAAGAGTCTTTATGCCTTCATTGGTAGCCATCTGTAGCTTTGATCCACCATGTTCTTGTAAAAGCTGGCGACAGCGACCACATGGCATCAAGGCATTGCCTGCAATATCAACACATACAAAAGCCACAAGGCGGCCACCACCGGATGCAATCAAGGTAGAGACCAATCCGCATTCTGCGCAGAGAGTCAGGCCGTAGCTCGCATTTTCCACATTGCACCCTGTGATGATGCGACCATCATCGACAAGGGCAGCAACACCGACAGGAAACTTTGAATAAGGGGCGTAAGCCTTCTTCATCGCACCGAGTGCTTCTGTATGAAGTAAATCCCAATTGATATCCATTAGTGCGAACCGCCTCCACGTTTATAGGCAACGCCATCGGCTGCCGGGGCTCGAACCCTGCCGACAAAACCTGAGACCGCAATGATCGTTGCAATGTAAGGAGCCATCAACATAAATTCGGATGGGATTGGTGTTCCCGTGATGGTGAGCAAACCTTGTAAGTTATCTGCAAAGCCGAAGATGAGCGCTGCAGCAACTGCACCAAGTGGGCTCCAGCGACCAAAGATGAGAGCAGCAAGTGCGATAAATCCCTTACCTGCAGTCATCTCCTTGCTAAAGGATCCAACAGCACCAAGTGTGAAGAATGCTCCACCGAGTCCTGCAACTGCACCTGCAATCAGAACATTGCGGAATCGAATCTTATTGACATCAATTCCAACCGATTCAGCAGCTGTTGGATGCTCTCCCACAGAGCGGGTGCGTAGGCCCCATTTAGATTTGAAGAGAGCTACGTGAATAACAATGACTGCCACATACATCAAATAAACAATGATGCTCTGTGCAAAAAGGGTTGGACCAATGACGGGAATTTTGGAGAGAATTGGTATTTCAATCGGCGCAAAGGTTCCACCTGAATTCCATGTGGATTGGTAGGGAATGAGCAACTTCTTATAAAGGAAGCCAGTAAGTCCAATGACGAGAACGTTGAGCACGAAACCGAGAACTACTTGATCAATTCCATACTTAATTGCAAAGACAGCAAGTAACCAAGCAATTGCCATACCCGCAAATGGAGCGATGATGAGTCCAGCAATCTTGTTCTGTGTCAGGGATGCAATCACACCTGACATAAATGCACCGGCTAGAAGCTGACCTTCAATAGCAATATTGATTACACCAGAGCGCTCTGAGAGCACGCCTGCCATCGCTCCAAAGATCAATGGAACGGAGAGGAATAGAGCACCTTGCAGTAGTCCTGTGAACGGAATGAATTTGCCTGCAGCAGCCCAGCAGAGAAATGACATGAGAAAGGATGCGCCAAAGAGCGCACTTGCCGCTCGGCTAGTCTTTCGAGCACGGAACTGTAGCGTTGCAATACCCACTGCCAGTAGAGAAATTACTGCAAAGAGAAGCCCACCAGTTTTTGAATTAACAATGATCTCTTTAGCAAGTACCCATTCATTACCTAATACAAAGCTATAGGTGACAGGTTGTCCCGTCTTTGGAAGCAGACCAAAGATGGCAAGTGCAAAAGCTCCAAGGCTTGCCATCGTGATTATTCCGCGCTTGCGGCGACGTTCTGGCGCAGAGAGTGCGCGCACTTCAACGGTACTCATTAGCCATTCCATCCCTTCGAGGCAACAGTTTCGCCTTCATCAACGTTCTTAAGACGGAAGAGAGATTTAATTAGTGCAGGTGCTGCGATGAAGAGAACTACCAACGCCTGGATAACTAAGACGAGATCGAGTGGAGTCTCCGTGCTTGCCTGCATGGTAAGCCCACCAGCACGAAGAGCGCCAAAGAGAAGTGCTGCAAAGACTGTCCCGATAGGTGTTGCACGACCAAGAAGTGCAACAGTGATTGCATCAAAGCCAAAACTTCCACCTACACCTGAAGTCATCGCAGGTTCTGATCCAAGAATCTGAACTGCTCCGCCAAGACCGGCAAGTGCTCCTGCAATAAACATTACAGAGGTTGTCACACGGGCTACTGAAATACCTGCTGTTCGTGATGCTGCCGCATTTGCACCAACTGCGCGAAATCTAAATCCCCATGTACTGCGACTGAGGAGCCACCAGATTGCAGCAGCAGCTATTAAGGCAATAATGAAACCAAAATTAGCGCGCAGGTCAGGGCCAAAGAGGTGTGGCAACTGCGCACTCTCTCGCACATCAGGTGCCAGTGGATCTTGTCGACCTGGACGCAAGAATGCAGTTGTACTGAGCAACCAGAGCAAGAAATACCCTGCAACATAGTTGAGCATGATTGTCACAATAACTTCGTGCGCACCTGTGCGAGCTTTAAGGAATCCAACAAAACCACCATACAGACCTGCAAAGAGCATCGCTGCTGCAATTGCCGCAATTCCATGAATAACAATGGGGAGCTCGAATGTGAAACCAATCCAGCTTGCCCCAATGGCGCCTGCAATAAATTGTCCTTGTGCACCGATATTAAATAGCCCTGCGCGAAATGCAAGAGCCACAGATAAACCTGTAAGAATCAAAGGAGAGGCAGCGACAAGAGTTTCAGAGAGTGGATAGAAACCTTGAAAGAAATGTCCTTCTGCAAGTTGTGGATCAAAGATAGATCCACGGAAAAGCGCCCAATAGGCACCCGCTGCAGTTGAGAATCCTTTGCCAATCATTGAAAGCGGTTGGCCCTTAAGTGCTAGCACCTTGGAGTCAGAGAGTGCAACAAGTAAGCCACCCACGAAGAGCGCCATTGCGAATGAGAGAGCAGGAAGAATGAGTTTCTTTAACTTCATGGCTTCACTCCTGCCATCAATAGACCCAGATCTTCTCGTGAAGTAGTTGCAGGAACGATTGCAATAAATTCTCCGCGATACATCACAGCGATTCGATCTGCAAGAGCTGAAACTTCATCAAGTTCAGTACTGAAGAGAAGTACGGCTCGACCTGCATCGCGCTCGGCAATGATGCGCTCATGCACAAATTCAATAGAGCCAACATCAAGACCACGTGTTGGTTGAGAGGCCACAACCAGCTTCACAGGACGTGATAGTTCTCGGGCAAGAACTACTTTCTGCTTATTTCCTCCCGATAACGATGATGCGCTGTCCTTTGCTGACTGAGTTCGAATATCAAATTCAGCAACGCGCTTTTGCGCTTCTTGCGAAACAACACTCTGGGAGATAACAGGTCCCTTTGCATATGGAGGCAAATCATGAAGATCAAGAATGAGATTTTCTTCAATACTAAATGAACTAATAAGCCCATCCTCTTCACGTGATTCAGGTACGAAGGCAATTCCTGAATGCAGTGCTTCGCGCACAGATGCTTTGGTGATGTCAACGCCGTCGAGTGAGATAGAGCCATGAACATGCTCTTGCAGACCCACGATCGCTTCAGCTAATTCAGTTTGCCCATTACCTTGCACTCCTGCCACCGCGAGTATCTCTCCTGTGCGAAGCTCGAACGACACATCTTTTACTAGAGTGCGACCTGTGTGATCTGAAATATTAAGATTCTTAATATCGAGCATGACTTTGCCTAGTTGCGGTGCTGTCTTTTCAACATCCAGCGAAACCGGACGACCCACCATGAGGGATGCGAGTTCTTCTTGCGAAGCGCTCGGAGAGGCTGTTCCGACAACTTTTCCTCGACGAATAATGGTGATCTTGTCGGCTGCTTCCTTCACCTCACGTAGTTTGTGAGTGATAAAGACAATTGACGTTCCCTTTGCTTTGAGTTTCTTCATATTGCGCAGAAGCTCATCGGTCTCTTGTGGAGTGAGAACGGCAGTCGGTTCATCAAGAATCAATACCTTTGCGTCATAAATCAGCGCTCGAATAATTTCAACGCGCTGCTGCAGTCCAACCGGGAGATTCTCGACAAGTGCATCAGGATCGATATCAAAATTGTATTCAGCTGAGACACGCAAGATTTCTTCACGTGCCGATTCAAGATCTAGTAGCCCAGGACCTTTAGTTTTCTCATGCCCCAAAACAATGTTTTCTGCGACAGTAAAGACTGGAATCAACATGAAGTGCTGATGAACCATGCCGATACCTGCAGCGAGTGCATCCAGTGGTGAATCAATCGTGACAACTTTTCCATCAACGCTAATCGTTCCCTCATCGGGAGCGAGTAAGCCATACACAATGTTCATGAGTGTTGATTTGCCGGCACCGTTTTCACCAAGGATTGCGTGAATCTCTCCATCACCTACTGCAAGATCAATTCCATCATTTGCGGTGAGGGACCCAAAGCGCTTGGTGATACCGCGCAATTCGAGGGACATGTGTGCAAATCTACTAGTTTTACCGCACTTTACAAAGTTTATTGAAAATAAAACTGGGCTAGCACCGAAGTGCTAGCCCAGTCCTTATAACTGATTGGTCAACTAATTACTTAGCTGAAACCTTTCCACTGCGGATATCGTTACCGAGCTTTGTAACTTCGGTACGAAGTGCTGTAGGAACCTTACGGATCAAGTCATGGTATGAAGCAAGGAATGTTCCTGCATTCTTGAGGTTACCGTTGTAACCTGTTGATGAGAACTTTCCGTTTGCTTCGTCCTTGATTACAGCCCCGACAGAAGTTCCAACACCCTTAACTACTGATGTAAGAAGAACTGACTTGTACTGAGGTGCTGCAACGTAACCATCTGTATCAACCCAGATAACTACTGACTTCTTTGAAGTCATTGAGTTACCAGCTGTTGCTCCACCAAGTCCACCAGCAACTGGGAAGATTACATCTGCACCCTGCTGCTCGAAGTTCTTAGAGATCTGAAGTGCCTTAGCTGAATCTGAGAAGCCACCGACGAATGTTCCGTCCTTCTTAGCTGTATCCCAACCAAGAACTGTGACTGTCTTGCCCTTGACCTTGTTGTAGTGCGCAACGCCCTTAGCAAAACCATCCATGAAGATTGTGACTGGTGGAATGTTAAGTCCGCCGTATGTTGCAACCTTGCCGGTCTTTGAAACGCCAGCTGCTACGTAACCAGCTTGGAAAGCTGATTCGTTTGTTGAGAACTGAAGTGGCTTCAAGTTAGCAAACTTTGTTCCTGGGTAGACAGATCCGTCTGCACCATGGTCTTCGCCATCCTGATCAACGATTGCAAAGTGAACTGTTGGGTTTGCCTTAGCAGCTGCAACGATTGCGTTGTTGATAAGGAAGCCAATGCCAATGATGATGTTGCACTTCTCGTCTACAAGCTTCTTAATGTTTGGTGCGTAATCAGCATCTGTTGTTGCAGCAAGATACTTAGCAGTGATGTTCTTATCTGCCTTAGCTGCAGCCTGTGCGCCTGCCCATGCTGATGCGTTAAATGACTTGTCGTCAACGCCGCCTGTATCTAGTGCAAGACATGCCTTTGTTGGTGTTGACGCAGTTGCAGCTGGAGCTGCACCGAATGCAAGTGCTGCAGCAGCGAAAACTGCTACAAACTTAAGTGTCTTCTTCAAGGTTTCCTCCAAGGAATAATTGAGTGTTTCTGTATTGGTGAGCCTAGTAGTTAGGGGTGAAAATGGTAAAAAAATGACGCTTATTTAGAGGGTGTGGCATGTAACAATTGAGAAAACTCTCAAGTTGAACTTGAAAGCTATGCGAGGATTTTCTCCGCTGTAGCAGCCGCCACGTTGATCGAATCACTGAGCGCTGCAAGCTCCTTTGAGCGAATAGTGAACTCAATTCCCCCGCCTGTAATGCCATAGCGACGGCCATAAATACCTGCATCCCCATCGAGGATATCGAGGTAGGCCTTCTTCGCTGCAGACAGTGCAATGACATCGTAAATCGCTTTATCAACGCGCTTGACCACAGATGCAAAGAGGAACTTCTTTGTAGCACTTGTCACCGTGATGTATTGATCGGGTTCAATATTAATAAGCCCAATATTTGAACCTTTCTTCTTCGCATTGCGAGCAACGATTACCTTAAAGATTTCTGAGTTCGAACCATGAGTGGCTGCGAAAACTACATCCGCGCCAGCATCCAGGACCTGGCTAGTTGCAACAGAGTATGAACCCGAGACATATTTAACGATTGGAATCACTTTCTTCTTGCTGGCAAATACTCCGGCCGAGAAGCCATCCTTATAGAGATCTGCTTGCTCAGGATTGGCAATCATGGCAACTTTGCCGCTCTTGCTTACTTGAGCTGCACTAAAACCTGCGAGGTAGGCACCTTGAGTATCAGCAAACACAACTGAGGTCACATTCAGTGCTGCAACGCTTGCATCATTAATGATTGCAAATTGAGTGTTGGGAAATTCAACTGCAAGTGCTTGCAAAGTTGCTGCGTATCCAGCACCTATTGCAACAATGGGATTGCACTTCTTTGTAATCAGTGAGCGAATGCGTTTTTCACGATCAGTGCTTGTTCCATCGGTCACTACTGCTTCAAGGTTAAAATCGAATTGCTTCTGAGCCTTCTCAAGTCCTGCGGCAGATGCATCGTTAAAGGATTTATCGCCACGGCCTCCAATGTCATAGGCGACTCCCACGCTGAGTTGAGTTACAGCGTGAGCAGGTGCTGAGACAAGTGATGCCCCAAGCACTACTGCAAGGAGGATGGAGCGAATCTTCATTAGAGAACCACGCCTAAATTCTTATAGGTGGTTTCAATCGTTCCTTGCGCAACGGTGCGTGCTTTCTCAGAACCTTGATGCAAGATCTGAAGTAGATGCTTCTCATCTTCTAGTAGCTCCATTGCCCGCGCGCGGATGGGGCGTAAGTATTCAACGACCACATCTGCAACAGCTGCCTTAAAGTCCCCATAACCCTTGCCATCAAACTCATTCTCGAGCTCGGCGATCGTGCGGCCCGATAGGGCTGAATGAATAGTCAGGAGATTACTAATGCCAGGCTTTTGTGCAACGTCATACTTCACTTCGCGCCCTGCATCGGTCATCGCACTCTTAATCTTCTTTAAGTTTGCCTCTGGTGTATCCATGATTTCAATAACGCCTGCAGCCGATCCTGCAGACTTACTCATCTTTGCAGTGGGCTCTTGAATATCGTTAATCTTCGCAGCAGTCTTTAAAATATAAGCCTCAGGTAATTGGAACGTTTGTCCGTATCGCGCATTAAAACGTCCCGCTAAATCGCGAGTGAGTTCGATGTGTTGACGTTGATCTTCACCAACAGGTACGAAGTGTGCTTGATAGAGAAGGATGTCTGCGGCTTGCAACATTGGATAGGTAAAGAGGCCCACGCGAGCAGAATCTGCACCAGCCTTAGAAGACTTATCTTTAAATTGGGTCATGCGACTTGCTTCACCAAAACCAGTCAGGCACTCCATGATCCATCCCAATTGATTGTGCTGAGGAACTTGTGACTGCACAAAGAGTGTGGACTTATCTGGAGAAATTCCAAGAGCGAGAAGTTGCGCCGCAGATGCCAATGTGCGCTTACGAAGCAGCGCAGGATCTGTTTCGATGGTGAGCGCGTGGAGATCAACGATGCAGTAGAAGGCATCGTGACCATCTTGGAGTTCAACCCACTGCTTTACAGCGCCAAGATAATTTCCCAGGTGGAAAGAATCACTGGTTGGCTGAATGCCAGAGAGAACGCGCTTCATAGTTGTAATTCTCGCATGACTTAGTAGTTACGCGAGATCAATAATCGGCCAGCGCGCTTTCCTTCCATAGAAAGCACTGTGATTCGGACACCGTTAACGCCAACAATGTCGCTAATAACGGGAATTCGCCCCAGGAAATGCATGACAAAACCGCTTGCAGTTTCATATGGCCCTTCAGGGAGTTCAATTCCTGTCTGCTCCAAGAGGTCTTCAAGGGAGATGAGGCCATCAATTTCGAAGTCTCCAGTGTGTGATTCGAGTGAGACCTCTTTCTCATCGCCATCATATTCATCGCGAATATCGCCGATAAGGGTCTCGACAAGATCTTCGAGGGTAACAATTCCATCTGTTCCGCCATATTCATCGAGAACAATCGCTACATGTTGACGTTGATTTCGCATCTCAGTGAGCGCAGGCAGGATTCCCTTGGTTCCAGGTAAATACATAATATTGCGCGCAAGTTCTTGAATCTTTGCATTGGAATTTGCAAGTGATGTATCAAGCAGGTCGCGCACATGAATAAATCCGATCACCTCATCCGATGATCCGCGCACAACCGGGTATCGTGAATGTGCTTTTTCAATTGCGAGCGCAATCGCTTTGCTCACGGTAAGGGATGCATCCATAAAATCTACTTCAGTACGCGGAACCATAACTTCGTGCACCTGTCGCTCTGATGCATTAAATACTTCCTCAACGATGTCACGTTCTTCATCGGTAAGGGCAGCATGTCCTGCAACGAGATCAAGGAGCTCTTCTTCAGAAATCTGCGCACGTTGTTCTTTTGGATCGATGCCGAAGATTCGCACGACAATGCTTGTTGAATGCGAAAGTATCCAGATTATTGGGCGGAATAAGTTGGTCAGTACCTGCACAACTCCTGCAGAGGCAAGTGCAATCTCTTCGGCGCGATAGAGAGCCACGCGTTTAGGAACAAGCTCACCGAATACGAGTGAGAAGTAAGCAATGATGAGTGTGACGCCGATGAGTGATGTTGTACCTGCCGACTTTGGAGATATTCCGAGATCTTCAAGCCACGGGATGACATAGACGCCAAGTTTTTCCGCGCCAAGGGCTGCAGAGAGAAATCCTGTGACAGTTACTCCCACTTGAAGGGCCGCTAAGAGTCTGTTGGGGTTTGCTGCAACTTCGGCAACCTTTGCCCCGCGCTTACCTTTGGTAGCTAACTGTTTAATCTGGCTCTCGCGCAGGGAGATCAGGGCAATCTCGGCTGCGACAAAGAGGGCTCCGAGAAAGATGAGGGCGACGACAAGGGCTATGGCAGAGAAGATAGATCCCGGGGGGTGGCTTTCCATGATGTGAGAAGTCTACCGAAGGCACTTCCTAAACGCTCCCCTGTGACATAGCCTTACGCACGCTGGTCAACCGACCAGCACCTTCATCCTCGGACCGTCGGGCACGTACCTGCCCGGATAAGGAAATGTAAAAAATGGCATCAGTTGTATTCGAAAATGCATCACGTATCTACCCAGGCACAACAGCTCCTGCAGTAGACAAGCTCAACCTCACCGTCGCAGATGGAGAGTTCCTTGTTCTTGTTGGACCATCAGGTTGCGGTAAGTCAACATCACTTCGTATGTTGGCAGGCCTTGAAGAGATCGACGGTGGTCGAGTTCTTATCGGAGATCGTGACGTCACAAACGTTGCACCAAAAGATCGCGATATCGCGATGGTCTTCCAGTCATATGCGCTTTACCCACATATGACTGTTGCAGAGAACATGGGCTTCGCACTGAAGATCGCAGGCATCGATAAAGCAGAACGCGATAAACGAGTGCGCGAAGCAGCAAAGTTGCTAGACCTCGAGCCATACCTAGAGCGCAAGCCAAAGGCTCTTTCAGGTGGTCAGCGTCAGCGCGTTGCAATGGGTCGTGCGATTGTTCGCGAACCTCAGGTGTTCTTGATGGATGAACCACTTTCAAACCTTGATGCGAAGTTGCGCGTTGCAACTCGTACACAGATTGCTGCGTTGCAGCGTCGCCTTGGAATCACCACTGTCTACGTAACACACGACCAGGTTGAAGCTATGACCATGGGTGATCGCGTTGCAGTTCTTAAGGATGGCTTGCTTCAGCAAGTTGATACACCACGTAATCTTTACGATAAGCCAGCTAATGCATTCGTTGCAGGCTTCATCGGCTCTCCAGCAATGAACCTTCTCACCGCTCCAGTTTCAGGCGGAAAGGCTCAACTCGGAGATCTCAATATCGATGTTCCAGCATCTGCTGGCTCATCTGTCACAGTAGGTATTCGTCCAGAAGGTTGGGTCCCTGCAGATAAGGGCTTCCACGTTCTTGTTGAAGTTGTTGAAGAACTTGGCTCAGATGCATTCGTCTATGGAAAGCCTGCAGATAGCAATGTGAAGTTTGCAAACTCTACAGAAGAAGGCGTTCAAGTAATTGTTCGCTGGGATCCAAAGAATCCACCTAAGGCTGGTCAGACAGTCACAGTGGCAAACGTTGCAGGTGCAGTACACCTCTTTGATTCAACAACAGGTCTACGCATTAACTAACTCCTACATACTAAAAAGCCCGTCGCATCACTGCGGCGGGTTTTTTATTCCTCAAAATCTAACGAACCTCGTAACACGTGCACTTTGCCGCGACCATATTTTCGCCACGCATCGGTAAGAACAAGAGCGGTGTTCTCATCAATTCCAAGCAGAGTTCCTCTTGTAACACTTTGAGCAATAAAGGCTGCAACGCGATCAGGTAACCAGCCAAGCATCTTGTCATAGTGAGGAATGACTTCGATATCGGGAAGCAGAGCAAGGCCTTCGCTATGGTGAGAACGGCGCAAGCCCATGATGCTTCCACCAAAGGCCATTGCACCTGCTGAGCATCCAGCCAAGGAGGTTCCGCTCTTCCACTGCGCAACGATTGCTTCCCAGACAGGTGAGTCTCGATAAATTTCGGCAACGCGATGTGGATCTCCCCCAGAGAAGTAGATCAACCCTGCACCACTAATGTTTTCTACAAACTCTTTATTGAACGCATCTTCACGTTCATGAATAGGCAGGTAAATGCATTCACTTCCAATGCGATCTGATTGCTCTTGCCCTAAACGCTTCCACTTCGCACGGCTTGCATCACCTTCATGTGAGGAGGCAGTGGGGATCTGTATAAATCTATTTTTCTTACCTCTAGAAATAGCACGATGCAGAAGCTGTGTTTCCAGCTCCTGCATCTGTACTGAATATTCACCAGAACCTACGAGCGCAATCGCACCAGGGTTCTGATCCATAGGCTTTCTTAAGCCGAAGCTTTAAGCCATCGCTTTCTTAAGATTTTCATCGATGGAGTTAAGGAACTCTTCCGTAGTTTGATAAGGCGCAGTCTTTGAGATCAGAAGTGCGAGATCTTTTGTCATCTTTCCTTGTTCCACTGTCTGAATACATACCTGCTCCAGAGTCTTTGAGAACTTCGCAAGCTCTGCGTTGTTATCAAGCTTTGCGCGGTGGGCAAGGCCTTGAGTCCACGCGAAGATAGATGCGATCGGGTTTGTCGATGTTGCCTTTCCAGCCTGGTGATCACGGTAGTGACGTGTCACTGTTCCGTGAGCAGCCTCTGATTCACAGACTTTTCCATCTGGAGTCATCAATACAGATGTCATCAAACCAAGTGAGCCATAGCCCTGTGCGACGGTATCTGACTGAACATCGCCGTCGTAATTCTTACAAGCCCAGACATAGCCACCTTCCATACGAAGTGACATCGCAACCATGTCATCGATAAGGCGGTGCTCATACCAAATTCCTGCAGCTTCAAATTCAGCCTTGAACTCTGCTTGGTAGATCTCTTCGAAGATATCTTTAAAACGTCCGTCATATGCCTTAAGGATTGTGTTCTTTGTTGAAAGATAAACAGGGAACTTGCGAAGAAGTCCGTAATTTAGGGATGCACGTGCAAAGTCACGGATGGAATCATCAACGTTATACATCGCCATTGCCACACCTGATGATTCGAAGTTAAAGACTTCAAACTCTTGTGGGGCTGATCCATCTTCAGGAACGAATGAGAGTGTGAGCTTTCCAGCACCTGG
>JBDLSZ010000053.1:0-14024 GCA_039799305.1 Actinomycetota bacterium
GGATTAACACGAACTTCGAGCGTAGTGCCACGACGGTGTGTCTTCTCTTTGACATTGACATCGTCAGGGTTATCAACGATTCCCTTTACGAGATGTTCGAGAGCTTCATCAATCATTATTCAGCAGGAGTTTCCGCTACAGGTGCTTCTTCAGCAACAGCTTCTACTGCAGGAGTCTCTTCAACTACTGCTTCAACAGCTGCTTCAGTAACTGCTTCAACAACTGGTGTCTCTTCCGCAACAGCTTCAGCAACAGGTGCTGCAACTACAACTTCTTCAACAGCAGGTGCTGACTTAGCAGCAAGCTTCTCTTGTGCCTTCTTCTTCAAAGTTGTTGCACCTTCTGCAGGTTCTGCAGCAGCAGCCTTAACAGCTGCTTCATATGCAACACTCTTTGCAGGCTTTGGAGCTGCGAATCTCAGCGTGCCTTCAGTTCCTGGAAGACCCTTGAACTTCTGCCAATCGCCAGTCACCTTCAGAATCGCCTCTACAGCCTCTGTTGGTTGTGCACCAACACCGAGCCAGTACAGAGCACGCTCTGAATTAACTTCGATGATTGATGGCTCTTGGCCTGGAACGTAGCGACCGATCTCTTCAATAGAGAGTCCGTTACGTGCCTTGCGTGAATCTGTAATAACAATGCGGTAATAAGGTGTGCGAATTTTTCCCATGCGCATTAAACGAATTTTTGTTGACAAAGAAGTAGTGCTCCTAAAAAGTGTGTCGTACCAATTCGCTACAGCGGGGTGCGTAGCCAAGAGGTCCAACTGTGGATTGGATTGTTACCGGGGTAGAGGGCCCTGTAACAGGTGGCTAATCTTGCCAGTTACGCTCACAATGTGGAAATCAGCCGTTTTCCAACGCTCGTTTAGCGGGGTTTCCGGACTTCGACTTCTTCTTCTGAATCGGGGCTGGCCTCTTTGGGCCTTGCGGCATTGGCGGCATTCCCGGTGGCAGCGCCATCCCAGCAGGCATTCCCCCACCATTGCGCATCTGCTTCATCATCTTCTGCGCAGCTGTGAATTTATCGACCAGCGCATTCACATCTGAAACCTTGCGACCAGATCCCAGCGCAATACGAGCACGACGTGAACCGTTCAGTACTTTGAGATCTCGACGTTCAAGCGGCGTCATTGACTGCACAATCGCCTTCGTGCGAGTGATCTCTGATTCATCAAAATTATCAATCTGCTTCTTCATCTGACCGGCGCCAGGCAACATACCCAGCAACTTACCCATGGAGCCCATCTTGGACATCGCCTCTATCTGTTCAAGGAAATCATCGAGCGTGAAGTCCTCACCAGCAATAAATTTATCTTCCAGCTTCTTTGCAGAATCTCCATCAAATGCCTTCTTTGCCTGTTCTGCAAGCGTTGCAACATCTCCCATGCCAAGAATGCGTGAGGCCATTCTGTCGGGATAGAAAATATCGAAATCTGAAAGCTTCTCACCCGTGGATGCAAACATGATGGGACGGCCAGTAAGTGCTGCAATAGAAAGTGCGGCACCGCCACGCGCATCACCATCGAGCTTTGTCAGCACTACGCCATCAAAGCCAACGCCATCTTGGAACGCCTTGGCTGTGCGCACAGCATCTTGGCCAATCATGGCATCGACAACAAAGAGGATTTCATCTGGCTTTACTGCATCACGAATCGCAATTGCTTCCTTCATCAGTTCTTCATCAACACCTAAACGACCTGCAGTATCAACGATGACGATGTTATGAAGTTTTGACTTGGCAAATGCGATGCCATCTTGGGCAACTTGCACTGGATTGCCCACGCCATTGCCTGGTTCGGGAGCAAAGACAGGAACACCTGCAGATTCACCGACTACTTGAAGTTGGTTAACTGCATTAGGGCGCTGAAGGTCGGAAGCAACAAGGATTGGTGTATCGCCCTGATCCTTATAGAACTTAGCAAGCTTTGCAGCAAGTGTTGTCTTACCCGCACCTTGCAGACCCGCCAGCATGATCACGGTGGGTGGATTCTTCGCTAAGCGCACACGACGAGCTCCCCCACCGAGAATTTCGGTGAGCTCTTGGTTTACAACATCAAAGATCGCTTGTGCCTGATTTGTACCTGACTGAAGAGTCGGTAGGACATCAATTGATTTCTGATGAACTGCTTGCGTAAAGCTTTCGACTACTTCGAGTGCAACGTCGGCTTCAAGCAACGCCTGACGAATATCGGCTGTAGTGGCGTCGATATCTTTCTCAGAAATCTTTCCACGCGAACGCAGAGCGCTAAAGGCGCCGGCGAATTTGCTGGAGAGTGAGTCGAACATAGTGGTGGAACTCTACTTCAGGGCAGCGCGCAATCTGGTTGCTACTTCTTCTGCGCGTTCAGGGCTGAGCGGTCCCCCACCGATCTCTGTGACATACAAGGTATCGATAGCTTCGGCTCCCAAGGTTGTGACGATTGCAGAGCGAATATCGATATTGCTACGAGTGATCGTGTCACCAATTCCAAAGAGAAGTGCTGGCCTGTCATGACTTCGTACTTCGATAATGGTGGCATCGGTAGCGGCGTCTAGGAAAGTCTCAATAACAGGGTCTGGAACAGGGATGGTTGGCAACTGTGCATATGCCTGAATACGTTCTTCGATGCGCTGGGCCAAAGAACTCTTGTTGCGAAGCGCTTCCTCGAGTTCGCGGTGAAGAGTTTTCTCAGTCAGTGCAGGCGCATGAGGATCTGGAATAACAATCCACTCCATGACAGCTGAATTTCCATGAGATTTCGTCCGAGCAGATCTGACATCAAGACGCAGAAGATTAAGCACTCCTGCCACAATCGACAGCAAACCAGTCTTATCTGGAACCACAATTTCAATTGCATAGACGCTATCGCGATCTTCAATCGATACGGCAAGTGCGCCAGAATCTGCCTTCACGCGTTGGTCTACTGTGAGTTCAGGCTGCAAAGCAACTGTGTTATCTGTAATCGCTAGAGCAACGCGCTTTACTAAGTCTGCAACAAGGGAGGCTTTCCAGTCAGTCCACGCAGCACGTCCTGTTGCTTCACCATCGGCGATGCTCAGCGCATGTAATAGCTCGAGCGCCTGAAGATTGGGGATGACCTCAACAACGGATGCGATAGTTGCCGGATCATCGAGATCACGACGAGTTGCAGTCGCAGAAAGTAGTAAGTGGTGTTTAACGAGCAACTTAATCGTCTCAACATCTTCGCCGGAAAAACCAATGCGCTTTGCCAGTGGCTCAATAAGTCGTTCGCCACGATCCGAGTGGTCTTCCTCTGTTCCTTTACCAATATCGTGAAAGAGTGCGCTGAAAAGAAGAATATCTGGGCGGTGTACTTGTCTTGTCAACGCTGCTGCCTGCACAGCCGTTTCCACCATATGGCGATCGACTGTGTGGCGATGGAGAACATTGCGCTGCGGCAATGAGCGAACTGCTCTCCACTCCGGTATCCAATGGAAAATGATCTCTTCTTGATCCAGGGCTTCAAAGATTTGCACCATGGAAGAGCCAGCACCGATGAGAGTAATCAAATTCTCGCGTGCATCACGTGGCCAAGGATTGGTGAGTAATCCAATGCCACTGCTCAAACTTTCAGATAGTCGCTCTAGCGAATCCATAGAGATCGGAAGCCCTAATTGAGCGGCAGATGCTGCAGCGCGCAATCCAATGACCGGATCCAGTGCAAAATCTGCATCCGCACTAATAACAACCTCTTTATTGGAAATGGTGATGTCTCGAGACAGTGCTGTGGAGCGAGATCGCTTGAAAAAACGCCCTGCACTGTCTCTGCCTTTATGTTTAATTCGGTACCAGGTGGATTCTAACAAGTAATCAACAGAACGTGCGGCCTGAGCAACATCACTCATCAACGCATCAGCGTCGGCATAACCAAGATGTTCTGCAACTTTATCTTGTTCTTGAAAGAGCAGGCGATCTTTGTCACGACCGCTGACCACATGAAGTGCTTCGCGGACATTGGCAAGGATGGATTCAGCGACGCTAATGCGTTCAATAGGAACAGCAATGACAGATGAACGATGGATTGCACGCAGTGCAGTGATATCTCTCAATCCACCTCGCGCCTCTTTCAGATCTGGCTCAAGTAGGTATGCAAGCTCTCCCACTCGTTGGTGGCGTTCTAACAGGGAATCTTCGAGTTCAGAAAGGCGAGACTTGGAATTCTTGCGCCAGGATTCAAGAGCATCTACTTGGACAGCATCAACCAAATCAACATTTCCACAGATATGACGGATATCGAGTAAACCTAGGGCGACTTTAAGATCAGCCTCTGCTGCATCGCGCATCTCGGAGCGCGTGCGAACTGAGTGATCAATCTTTACATTCTTATCCCACAGTGGGTAGAGAATCTTATTGACGAGATCAGATAGCTCTTTCTCATCAAGTGCTCCGGTGTGAATAATGACAATATCTAAATCTGAACCTGGCGAGAGTTCGCCGCGGCCGAAACCTCCGACCGCGGCGATAGCTACCTCATCTGGATTGGCACTACTGTCATTGAAGAGAGAAGAAAGAAGCAGGTCGCCCTCGTTAGACCTAGTGCGTCTTTCTCTCGTCCCCATATCGCCAATCTTAGTTTGTTTGCACTACTTAGATAGCGTCAGGTCCTTTTTCGCCCGTGCGCACACGAACAACCTGATCTACAGGAGTAGTCCAAACCTTTCCATCTCCGATGGAACCTGTTGACGCAGCTTTGACAATGACATCTACTACTGATGCCGCATCCTTATCGTCAACAAGAACTTCAAGACGGACCTTTGGTACAAGATCCACGGTGTATTCCGCACCCCGATAGACCTCTGTATGTCCACGCTGACGACCAAAACCACTGGCCTCCGAGACAGTCATACCTGTAATGCCTGCAGCCTGCAGAGCCTCTTTTACTTCATCTAACTTAAACGGTTTGAGAATTGCGGTAATTAACTTCATAGTGATGCACCTCCACGTGATGAGCTTGCTAATTCGTATGCGGATTCAGCATGTTCCTTGAGGTCGATGCCTTCGATTTCAACCTCACGTGAGACACGGAAGCCGATTGTCTTCTCGATCGCAAAACCAATAATCAGAGTTACGATGAATGAATATGCGGCAACAAGTCCAACACCAAGGGATTGCTTAACTAAAAGATCGGTTCCTCCCCCGTAGAAGATTCCATCGAGACCGATGCTGTTAACCACGTGTGTGCCGAAGAGACCGATAGAAAGTGAGCCCCAGATACCGCCTACGAGGTGCACACCTACGACGTCGAGTGAATCATCAAAGCCGAACTTGTACTTAAGTCCCACTGCCAATGAGCAGAGGATTCCAGCGATGATGCCGATAACAACTGCAGCCCATGGAGCTACGAATGCACAGGCTGGTGTGATTGCAACAAGTCCTGCAACAGCGCCAGATGCAGCGCCCAATGATGTTGCATGACCGTTGCGAATCTTTTCAACGAGCAACCAGCCAAGAACTGCGCCAGCTGCTGCAACTTGAGTATTCATAAATGCAAGGCCAGCAATGCCATTAGCAGCAAGAGAAGATCCAGCGTTAAATCCAAACCAACCAAACCACAAGAGACCCGCACCAAGCATTACTAATGGAAGTGAATGAGGGCGCATTGATTCTTTGCGCCATCCGATGCGCTTACCTAGAACTATTGCTAAGGCAAGGCCTGCAGCTCCTGCGTTGATATGTACCGCCGTTCCACCTGCGAAGTCTTCGAGACCTTTACCTGCAAGGTAACCGGTGCTTGTGACTGTGTCGCCGACCTTATTGCCGAATGCGAATACCCAGTGAGCAACTGGGAAGTAGACAATCGTTGACCAGATGGCAACAAAAATCGCCCATGCTGAGAACTTTGCACGATCTGCAATAGCACCTGAGATAAGTGCTGGAGTGATGATCGCAAACATCAACTGGAATGCTGCAAAGACAAGGACAGGAATTGGATAGACGCCACCATTATTGGTGAGCTCATTTACCATCCCGCCAAGGCCGCTAAATCCGATTCCACCAAACCACGGTGAATCTGATGAATGACCGAAGGCTAATTCAAAACCATAGATAACCCAGAGCACGCTGACGATTCCCATTGTCACCATCGACATCATCATCATATTGAGCACGCTCTTGGTGCGAACCATTCCTCCATAGAAGAATGCCAAACCTGGAGTCATGAGTAGTACAAGTGCTGTACTAGCTAACATCCATGCGGTGTCACCGCCGTTAAGAACTACGTCTTCCATATCTAATTCCATTTCCAAAGATGAGGGGTACTCGTCGTTGAGATGGCGCAAAGATGCATCAGCCGGGTTACATTGAAAGGATTCTCAGGTTAAGGCCGCGTCACAAAATCGCCCCTTGTGTTACATATGCGTTACGCCAGCAGGCCCTCTATGTAGGAATCGGGCTCAAAGGCGGCAAAATCCCCAGCTGACTCCCCTGTCCCAATGAACTTAATCGGAATGTCCAAGGCGCTCTCAATCGCGAGAGCAACTCCCCCTCTGGCACTTCCATCGAGCTTAGTGACGATAAGTCCTGTTACTTCAACAGCCTCACTAAATATCTTTGCTTGAGCTAATCCATTTTGTCCTGTGGTGCCATCAATAACTAAGAGAACTTCAGCAAGTGGTGCACCCTTTTCAATCACGCGCTTCACCTTTTCTAGTTCTGCCATGAGATCACTCTTGTTGTGAAGACGGCCTGCTGTATCAACGATTAAGTACTTGCTGCCGATTTCCACCGCTCGTTTGACGCTATCGAATGCAACCGATGCAGGCTCTGCGCCTTCCTTGCCAGCAATGACTTCAATGCCGATGCGCTGACCCCATGTGGTGAGTTGATCTACCGCTGCGGCACGAAAAGTATCGGCTGCAGCCAGTGTGACTGAGTCACCTTTACTGTGCAGAAGAGTTGCAAGCTTTGCCACCGATGTGGTCTTTCCCGTTCCATTCACACCAACGACCATGATGACATTGGTGGCAAGGTCGCTGCTCAGCGTTCGTGATTTAGTTGAAAGCTTTGATGAAAGGATTTCCTTAATCGCAGCTTCTGCATCATCACCGCGCATCTTCTTTGCAGCCACAACTAACTCTGTGACAAGTGCTGGTCCTAAATCAGAGGCAAGAAGTTCAACCTCAATCTCATTCCAATCAAGGGCGGAGGCTGTAGAGGTGCCACGAACTTTGGCTATTAACCGGTTAAAGAGACCCATCACTTAGACCTTAATAAGGTTAGGCAGTTTCAGATTCGCGAAGCCGCTGCGAGATAACTTCAGTCACGCCATCACCGCGCATCGTCACGCCATAGAGAGCATCAGCAATCTCCATCGTGCGCTTCTGGTGAGTAATGATGATCAACTGTGAACTCTCTCGAAGTTCTTCAAAGATTGTGAGCAAGCGTCCAAGGTTGACATCATCGAGAGCTGCTTCTACTTCATCAAGCACATAGAACGGGCTAGGGCGCGCTTTAAAGATTGCAACGAGCATTGCAACAGCAGTCAAAGACTTCTCACCACCTGAGAGAAGAGATAGACGCTTAATGCGCTTTCCTGGTGGACGCGCTTCAACATCAACACCAGTGTTGAGCAAATCATCAGGGTTAGTCAGGAAGAGGCGACCATCTCCACCAGGGAAGAGGCGAGAGAAGATATCTTTAAAGTGTTCTGCTACTTCTTCAAACGCTTCCATAAAGATCTGCTGCACGCGATCATCGACTTCCTTGATGATATCCAGCAGATCCTTCTTAGTGCGCTTGAGGTCTTCAAGCTGTTCTGCCAAGAACTTCAAACGCTCTTCGAGTGCGTTGTATTCTTCAAGAGCAAGAGGGTTAATCTTTCCAAGTAGCGTCAGTGATCGCTCAGTTGCAGCAAGGCGCTTTTCCTGTTGATCGCGGCGATATGGGATGAGTTCGGTAGCAACAATCTCACCAGACTCAGTTTCAATAAATGTAGGAACATCTTTATCTGGACCATATTCAGAGATCAGAGTTGGAATATCTATTCCTAGCTCTTCCACAGCCTTGGTCTGAAGAGCTTCAACGCGCATACGTTGTTCGGCGCGGGCAATCTCATCGCGGTGAACGCTAGATGTAAGTTGATCAAGCTCTTGAGTAAGTATGCGATTACGCGCACGAACTGTGAGAGTCTCACCTTCACGATCTGTGCGAGCTGTTTCAAGTCGTGATCGCTCCACCTGAGCCTTAGCAATAGAACGCTCAATATTGATGAGTGCTTCATAGGCAGCCTCTGCAATTGCTTGAGAGATAACTGCGCCACGTGCTCGTGCTCCACGGCGCGATACGGCGCGTTCAGATGCTTCGCGTTCAGCGCGTGCTGATTCCTCCAGTGCAAGTGCACGTGCTGCAATAGATGCAACGCGCTCTTCCGATGTGCGCACAGCAAGGCGAGCTTCAACTTCTGTTGTGCGCGAGTTAGAGACTTCATTGCGCAGCGATTCAGCATGAGCATGATCTGGCTCAGTAATCTCACCATGATTCTGCATCTGATTCGATGCAATGGAGAGTTCATTCTCATCACGTGATTTTGCTGCAGAGGCTTCATTGATGGCAGTAGATAAGCGTTCAACCTCAGCAGTTGCAGATTTAATATTCTGTCCTGAAACAGCAAGTTGTTCTGTAAGTGCTGCAATGCGAGCATCAGATTCATTGAGTTTGCCTAGCGCTGCATCAAATGCTGCTTGCTTTGCATCAACATCGGTTGCTGCTGTGGAGATTTCAAATTTAAGGCGATCGCACTTGTGGTTGAGATCTTCCAGCTTTGTTGCAAGCTCTTCTATCAGCGCCTTGATTTCGATAAGAGATGTAGATGATGACGATCCACCACGTGCACGGTGTGAGGTAATGACATCGCCATCACGCGTTACCACTGTGACATGTGGATGCTGGGCAAGAATTGATTCAGCCCCACGTGCGCTATCGGCAACAACAGTTGTTGCTAGGAGTGAGGCAAGAAGTTCTGTAATTTGCGTTGAGCGCACATGGCTCAGAAGTGAGGTCTGACCTGCAGGAGTCTCTCCCCCAGCACGTTGTCCTGGTTCATAGACCAACACATCAGCTTGACCTAAGTTTTCACTGCGAAGAGTTGTCAATGCGCTGACTGCAGATGAGAGATCCTTAACAACAACAGCATCTGCAAGTGAACCCAGTGCTGCAGCAGTTGCCGCTTCCCATCCAGAATCAATCTGAATGAGCGATGCAATGCTTCCAAGTATCTGAACTCCACGAGAATCTTTAATGAGCGCTGCTGCACCATCGCGAGAGCTGGAGGTAATGCGCATTGCGTCTAACTTGGATTCAGTCGAATTGCGCTCACGATCTGCAGCTCGTTCTGCATCAACTAATTCAGTGTGTGCCTTTTTCGATGATTCAAGGGCGTTCTTTGCTCCTTGGAATTGAGAGTCAAGGCCTTGTTCGCCAGCATCAGCGTTACCAATCTCCATCTCAAACTTTGCATAATCGCCCTTTGCAGAATCAACACGTGATTGTGCTTCTGCTCGCGCTGCTTGCAGACGAGAAATTTCCTCAGTGATTGCATCAAGTCGAGCTGCAAGAGATTTGATATGACCTTCTTGGCGCGCTGTGCCTTCGCGTTGATCTGCAATAGCGCGCATCGCAGCTGCAATAGTGTCTTCTTCAGCCTTCAGTGCTGCTTCTGCTGTTGCAAGTGCTGTGGTTGATCGTGCAAGTGCGTTCTGCGCCTCTAATACTGCTCCGCGAAGTTGAGCCTCCTCTTGGCGAAGGGCTGCTGCTTCTTGATCCAAACTTTCTGGATCGCGACCTGCACTGCGTGCTTCTTCTGCCTCTTCTGCAAGAAAACGTGAACGCTCTTGTGCCAGTGATTGAGTTCCGCGGAACTTTTCACGAAGTGCACTCAGTGAATAGAAATTCTCTTGCGCCTTAATAAGTAGTGGGCTCTCAAATGCAGATTGTGCATCGAGCTCTTCTTCGCGTCTGCGCACCTTGTCGAGTTCGCCTTCAACCAGAGAGCGGCGTTCACGTAGCGCATTCTCATCAGCTACTTCAGCATCGAGAGTCTTGGAAAGAGAGATGTAATCATCGGCCAATAGGCGAAGCTTTGCATCGCGCAGATCTGCTTGAATCGTTGCCGCCTTCTTGGCAACTTCTGCTTGCTTACCCAGAGGGCGAAGCTGGCGACGGAGTTCGACGGTAAGGTCGTTGATGCGTGCAAGGTTTGCTTGCATCGAATCCAGCTTACGAATCGCCTTCTCTTTACGTTTGCGATGCTTAAGAACTCCGGCTGCTTCTTCAATAAATCCGCGACGCTCTTCGGGAGTTGCCATCAAGATGGCATCGAGCTGGCCTTGGCCAACGATCACATGCATCTCGCGACCAATTCCTGAATCGCTTAAGAGTTCTTGGATATCGAGAAGGCGTGATGCTTCGCCATTAATTTGGTATTCGCTCTGTCCATTACGAAAGAGAATGCGAGAGATGGTTACTTCTGTGTAATCAATGGGCAGTGCGCCATCAGTGTTATCAATTGTGACTGCAACTTCTGCGCGACCGAGTGGTGCACGGCCAGAAGTACCGGCGAAGATAACGTCTTCCATCTTTCCGCCGCGAAGTGACTTGGCGCCTTGCTCACCCATAACCCAGGTGAGTGCATCGACAACGTTTGATTTTCCAGAACCGTTGGGACCGACCACGCAGGTGATGCCGGGTTCAAGGCGAAGAGTGGTCGCCGAAGCAAAGGATTTAAATCCTTTGAGGGTCAGACTCTTCAAATACACGCGGTAAACCTACCGTTGTGCGCCTCATTGGTATAAAACCAACTCGGCTCAAGTTCTACTTGAGGGTTGTTCGTTAAGCAGGCTGTTGTTCTGAAAGTAATTCAAAAGCAGTGCGTGCAGCTGATTGTTCTGCCTCTCGCTTGCTCTTTCCAAGGCCTTGCGCGATTGCTTCTCCTGCAACCATTGCAACTGCAGTAAAACTTTTATCGTGATCAGGGCCAGTCTCAGTCACTACATATTCAGGTGAACCTTTAGCAAGGGCTGCAAGAAGTTCTTGAAGAGCAGTCTTTCCATCTAGGCCAGCACCCTTTGCCATCGCACTTTCTAGCGTATCTGCGATTAATCGCTTCACCACTTGCGTGCATTGGGTAAAACCACAGCCAAGATAAATGGCGCCAATTAACGCTTCCAGAGCATCTGCAAGCAATGAATTCTTATCGCGTCCATTAGTGACTTCTTCACCTTTTCCAAGGCGAATGTATGTGCCTAAATCAAGGGTGCGAGCAATATCTGCAAGGGCACGCATATTGACGATGCCTGAACGCAGTGGAGATAAACGACTTTCATCGAGATCGGGATATTTAAGATAGAGCTCTTCGGTAACAATCAGACCTAAGACAGAATCGCCCAGAAATTCAAGGCGTTCGTTAGTGGTTGTAATACCGGTTTCATATGCAAAAGAGCGATGGGTAAAAGCTAACTCAAGCAGTTCAGGAGAAAGTTCAACGCCTAATTGCTCAAGAAGTTTTGAGAACAGATCAGACCTCGAGAACCTGACGGCGGTTATATGTTCCGCATGTAGGGCATGCAACGTGGTTGAGCTTTGGCTGCTGGCACTGCTGGCAGGTTGAGATTGCCGCTGCAGTTGTCTTCCACATGCTTCGACGTGAACGTGTCTTCGAACGAGACATCTTTCGCTTTGGTACTGGCACGGTAATCGTCCTTAATCTTGGAGCTACAAATCTAAATTTGCTGCTGTTGTTGCGATGGGGGTAAGTATCGCTTATTTCTGGTTAATTGCCAAAATCGAGCTTTTCAAGGCCAGACCAGCGGGCATCGACGACCTCGTGGGCATGGCCTTCAGGCAGCGTCTCCCACTTCTCGCCGCAATCTGGGCATAGACCCAGGCACTCCTCAGAGCAGAGCGGATTGACCGGAAGGGCCAAGATGATCGCATCGATAATGGGAATCTCAAGGTTCATCACATCGCCCTCCATCTGCAACTCATCCTCTGCTTCAAGATCAACATCATCATCTTCGCGTCGCTTCTTACGTCCCTTTTCATTGGTTGGTTCATAGCGATAGAGCTCTTGAATCTTACGTTCAACTACTTGTTCAACGGGATCTAGGCAGCGAATGCACTCACCGATTGCAACTGCATAGATATCTGCGCTTAAGAGGACGCCTTCTGTGACAGATTCCAGGCGAACATCTACTTCAATCACATCACCTTCAGGAACAGCAATCAGAGGAACGCCAATGCGAGCATTTGACTCAATATCGAGCTGATACTCCTTCATCTCCCCTGTGCGGCGCGGGAGTTCGTGAGTATTAAGAAGGAAAGGGTTGGCGGATTTAGTCATCAGAGTTGAGCTGCGAAAGTACATCTTTATCGTCAGCGCCTTCGAGTCGCTCGCGCCCGCGTGCGACTGCCTCCATCGTCTTATTGAGAATTACTTCTAGAGTGGCAAGTCGACCATCGATATAGGCCTCAACTTCACGGCGCTCATCTTCTGCGACATCGCGAGCTTCATCCAAAATACGCTGGGCCTCATCACGAGCTGCCTGAACAATCGAGGTCTGCTCCACCATACGTGAAACATCTTCACGTGCTGTAGCAATCATTGACTCGGCACTTGTGCGACCGTCTTCAATGATCTGATCGCGCTTAGCGATGATGTCTTCTGCCCCTGATAGATCTGCAGGAAGGAAATCACGAGCTCCTTCAAGAATTTCCAGCATCTCACCGCGGTGGACAACGCAGGAAGCTGAAAGCGGAACACCGCGAGCTTCTTCAACGATGGCAATTGCTGTGTTGAGTTTTTCGATTGAGTCCATTGTCATTTCTGTACCTCTGCTCGTGCTTTCAGTGCTGCATTGACATTTGCTGGAACCATGGAAGAGACGTCGCCACCGTAGTGTGCGAGTTCCTTCACAATGGATGAAGATAGGAATGAGTGTGTAGGTGAAGTGGCCATGAACATAGTTTCAACTCCTGATGCCTGGATATGCACCTGAGCCATCTGGAGTTCATAATCAAAGTCGGTAACTGCCCGCAAGCCCTTTACGATTGCCTGCACACCATTTTTCTTGCAATATTCAACAAGGAGTCCACTTCCCGTGTCCACGGAGACATTAGGAAACTTCTTCACATTGTCAGAAATCATTGCCATGCGTTCTTCAACAGAGAAGAGCCCTGATTTATTGCGATTGACGAAGACAGCCACAATGACTTCATCGAATTGGTTGCTGGCGCGCTCAATAATGTCTAAGTGGCCAAATGTGATGGGATCAAAGGATCCGGGGCACACAGCGCGTTTCATGGTGCAAACGCTAGCAATGATTCCAGCGGTTATCCATTTTCGCCATCTATTGCGCGTGGAACACCATAAAAGATTGTCGCTTGGCCGTAATTCTTTTCGCGCAATGGCTCAAGGCCATCAGGCCATGAAATCTCTTTCACTCGCGAATTTCGCTCGATTGCAATAAGTGCTTGTGGATGTATGAAATTGCCATCACGTAACTGAATCAGTGTTTCGATGACATCGAGATCATCTACTTCATAGGGCGGATCGATATAGATGAAGTGATAAGGCTGTGCCGCCTTATCTTGCAAGAATCGGTGAACGCTCATCGCATAGAGATGAAAGGTGCCAGGGCATTGTGCACTCTTCAAATTTTCGTAATTGCTGGTAATTGCCTTTGCTGCCGCATCATCTTTCTCCACCGCATGCACAAGGGCTGCACCACGAGAAAGTGCTTCCAGTGCAATCGCTGCAGTGCCGGCATAGAGATCGAGGATATGCAGTCCATCAAAGTCACCAAACTCGGATGCAAGAGTTGAGAAGAGCGCCTCGCGAGCACGATCTGAGGTGGGGCGAGTAGAGGATGAAACAGCATCGATAGTGCGACCTTTTGCAAGACCGGCAATGATTCGCATCGTTACGCCTTATCTATATATTCGGCTGCAGCATCAGATTGAATCTGAGCAAGCTCTGCAGCTAGAAGTGGATACCCGGAGATTCCAGATTCGAGAATTGTAGATGCATC
>JBDLSZ010000054.1:0-3878 GCA_039799305.1 Actinomycetota bacterium
AGTGCTGTGCGAGCGACTCCACGAACTGCGCCATCGACAACTTTCTCATCGCCCTTAACAAGAAGTGAGGTGAGAGCTTGTCCAGGACGCATAAAGACTGCTTCGTTAAATGAATCCTGCATCAAATCCTTACGGGCGATGCGAGTAAAGATAGAGACATTCTGTGGGGCAACCGAATCAACTTCAGAGAGTTGATACTTCATAATCGCAATTGCAACACCGATTGCTACTGCAACAAGTGCCATCCCTGAAACCACAATCGGTTCAAAGAGGTGCTCTGTGCCATGTTCTTCGCCATGCTCACCAAAGACTGGATTAAGGAAATTAGCGAGGGCATCCCCGCGTGTAAAGAGGAATCCTGTTGTGACGGAACCAATGGCAAGTACTGCCATGGGAAGCCACATAAGAATTGGAGATTCATGCGGATGTTGATTCTCTTCCCAACGCTCTTTACTTGTAAAGGTAAGGACCATAACGCGAGTCATATAGAAGGCTGTGATCGCAGCTCCTAAGAGCGCTGTTGAACCAAGGAGAATTCCCTTAATTCCGCCAGCATTAAATGCAGTTTCAATAATCAAATCTTTTGAATAGAAGCCAGCAAATGGTGGAACGCCAATGATTGCAAGATAGCCAAGGCCGAAGGTAATAAATGTAATCGGCATAAATTTACGCAGTGCGCCATAGCGACGCATATCAACTTGATCATTCATTCCATGCATGACAGAGCCTGCACCCAAGAACATTCCTGCCTTAAAGAAACCGTGTGTCAGCAAGTGCATGATTGCAAATGCATACCCTGCTGGCCCAAGGCCTGCACCAAGGATCATGTAGCCAATCTGTGACATCGTTGAAGCAGCAAGTGCTTTCTTGATGTCATCTTTTGCAGTACCAATGAAGGCACCGAACAACAAGGTAATGGCTCCCACGATAACAACGAGAAGCTGCGCAGTAGGTGCTGCATCAAAGATGAAGTTAGAGCGAATAATGAGATAGACACCTGCAGTCACCATCGTCGCTGCGTGGATTAGTGCTGACACTGGTGTTGGACCAGCCATCGCATCGCCAAGCCATGCCTGTAATGGGAACTGTGCTGACTTACCAGTTGCTGCAACGAGCAACATCACACCGATAGCTGTGAGCGCTGCTTTGGAAGCTGTATGTGATGCCTCTTCTACTCCGCTAAATGAGACTGTGCCAAGAGTTGCAAAGGCGATCATGATGGCGAATGAGAGCCCCATATCGCCGATGCGGTTCATCACAAATGCCTTCTTAGAAGCAGTTGCATAGGCAGGCTTCTGATTCCAGAAACCGATCAAGAGATACGAAGCAAGGCCGACGCCTTCCCAGCCCACATAGAGGTTGAGATAGGAATCTCCGAGAACGAGCAGCAGCATCGCTGCAATAAAGAGGTTTAGGTATGCAAAGAAGCGTCGACGGTTCTCATCGTGAGACATATAAGAGATTGAGTAGATATGAATCAGTGTTCCAACGCCGGTAATAAGAAGGACGAAGCAGATAGAGAGCTGATCGAGTAAGAGTCCTGCATCGACATTAAATGTGCCGACGTTGATCCAAGAGAAGAGCTTCTGACCTACTGCACGTTCCTCCGTTGGACGAGAAAGCATCTGTGAAAGTTGATAGAGGCCCACACCGAATGAACTTGCAGACATGGCAGTTGCAAGCAGGTGGCCCCACTTATCAGCGCGTCGTCCTGCAAGAAGAAGAATGGTTGCGCCAAAGAGAGGAAGGGCAATCAGGTATACGAGTGATGTTGAAGTTGTCATCGTTATCGCTTCAACAAACTTGCATCATCGATAGATGCTGATCGGCGCGAGCGATAAATCGTCACAATAATGGCAAGGCCCACCACAACTTCACAGGCAGCAACAACCATCGTAAAGAAGGCAACTACCTGACCATCGAGTGTTCCGTTAATACGAGAGAAGGTTACGAGTGTGAGATTTGCAGCGTTGAGCATGAGTTCAACACACATAAAGACAACGATTGCATTGCGGCGAACAACAACGCCGACTGCACCAATCGTGAAGAGAATGGCTGAGACGTAGAGATAGTTATATGGATTCATTTACTTCTCCTCCGTCACAGTGTTATCGACTTCACCGAGTTCGAATTGAGCAGAATCCAACATATCTCCACGTGCTTTAAGCGTTGCAGAAATTGAGTTAGGGGCAGCGCTTCCATCAGGAAGAAGTGCTGCAACATCGACTGCGTTGTGGCGAGCAAAGACACCTGGATTAGGTAAACCTGCTGCGCTACCGAGTGATTCACCGCGGAAACGAGCGATTGCTTGTTCGCGCTGAGTAGCACGTGGCACAGCACGTTGGTGATGAGCTAGAACCATTGCGCCAAGGGCTGCAGTAATTAGAAGCGCTGATACAACTTCAAATGGCCACACATATGTTGAGAAGAGAAGTTGTGCCAAACCTTCAACATTGCCTTCGCTATTTGCAGCCGTTAATCCATAGGCTTCATGGCCCAACTTTGCACGAGCGATCAGTGAGACCAGAAGTCCACCAAAGCCAAGGGCAGCTGTAATTGCAATCGGGCGAAGGCCGGGAATTGTTTCGGTGAGTGAGTCAGATGCATCAACACCGACCAACATAAGAATAAAGAGGAAGAGCATCATGACTGCGCCTGTATAGACAACAATCTGAACGATTCCGAGGAAGAGCGCATCTTGTGCAATATAGAAGATTGCAAGAGTGATCATGACCCACGCCAAGAGCAGCGCTGAGTGCACAGCTTTCTTCACTAGGAGCATTCCAAGTGCGGCAATCACTGAAAGTGGTGCAAGGAACCAGAACATCACCGCTTCAGGAGTTTGAATCGTTAACATTACTTTTCACCCTGTGATGGATGAGCTTGCTTCACATCGCCATTGTAATAATTGGTATCTGTCATTCCTGGATACATTGGATGGGGAGGTGCAAGCATTCCTTGACGAAGTGGAGCAAGGAGATCGTCCTTTTCAAAGATCAACTTCTCGCGCTTGTCATCTGCTAATTCGTATTCGTTTGTCATCGTAAGTGCGCGCGTTGGGCATGCTTCAACACAAAGCCCGCAGAAGATGCAACGAAGATAGTTAATTTGATAGACAGCTCCATGGCGCTCACCCGGTGAGAGTTGATTGCCTGGAGTGTTATTGCCACCTTCAACCAAGATTGCATCGGCAGGACATGCCCATGCACAGAGTTCGCAACCGATGCACTTTTCTAATCCATCAGGGTGGCGGTTGAGTTGATGGCGACCATGAAAACGTGGCGCAGTTGGAGCCTTCACATCTGGGTATTGAACAGTCTGGTTCTTCTTAAACATAGTTGAGAATGTGACCCAGAATCCCTTTGCTTGCTGTGCAAGGGAAGCCGGTCCTGGTTGTTCTACCTCAGTAAATGGAACAGAGTTGATATCTGCCTGTCCTGAAGCCTTCTTCTCAAGGTTTAGATTCTCATCTCGAATCTCATTGAAGTCAGTCATTACTTGCCTCCTGAGACATTAATTGATTGCACTTGTGGCAATGATGGGATCGGGAAATTTGGTGCTTCACCTTCAGGAAGATCTGCGCTGCGGACCTTCTCTTTATTACGTTCGATAAGTGAGCTAATTGCCATCACGATAATCACAACACCCACTGCAAAGGCAAGGATTGCAGATCGTGGAGCACCTTCTTGCTGAAGAACGCGAAGGGATGCAACGATCAAAATCCAAACGAGTGAAACCGGAATCAAAACCTTCCAGCCAAACTTCATAAATTGGTCATAGCGAAGACGTGGAAGTGAGCCACGTAGCCACATAAAGATAAAGAAGAAGAAGTTCACCTTGGCAAAGAACCAGATGAGTGTGAACCAACCACCGAGCCA
>JBDLSZ010000055.1:0-7902 GCA_039799305.1 Actinomycetota bacterium
GATCAAGCGGCACAGACAGATGTTGTGACAAAACTTCCTGAAGGACAACCTTGGTATACGCGCATGATTGCATCCATTACAGAGGCAGGTAAGGCGTGAGTATCGAAAGCCGCAAGGCGACAGAGGATGATCTGAAAACTATTGAAAACCAATTGGGTCGCACACCTCGCGATGTTCATGCGATTTCCTATCGCTGTCCATGCGGAAAAGCCGCAGTTGTTGAAACTCCACCTCGTCTATCTAATGGCGAACCCTTTCCCACCTTTTATTATGCAACCTGTCCTCGTTTAACTGCTGCAATTTCAACCCTTGAAACAACAGGGATGATGGAAGAAATGACGAGCCGCCTTGAGACTGATGCAGAGCTAGCGGGCGCATATGCGGCAGCTCATGATGACTACATCGCAGCGCGCTCTGCACTGAAAATTGATGTTCCTGAAGTAGAGAATATCTCTGCAGGTGGAATGCCAAACCGTGTGAAGTGTCTGCACTCACTGATTGCTCACTCACTCTCAGCAGGCCCTGGTGTGAATCCACTGGGCGATGAAGCACTTGCTGAACTTCCGGAGTGGTGGAAGCACCTTTCATGCGAGTAGCAGCTATTGATTGCGGCACTAACTCAATCCGTTTACTCATTGCAGATGTTGAAGGCAGCAACTTTCGTGAAGTCTTTCGCGACATGGAGATTGTTCGCCTAGGACAGGGCGTTGATAAGACTGGGCAATTCCACCCCGATGCAATCGTGCGCACCCTTGCTGCGGTGGATAAATACGCAACAGAGATTGCAAAGCGCGGGGTAGAGAAGATTCGCTTCTGTGCAACAAGTGCCACACGCGATGCAACCAACCGCGATCTCTTCATCGATGGCGTTAAAGAGCGCTTGGGGATAGCACCTGAAGTCATTCCGGGTGAAGTAGAAGCTGCCCTCTCATTCCAAGGAGCAACGAAGGATTTCAATAAGGCAGAAGGTCCATTCCTTGTCATCGATATCGGTGGTGGATCTACTGAATTCGTCTTCGGCACAGATAAAGTCGAATTCGCAAAGAGTATGAATATTGGATGCGTTCGCATGTCAGAGCGCCACTTCACCAATGGCGACCCAGATCCTGGACAGATTGCAGCAGCTATTGAAGATATTGATGAAGCAATCAAGCAAGCCGGCAAAGTTGTTCCTATTACTCAAGCAAAGACACTGATTGCAGTAGCGGGCACAGCCACAACTGTTGCAGCAGCAGCTCTTGAACTTGCCGCCTATGACCGTTATGCAATCCACCTCTCTCGTGTCTCTGCTGAGAAGACGCATGCAATTTCAAAGATGATGCTCGGCATGAAGCGCGAAGATCGCGAAGCACTTGGCTATATGCACCCAGGTCGCGTTGATGTTATTGGCGCTGGTTCGCTCGTTCTCTCTCGCATCATGCTTGCAACAGGTGCCACTGAATTTGTTGCATCTGAATCAGATATTCTCGATGGAATGGCTTGGTCGCTTGTATAAGTCGATCGAACTTCTCGATAAGGCGATTGTTAAGTGCCATAAGTGCCCACGATTAGTTCAGTGGCGAGAAGAAGTAGCAGTAGTAAAACGTAAGTCATATGAGAATGAGAAGTACTGGGGTAAGCCGGTACCGGGATTTGGTTCAAGTAAACCCAAGATGCTCATTGTTGGTCTTGCACCTGGTGCGCACGGTGCCAATCGCACAGGACGCATCTTCACAGGTGATTCATCAGGTGATTGGCTCTATGGATCACTCCACCGCATTGGAATCGCAAAGATTGCAACATCAACTTCTCGTGATGATGGACAAGAGTTACGAGATACGCGCATCTCGATGGCAGTGCGCTGTGCACCACCGGAGAATAAACCAACGACTGAAGAGCGAGATATGTGTTCTCCATTCTTCGAGAATGAACTACAACTGATTTCACCAACAGTGCGCTCATTTGTTGCACTCGGTAGCTTTGGTTGGCAGGTACTCATTAAGTCGCTTAAGTCCCAAGGCCATGTAGTTCCTGCAGGAAAATTTGGCCACGGATCAACCATTAAATATTCACACGATGGCGTTAACTATTTGATAGTCGGTAGCTATCACCCAAGCCAGCAGAACACTTTCACGGGCAAACTCACTAAACCAATGTTGGATTCAGTCTTGAGAAAAGCAGCTAAGTTCGCGGGAGTTATCTAACTTTTCACCTAGTAGACTTCCGTCTCTATTGGCCCCCATAGTCCAATGGCAGAGACAGAGGACTTAAAATCCTTCCAGTATCGGTTCGAGTCCGATTGGGGGCACGTTTCACAACCTTTTCTAAAACTTCACGCTCATCCTGAAGTGGAAATCCTGCGGCTTTGCCGTATTTTAGGAACTGTACGGAGAGCCTTTCTTCGCACGTATATAAGGAGAAATTAATGCGCAGTTCTAACCCAGTCCTTACCGGCCGCGGTTTCGCTCGTATCAAAGAAAGCACGACCACATCTGGCGATCTCAATACACTCGAGAACCGTCCAAAATCTGCACCTATGTCCATTGACGATGTCGTCATCAAGACGGCTGGACTCTTTGCAGTCCTCGTTGCAGTAGGAGCATTTGCATGGCGTGCAAATAGCCCTGGTCTTGCACTTATCGGCTTCATCGGCGGATTTATTCTCGCGATGGTCAACTCATTTTCTAAGAAGGTGCGTCCAGCTCTGATCGTTGCATATGCTGCAGCGCAGGGTCTTGCACTTGGAACTATCAGCGCATTCTTCGAAGCAACATATCCAGGAATCGTAAGCCAGGCAGTTCTTGGAACTGCATGTGCATTTGGTGGAGTACTCCTTGCTTATCGCAGCGGAAAGATTCGCGTCACACCAAAGTTCACACGCATCATGATGGGCTCCCTCATCGGATACTTTGTCTTTGCTCTCATCACAATGTTCACAGGTCGCCCAACTGGCGGACTCGGACTTCTCATTGCCGTTGCAGCTGTTGGTCTTGCAACGATGTTTATCGTGATGGACCTTGATCAGATTGAAAAGGCTGTTGCTGCTCGCGTTCCACAAGAAGAGTCATGGCGCATGGCATTTGGCCTCATGGTTACTTTGGTCTGGTTATATCTCGAAGTCTTGAGACTTATCTCAATTCTTCGCAGCAATGACTAAATAGAAATTACTGAGATTGCCCGAGATGCGAAGCCCGCGTCTCGGGCAATTTTGTTGCCACAAGTACTGCAACTGACATAAGAACAGCAGTTGCTAAGAACGCTGGCTTATAGCCGTAGTGATCAGAGATGAAGCCGAGAATGATGGGAGCCACCATCGCACCGGCATCTCCTGACATCTGAAAGAGCCCAATAACTTGACCCCCTTTGCCTTCCAAAACATCTCCCACGATTGCAGATGGAGTTGTTGATAGGAAGGCTCCACCAAAGCCAACGATCACACTTGCTGCAATGAAGTGCCACGGCTTTGTTGTAAAGGCCAATGCAAAGATAGATAAGGTGACAAAGGATGTTCCGATGACGGCTGAATAACGGCGGCCATTGAGATCCGATAACTTTCCTGCTCGCAGCAGGAAGAGCCCATTGATAATTGTGGTGATCGTAAATCCAAGTCCCATAAAGCTAGGAGTTACTTTGATTTCCTCCACCATAAAGAGTGGCAGGATGGAACGACTCATTCCGAAGAGAACCCAGGATGTAATGAAGGAGATGATGAGTGCGCTGCGATAAGGACTTAAGGCGAGAGCTGATTTAATCGTGATTGTTTGGCGCTCTTGTTGCGCACTGGGCTTTGCTGCCAGTACTGAATTGCGCAAGAGAATTGCCCCTGATGCACTCGCACCGATAAGTAGGAATCCATAAATAATCAGCGGTGCACGAAGTGAAACAACAGAGAGTGCTCCACCCACAACAGGTCCTGCCATCATTCCAACGAGGAATGAGCCGTTATAGAGAGATTGTGCCCGTGCGCGATGATGATCATCTACGGCGCGTAACAAGATGGAACCTGCTGCAACAGAGAACATCGATGAGCCAAAACCGCCGACTGCACGAAAGATCAGTAACTGCTCATAATTCTGAGCTAAACCAGCCGCAAAAGATGTGATGGATACAAAACCAATACCAAATGAGTAGACAAGGCGTTCACCGAAGTGATCTACGAGTTTGCCGCTGATGAGGCCAGAGGCAAATCGCGCAAAAGCAAAGGCAGAGAGGATGGCTCCCACTTGTGCGTTGTTAACGCCGAATGAGCGAGCAAAGAGTGGAAGTGTGGGGGAGATGATTCCAAAGCCCACTGCAACAAAGAACGATGCGAAAACAAGAACACCAACCTCCCGCGGAAATTCCGCAAAGGGGTTGGTGAACTTATTTTTCACAGGTATATAACTGAGCTCGGTTTAACCGAGCGCCTCGCCAGCTGACTCATTACGAGCAGATGCATAGTCTGCATTTGTCCGTAGTGGAGTTTCGCGAAGGAAGAGCGCCAAGATGAAGCCCACCGCAACAACGGGGGCAGCAACAAGAAAGACTACGTGGAAGGATTCAACGAATGCATTGAGGGCGGTGATTTTGCCTTCAGGTGAGAGAGTTGCAATCGCTGCAGTGTTATTTTGAATCTGTTCAGCTTGCGCCGGATCAAAGCCAGATGTTGCCAGGTAGTGGCCAAGGCGATTGGTAAGGATTGTTCCAAATGCAGCTGTTCCAAATACAGATCCGAGTGAACGGAAGAATGTATTGGAGCTTGTTGCAACGCCCATATCTTTGAATTCAACTGCATTCTGCAGAGCAATAACGATGGTCTGCATGGAAAGACCTAAGCCAGCTCCGACCATGATTGCATAGATAGAGAGCTCCCAATAAGGAGTATCGATATCTAGGCGAACCATTGCCACGATACCAAGGGTCATAAGCGCAGTTCCAATAATTGGATAGCGCTTGTAATGACCGTGCTTAGTGATTGCCTTGCCGCTATAGATCGATGTGGAGACGATTCCGAGCATCAATGGAATCAACTTCAGCCCAGCTTCAGTTGCTGTGTAACCCTTAACAACCTGCATATAGAGAGGCAACATGACAATTGCACCGAACATACCTGCACCGATGATGGCACCGAGAACCGATGTCAAGGAGAAGGTGTGGTTCTTAAAGAGCGTAAGAGGAATGATTGGCTCAACAGCCGTTGACTCCCACTTTAAAAAGAGAATGGTTGTCAGTAATCCACTGCCGAGATAGGCAAGTGTCTTTGTGTTTGTCCATCCATCTTGAGGACCATAGATAGAGACTGCAAGAAGAGTGAGTGTCACACCGGCAACAAGAAGAATGGCACCGAGGTAATCAATCTTATGTTCGCGCTTGACCTTAGGAATATGAAGAACTGCAGAGGTGATGATGAGCGCTGCAATAGCAAAAGGAATATTGATGTAGAAAATCCAGCGCCATCCTGTGATTCCAAGAATTGTTGAGCGATCTGAGAAGAAGCCACCAAGAAGAGGACCTGCAACAGATGACAGACCCCAGACTGCACCGAAGTAACCCTGGTAACGACCACGTTCGCGTGGAGGAACGATGTCACCGATGATGACGAAGGTAAGTGCCATCAAGCCACCGGCGCCAAGTCCCTGCACGGCGCGCGTTGCGATGAGCTGTTCCATATTCTGTGAAGCACCTGCTGCAATGGAACCGATAAGAAATGTCACGATTGCGAACTGGAAGACAATGCGTCGGCCGTAGAGGTCGGAAATTTTTCCATAGAGGGGAGTCGAAGCAGTTGAGGTAAGTAGGTATGCGGTGACGACCCATGTGTAATGGTCGAGGCCATTAAAGTCTTCAACGATGCTCTTTAAGGCAGTTGAGACAATGGTTTGGTCCAGGGCTGCCAGCAGCATTCCGGTCATGAGTCCGCTGAGAATGATCATGATCTCGCGGTGGGTGTGTTCCTTCGAAGGCGCATTTTTTGTCATAGGAGGTAAGTTTACTCTGTGAAATCAGTTATCGCCCAAGACCTTGTAAAGACTTATGACAAAGGCACAGTTCGCGCACTTGATGGACTCAGCCTTGATGTTGAAGAAGGCACTGTATTAAGCGTATTAGGACCTAATGGTGCGGGTAAAACAACTGTTGTTCGTATTCTGACAACATTATTACGCGCAGATTCAGGCAGTGCGAGCGTGGCAGGTATCGATGTTATGAAGAATCCTGAGAAAGTTCGCGAAGTTATTGGTCTATCAGGTCAATATGCAGCAGTAGATGAAATTCTCACAGGTTATGACAATCTAGTGATGTTTGGTGAGTTGTATCACCTTGGCAAGAAACAAGCTGTTATTCGTGCAAATGAACTACTAGAGCGATTCTCTTTAACAGAGGCTGCAAAGCGTCCCATCAAGACATATTCAGGTGGAATGCGTCGCAGACTTGATTTAGCGGCATCACTTATTGTGAAACCTAAAGTTCTCTTCCTTGATGAGCCCACAACAGGACTTGATCCACGTGGTCGCCAAGAGATGTGGGGAGTAATTCAAGAACTTGTGAAAGGTGGCGTCACGCTCTTGCTCACAACTCAATATCTTGAAGAAGCAGATCAATTAGCTGATGACATCGCAGTCATTGATACTGGAAAAGTAATTGCTCGAGGAACATCGGATGCGCTCAAGAAACAAGTAGGCGGTGAACGCCTTGAAGTCGTTGTTGAGCAGGCCCATGTTGCAAAGACGATGGAGATTGTCGCTGCAGTCAGCGGACATAAAGCAGCACTCGATGAAGGACTTCGTCTTATCTCAGCTCCTGTGTCAACAGGATCTGCCGCACTCTTTGAAGTATTAAAAGCCCTCGATAGCGCAGGAATCCATGCGCTCGATGTTGGCCTCAAGCGCCCTTCCCTTGATGATGTATTCCTATCTCTTACAGGGCATGCAGCGGAGGAGAAGAAGGAAGAGATTACAGAGAAGAAGAGAGGCAAAAAATGACCGCCGTCAATGACATCTACATCATCACTCGCAGACAACTCCTACTGCTCTCTCGTGTTCCGGAAGTATTAATCTTCTCAACCATTCAGCCGGTGATGTTTGTGCTTCTCTTTCGTTATGTCTTCGGTGGCTCAATTAGCACAGGACAACCTGGTGGATATGTGCAACTTCTGATGCCTGGCATCTTTGTGCAGACCGTTGCATTTACCTTAGCGGGCACCGCTTCTGGCCTTGCTGAAGATATGAAGAAGGGTTTGATTGATCGATTTAGATCACTTCCGATTTCACAATCAGCCCTTGTCATTGGTCGAACTCTCGGTGATTCACTTCTGAATATTGTTGTTCTTGCCGTGATGGGTATTGCCGGTTACTTAGTTGGATGGCGCCCATCTGCAGGCCTTGCCAATGTGGCACTTGGCTTCTTATTCCTACTTTTCTTCGGATATGCACTCTCATGGGTGGGAGTTCTTGTAGGCCTTTCAGCATCTGATGCACGCGTTGTGCAGAACGTCAGCTTTATTGTGACATTCCCACTGACATTTCTCTCCAACGCATTTGCTCCAACAACAGGGATGCCACGAGCGCTGCAGTATTTTGCTGAATGGAATCCAGTCTCAACGATGGTTGCTGCATGTCGCCAGCTCTTTGGCCTTGAGAACCAATTCGGTGCAACTGCCGGGTCTTTCCCAAGCGAGCATCCACTGACAACATCATTGATTTATATGCTCATTATTATGCTGATCTTCATTCCGCTGAGCTTGCGTAAATATCGTAACTACGCAGATTAAGAGTTAGGCGTAGAACTCAGCAGCCTTTATCTCGACCTTGATTTCGCGGCCATTAGGTGCGGAATATGAAACTGTTGCGCCAATATCTGCGCCAAGGACTGCTGCGCCCAGTGGTGATTTCTCAGAGTAGACATCGAGATCACCGGATGCGATTTCACGAGAGCCCAGTAGGAACT
>JBDLSZ010000056.1:0-2739 GCA_039799305.1 Actinomycetota bacterium
CGGGAGAGCACGGTGATGATCTCGTCTTCAGAGAGCACGCGTGCTTCTTTGCCAGATACCTCTTCGTTGGTAATTGCAGTCAGCACCATACGGATCGTGCCTGATACAACCTTGTTGCTACTGCGAATTGCCTCAGTGAGGTCGCTCTTAAGTGTCTCTTTAAGTCCCATGGCTGTATCTTCTCATGCCTATGACATACGTTCTCCGCGAGGCCGAGATGCCTATCTTGCCGCCAGGCCACGACGATATTCGCGTTCTGCACTTCTCTGACCTGCACCTAACACCTGCACGAAAGAAAGAGATCGCAGATATCAAGTCATTCATCTCTCTCAAGCCTGATCTTGTTATTAGCACCGGTGACTTCTTGGCACATAAGAACGCTATCCCAGTAGTCCTTGATGCACTGGATGGATTACTTGATATTCCTGGCCTCTTCGTCTTTGGATCCAATGATTACTACGAACCTATTCCTAAGAATCCTTTGAAGTACTTGTTACCCAATCACGGCAAGCGCAAGCACGGACCAGAACTTGCATGGCAAGAACTAGATACCGGGCTACAAGCTCGCGGATGGAAGAACATCAACACATCGCGCACCACCATCACAATTAAGAAGACAATCATTGAAGCGCGCGGCACCGATGATGCACATCTTGAATTTGATGATTACTCACTCGTTGCAGGTGAGGCTGGTAAGTGTCATGTGGCAATCGGTGTGACGCATGCACCCTACTTACGCATCATTGAAGGAATGAAGAATGATCACCTTGATGCAATCTTTGCCGGACACACACATGGTGGCCAAGTGCGTCTTCCATGGCCAGGTGGATCAAAGGCTTTAACAACAAATTGCGATCTACCAAATTGGCGAGCACGCGGACTCACTGTTCTGAAAGGTGAACCGTTACTGAATGTCTCAGCCGGAATGGGAACAGGACCGTTCTCACGAATCAGAGTTGCAAGTCCGCCAGAAGTTTCACTGGTGACACTTACTGCAGCTTTCTAAATTACTTCTTCAACGCCTCAATATCGGCATCAACCATAAGTTCTGCAAGCTCTTTCCAATGCGTAGTTGCTTTCCAATTCAGCGCCTTTGTGGCCTTTGACGGATCACCAATGAGTGCATCTACTTCTGTTGGACGGATGTACTTCTTATCTGTCTCAACATGGTCGGCCCAGTTAAGTCCTGCGCGTGAAAACGCTGCTTCTGCAAAGTCTTTTACTGTTGCACCAACACCTGTGGCAACAACGTAATCAGATGGCTTATCTTGCTGAAGCATCAACCACATTGATTCGACGTACTCTTTTGCATAACCCCAGTCGCGCACAGCATCAAGGTTTCCAAGGAATACCTTCTCTTGCTTGCCCGCCTTGATTGCAGCAACCGCGCGAGTGATCTTACGTGTTACGAATGTTTCACCACGACGAGGGGACTCGTGGTTAAAGAGAATTCCATTTGTTGCGTGAAGGCCATAGCCATCGCGGTAATTAACTGTGCACCAGTAGGCCATCAACTTTGCAGCTGCATACGGTGACTGCGGGCGAAATACTGAATTTTCATTCTGTGGTGGTGGAGTGGAACCAAAGAGCTCTGATGTTGAAGCTTGATAGAAACGGATATCAAGGTCAGCTGAACGAATTGCTTCAAGAAGGCCAACAGCGCCAACAGCATCCACTTGGCCTGTGTATTGAGGCATCGTGAAAGAGACTTGAACGTGTGACTGTGCGCCGAGGTTATAAACCTCTGTTGGCTTAATTTCGCGAATCAGGTTGGTAAGTCCCACACCATCAATCAAATCTCCATAGTGCAAGAAGAGCTTTGGGTTCTTCTCGTGTGGATCTTGGTAGATGTGATCGATGCGTGAAGTATTAAATGTTGAGGAACGACGGATGAGGCCGTGTACTTCATAACCTTTTGCGAGCAAGAACTCTGCAAGGTATGAACCATCTTGGCCGGTAACACCAGTAATTAGTGCAACTTTTCTACTCATCGTCTCGCTACTCCCTTTGCAGATGCATCTTTATACCAAGCGATAGTTGATGCAATTCCATCGTGAAGAGAAATCTTCGGTGCCCAACCTAGCGATTTTGCCTTGGAAACATCAAGGACCTTGCGTGGAGTCCCATCGGGTTTTGTTGAATCCCATGCAATTTCGCCCTTAAAGCCAGCTAATTCAGCGACAAGCTCTGCAAGTTCTTTAATGGTGAGGTCTTCACCGCTACCAATATTGAGATGGTTGGAAGAGTTATAGGAACCACCAAGATGCACAACCGCTGCTGCCAGATCATCAACATGGAGGAACTCGCGCTTAGGTGAGCCTGTCCCCCATAGCGTCTCGGTTGCAACGTTGTTCTGTGTTGCTTCAACAAAACGACGGATAAAAGCTGGAAGAACGTGTGAACCTTGAAGTTCAAAGTTATCGTTTGGTCCATAAAGATTTGTTGGCATCAATGAAATCCAGCTGCGGCCATACTCTTTACGGAAAGATTTAATTAGTTCGATTCCAGCAATCTTTGCAATTGCATATGCAGAGTTTGTCTCCTCTAAGGGACCAGTCATTAAATACTCTTCTTTGATGGGCTGCGCGCAATTACGTGGATAGATACAGCTTGATCCTAGGAAGATAAATTTCTCAACATCGGCAGCATGTGCTGCCTCCATGAGATTGATCTGAATACGCACATTATCTGAAAGGAATTCAACGGGAAATGCATTGTTGGCACCGATTCCACCAACCT
>JBDLSZ010000057.1:0-3822 GCA_039799305.1 Actinomycetota bacterium
CATGGCACCAAGGTTGTTGCGCAAGCGTTGACTGAGGTCAAGGGCATCTCTGTCGTTGGTGGCGGTGATTCAGCAGCTGCTGTACGCGCACTAGGCTTTGCAGATTCAGCATTTGGTTACATCTCAACAGGCGGGGGAGCATCCCTTGAATACCTTGAGGGCAAAGAACTGCCAGGACTGACAGCGCTCGATCTCTAAGATTTCTTAACAAGTACCATCTACAAAGGAGTAATACATGCGTAAGCCACTCATGGCCGGTAACTGGAAGATGAACCTCAATCACCTTGAGGCCATTGCAGTTGCACAAAAGCTCGTGTATTCACTCGATGACAAGGATTATGACGCAGTAGATGTTGCAGTCATTCCACCATTTACCGATATTCGCTCCATCCAGACTATGGTCGATGGCGATCGCCTCCGTCTTCAATATGGCGCACAAGATCTCTCACCTGATGCCTCCGGTGCCTTCACAGGTGATATCTCAGGCTCCATGCTTGCAAAGCTTGGCTGCACATTTGTTGTCATCGGCCACTCTGAGCGCCGTGCGATCCATCATGAAGATGATGCACTCGTTAATCGTAAGATCAAGGCAGCACTTGCCCATGAGCTCACACCAATTTTCTGCGTGGGTGAAGAACTTGCTATCCGCGAATCAGGAACTCACGTATCGCATGTCATCCGCCAAGTGCGCGCAGGTCTTGAAGGTTTCCATAAGCCAGAGCTGAAGAAGATTGTGATTGCCTATGAACCAGTATGGGCAATTGGAACAGGCAAGACAGCAACACCGGAAGATGCACAAGAAGTCTGTGCTGCTATCCGTGAAGAAGTTGAGCAGATTGGTTCATCTGAGATCGCTGCCAATATGCGCATTCTCTATGGTGGTTCAGTGAAGTCAGCAAATATCGCTGAAATCATGAAGCAGCCAGATGTTGATGGAGCACTTATTGGGGGAGCAAGCCTTGACCCTGAAGAGCTCGCAAAGATTGTTAAGTTCCACGCTCAGGCGTAATTCAAGGCTTTCTTGCTCATTCGGGTATCCTGTACCCCTACCTCTAGAGGAGTTCTACGCATGGCTTTAGCGCTTTCAATCTTTCTGATTATCACCAGCATCGTGATGATTCTTCTCGTCCTTCTCCATAAGGGCAAAGGTTCTGGACTCTCTGATTTATTCGGTGGCGGAATCTCATCAAACTATGGTGGTTCATCAGTTGTAGAACGTAACCTCGATCGCATCACCATTGTTGTTGGTGGCCTCTGGTTCGCAGGCGTTGTTGGTCTCTCTCTCGTTTTGAAGGGTTAATCCATGGCAAGTGCTATTCGCGGAAGTCGTGTCGGCGCCGGCCCAATGGGCGAGGCTGAACGTGGCGATCAGATTGAACGCGCATCGGTTTCATACTGGTGTGCCAATGGACATGAAGTACGTCCATCATTTGCTGTCGAAGAGACCGTTGTCATTCCTGATCAATGGGACTGCCCAAAGTGCGGGCTTCCAGCAGGTCGCGATAAGAGCAATCCGCCCAGTGCAGTTGTAAATATTCCTTACAAGACTCACCTTGCCTATGTGAAGGAGCGCCGCACAGATAAAGAGGGCGAAAAGATTCTTGAAGATGCGCTGCGCAAGCTACGTGGAGATGACCTCGACTAAAGAAATATTAGAGAGATCTAGCTGCGGCTAAGATTTCATCAATACCCGCTTTTCGATTCTGCAGATGCAGACGAAGGAGCGGGTATTTTCTTGTGGCAAGGGCTCGGTTATCGCCAATTGCTTGGGCAAAGAGCAGCGTGCGCAAGGTGAAGTCGCATCCTGGAATCTCGTAGTCAGTTGATGTCTCACCGGTGATTTGTAAGAAGGAACCGTTCTTCTGTCCACCTTTATGAAATTGTCCAGTGGAGTGTAGAAAACGCGGACCCCAACCAAATGTCGTTGGACGAGCAGATTTCTCAGACAAGATTGCGCGAAGTTCTGCAACCTTCACATCATCACGACGATCGAGGTAGGCCATGATGGCGATGTAGCCGCCATCTCTCACATCCTCGATAAATGTTGCCAGTGCATCTTTGAGAGATTGCCCATCTCCGAAAATTTCTACTGACTTATCTGTACACGCTGGAGTGAGTGCAGGAACTACGTTATTCCATTCAGCAAGCGCTGAAGAAGTTTGTTCTTTCGCCTCAGTCACATTCGGCTGATTGAAGGGATCGAGTTTCAGCGCTGCGCCCATGAGAGCTGTTACCCATTCCCAGAAGATGAAGTGAGCACCGAGTGGGCCTTCAACAATCAAATCTGTACCGCTTCCTGCAAATGCCACAGTGAACGAGCCACCAACCCGAGCACGTGCTGGATCTTCTGTGGCAATAGGAAGTCGACCGATGGCATCTTTTCCAGTTGACTCTGCGATGAGCTGCTCAATCCAATCGGAGAGTCCAGGAACGTGTGATCCTGCATCGGTGAATGCGATGTATTGCTGTGCTTGTGTCACAAGCAGGTATGCGACATCAAGGATTGTTTGGTCATGATTGAGAAAGTCATTCTTCTCTGCACTTGCATCTTTCAAGATTTGGTCAACAGGTGCGCCAATCAGTGCTGATGGAACCAAACCAAAGGCACTTAAAACGCTAAATCGTCCGCCCACATTGGGATCGGCATTGATCACTGCATAACCTGCAGATCGCACTTGAATATCCAGGGGAGATCCTGGATCTGTCACAAAGAGCATGTGGTCGGCTGGGTTTAATCCAGCCGCTTCGAACTGCCCTTGAAAGAGTGCGCGCTGTGAAGCTGTTTCGATGGTCGAGCCCGATTTAGAGCTGACTACAACAAGAGTGTGTGCAAGATCTGTGCCTATGGCATGGCGTGCATAGTTGGGATCTGTTGAATCAAAGATGAAAATATCTTTCTTATAAGTCAGGGCAATGACTTCAGGACCAAGTGAAGAGCCACCCATTCCACATAAGACAACGCGTGAGTGCGATGCAAATCTTTTTGCAATCTCATCTATCTGGGAGAGTAGTTGTTGCGATGATTCTGGAAGGTCAACCCAATTCAGGCGAATCGCTGCTTCGGCAGATGCCTTTGAACCCCATGTGCTTGCATCCTTATTGGCAATACGAGGATGTGCCTCACGCAACTTGCGATAGATCTCGCTCTCGCGATCAATGGCCGCAAGGGAAGGACCAGAAATCTTCATTACGCAAGGGCCTTCTTTACATCTGCAACGACGCGATCTGAAGTCAGGCCAAACTCAGTGAAGAGTTTTGGGGCAGATGCAGATGCACCCCAATGATCGAGAGAAATAATGACTCCTGTGTCGCCTACATATTCGCGCCACCCGAGTGCGATACCTGCCTCGATGCTCACTCGCAGTGAAGAGGCGGGAAGAACGGATTCACGATACGAGAGGGGTTGTTCGTTAAACCACTCAAGACATGGTGAGCTCACAACGCGAGTTGCAACGCCTTCTGCTTCCAGTGCGATTTGTGCATCGAGTGCGATTCCAACTTCAGAACCAGTAGCAATGATGGTGACCTTTGGAGCAGATGATGCCTCTTTCAAGATATATGCACCCTTATCGACTCCTGAGAGTGCGCCATGCGTTGTGCGATCGACGGTGCGAAGGTTCTGGCGAGAGAGTAGGAATCCTGCAGGTTTATTGCGCTTGATGACTGACTTCCAGCATTCGGCTACTTCATTAGCATCTGCGGGTCGCAAGACTGCAAAGTTTGGAATCGCACGCAGCGCTGCAAAGTGCTCAATAGGTTGATGCGTTGGACCATCTTCACCCACACCAATGGAATCGTGCGTCCAGACGAAGATGGATGGAA
>JBDLSZ010000058.1:0-2549 GCA_039799305.1 Actinomycetota bacterium
GGCATTCTGGCAACTGCAGATTGGCTCTGTCGCACAACAGATAAGAAATTTACTATTGGTGATGTGCTCACAGCGATGATCAAGGCACATGAGATTCAAGGGTGTATCGCACTTGAAAACTCATTTAATAAGGTGGGCATCGATCACGTCATACTCGTCAAAGTCGCATCCACAGCAGTCGTAGCTCAGATGATGGGTCTAACCCGTGATCAAATACTTGCAGCTGTCTCTCTTGCCTGGGTTGATGGTCAATCACTGCGCACCTATCGCCACTTTCCGAACGCGGGCTCACGTAAATCATGGGCTGCAGGAGATGCCACATCTCGCGCTGTGCGCCTTGCTCTCATCGCATCCACCGGAGAGATGGGATATCCAACAGCGCTAACTGCAAAGACATGGGGCTTCTATGACTCATCTTTCCGCGGCAAGCACTTCACCTTCCAGCGCGAGTATGGAAGCTATGTCATGGAAAATATCCTCTTTAAGATTTCATTTCCTGCAGAGTTTCACTCACAGACCGCCGTTGAAGCAGCTATGACCCTTCACGCTGCAATGGTTGCAGCAGGTAAGAGCGCGGCTGATATTAAAAAAGTAACTATCCGTACACATGAGGCATGTATCCGTATCATCGATAAGAAGGGGCCCTTAAATAACCCTGCAGATCGCGATCACTGCATCCAATATATGGTGGCAGTTCCTTTGATCTTTGGCCGCCTTACAGCGCGCGACTATGAAGAAGATATTGCAGCAGATCCTCGAATTGATGCCTTGCGCGAGAAGATTATCTGCCGTGAAGATCCACAGTACTCAGCTGACTATCACGACCCAGATAAACGCTCGATTGCCAATGCTCTGACCATTGAATTCAACGATGGAAGCACCCTGGGGGAGGAGGCAGTGGAGTATCCACTCGGCCATGCGCGCCGGCGCAAAGAAGGAATTCCACTTTTGATTGAGAAATTTAAGGTCAACCTTGCTCGCATCTATGACAAGGGCCAGCAAGATGAAATCCTTGCACTCTCACTTGATTACGAGAAGTTAGCAAAGACATCTGTCAGTAACTATTTAGATCTCTTAGCTAAGCGATAAAAAAAGTTAAGCCTTCTTTGCACTACCGATAAAGCTTGCCTTCAAGGGCAGCAGAGGCAAGATGCAGGCGTTAAAGGCGTGATAGACATCAGGTTTACCAGACCATGTAATCGTTGTTACCTCTTGAGCCGCATTTAACTCATGGTGCCAAGAACCCAATTTCTTATCGATGACGTGGCCTTGAATGTAGCTCCACCAGGTGTAGTAATCATCTAGGTATTGATCCTCTCCTGTTATCTTCCAGAGAGTAAAGGCAGCCATAACAGCTTCAGCTGCTACCCATTGCATCCGTGAGGTTACAACCGGTTTTTTCTGCCAATCGATTGTGTATACAAATCCAGGAGAACCATCTGCAGCCCACCCGTATTTCTTGCCGATGTCATAGATAGCACGGGCACTTTCTAATACCCAACTGCGCCCCCTCGCATCTGTGGGCATCGTCAAATCAATTTGCAGGGCAAGGCGTGACCACTCAAAGAGATGTCCAATGGTGATGCCATAGGGGCGAAAGGGATCTGCAGGATTATCGCTATTGAATTCGGTGAGCACCTTCCACTGTGCATCAAAGTGCTCAGGCAACATCCACTGGCAGTTACGAGCAAAGTCATCGAGTGCGCGCTGTGCTATCGCATAGGCGCGATCTCTAAAAATAGTGTTGCCAGTTACTTCGTAGGCAGCTGTCATGGCCTCCACTGCATGCATATTGGGGTTGATGCCTCTATAGGAATCAAGAGATGAGAAATCCTGGCTCCAATCATTTCTCATCATCGAAAACTCTGGATCCCAGAAGTACTTCTCAATACAGGCCTGCGCCTCATCAAAGAGCTCTTGCGCACCGCTAATGCCAATCTCTATCGCTGTTGTGGCGCCAAGGAGGACAAACATATGGTCATAGGCAAGTTTTCTATCGCTGACCACTGCGCCATCTGCGCTAACAGCGCTATAAAAACCGCCGTTCTTCTTATCTCTAAAGAGATTACTCAGAGATTGCACACCGTGCACAACTAGTTCCTTGCAATCTGCTAGCCCCATCTGATGGCTTAAACCAAAGACTTGAATCTTGCGCGCCTGCATATAACACTCAAGCGGCTTAGATGGATCTACCTTTCCATCTACGGTCAGATATCCAAAGCCACCGGTATCAATGACTGAGCCACGCGCAAAGTTCAGTAGTGAGTGAGCCTCTTGAAGCAAGAATTCTTTATGCTCCGTACTTAACGTTGCCATCCCGTTACGATACTATCGAATGACATGAAAAGGCTCACTCGCGATAGCGCTCTTGAACGCGCATCTATGCTTGAAAACAGTTCTCATCGATTCATCTTAGGAATCGTTGGTAAGCCTGGAGTTGGGAAATCCACCTTTACTGATTTCTTACGTGAGCACCTCTCACAGGATTTACTTGCCATCCTTCCTATGGATGGATTTCATATGAGCAATGAAGAGTTAATTGAGCTCGG
>JBDLSZ010000059.1:0-5134 GCA_039799305.1 Actinomycetota bacterium
CCGTTGACCATCTTCTTCTCAGCCCATGAATCAGGGACCTGCTTGACGCACACAGCAATCTTCATGGGCCATATGTTACTGACCAGTAGATGCTTTGGGAAGCGTAAAACTCTCAACTAATACTTCACCTTCTATTCAGGAACACGTAACCTGCCCGCGGATAACAGGATGCGCTGACCCCTCACTCTGCAACCATGATCGAGAGCGCCAGCCCTGAGAAGTTAAGGATCGCCATCGTGACCGAGGCCTTCCTTCCTCAAGTCAATGGCGTGACCAACTCAGTTCTCAGGCTCCTTGAGTACTGCAAGTCGCAGGGACATGAAGTTCTCATCATCGCTCCTGAAAGTGATGGCGCACCTACTCGATACTTGGATTACAAGATCAAGCACGTACCTAGCATTGCAATGAAGAAGTTAATTCCTATGGGAGTGCCCCGCAAATTCCTTGAACCACTTCTTGAAGGATTCGCTCCCGATGTCATTCACTTAGCTTCACCTATCTTTCTTGGCCATTACGTTGCGCGTATTGCAAAGAAGATGGGGATTCCAACTGTCTCTGTCTATCAAACAGATATTGCAGGATTTGCTCGTCACTACGGACTCAATATCGCTCACACCACTTTGAAGAAGTGGGTATCGCGCATTCACCAAGCAACTGACATCACACTTGCACCATCAAAGTGGGCCAGCCGCGATCTTGAAAGTAATGGAGTTCGCAATGTTCGAATTTGGAAGCGCGGAGTAGACCTCGTCAATTTCGATCCGTCACGACGAGATGAATCACTCCGCAAGAACATCACTGGCGGAAAAGAGAAATTTATTGTTGGCTATGTTGGTCGCCTTGCCAATGAAAAGCGCATCGATGACTTAGCAATCTTAGATCAACAGCCACATATTCAATTGGTAATTGTCGGCGATGGGCCAGCTGCATCACGCTTTAAGAAAGAACTGCCTAACGCACGTTTTGTGGGATATCAATCAGGCACAGAGCTTGCTCGCTATGTTGCATCCTTCGACATCTTTGTTCATACAGGAAAACACGAGACTTTCTGCCAAGCAATTCAGGAAGCACTCGCTTCAGGTGTTCCAGTCATTGGTCCTGATTCAGGGGGTCCTGTAGACCTTATTGATCATGGAGTGACAGGGCTACTCATTGATACCGCTGATTCTCATGCTCTCTTGGAGGCGGTTGAAACTCTTCGCTCCCACTCATCCTTTGATTTGATGCAGCTGGCGGCACGAAAAGCAGTTGAGCATCGCACATGGGCTTACATCAATAGCCAACTGATGTTGCATTACTCAGATGCAATTTTTGGAACATCTAAGCATCGTGAGCTCGTGGCATGAAGATCATTCATATTGCAAACTTCTACGGACCAAAGTCCGGTGGCATCAAGACAACGCTGCACAATCTCGGAACTGAATATCAGAAGATCGGCCATGAATTTATCTATGTAGTCCCAGGTAAGAAGTTCTCACGTGAGAAGACAGAACACGGTGGCTGCATCACCTTGCCATCATGGACAATCCCCTTTAGCGGTGGTTACCGAGTAATTCGCTCCACTCGTCAGGTAAAGACAATCTTGCAATCACTGGCGCCTGATCGCCTTGAAGTCTCTGATCGCTTCACTCTTTCATGTTTAGGCAATTGGGCTAAGCGCCGCGATATCCCTGCAATTGTCTTTAGCCATGAGACCTTGCGTGGCTTGGTAAAGAACTTCTTCGGCGTTTCTCTCAAGCCCTTTGTAGGCTGGCACAACTCACGTCTTGCTGGAAAGTTCGATTTTGTTGTTACAACTACAAACTTCGCAGCCGCTGAATTTAATGACATTGGCACAACAAATGTGGTGCGCGTTCCCCTCGGTGTTGATTTAAATACTTTCTCACCAATGAATTTCAATGAAGAGCTTCGCACCAAGATGATTAAGGGCGGAGATGTACTGCTGGTTCACTGTGGACGCCTTTCACCTGAGAAGAAGCCTGAGCGTTCATTGCAGACACTTCGAGAACTTCTTGATCGTGGAATTAATGCCCGTCTTGTCTATATCGGCAGCGGCCCACTGCATAAGAAGCTCTATGACTCATCCCGTGATATCCCAGTGACTTTCTGGGGATATGTTGCAAATAAGAACCTGCTTGCACAAATGATTGCATCCGCCGATGTGTCACTTGCGCCAGGTCCTATCGAAACTTTTTGCCTAGCAGCCCTTGAATCATTGGCAAGCGGAACTCCTGTTGTTGCATCAGAGACAAGCGCAGTTGGTGAATTCCTATCTGCAGATAACGGTGACTTTGTCGGGCTCACAGCTGCCAACAATGGCGCTGCATTTGCCGATGCTGTTGAAATCATTCTTGATGAGATCAAAGAAGATCCAACGCTGTCACAGCGTTGCCGAGTGCAAGCAGAGCGCTTCCCATGGTCGGCAACGATTAGAAGGCTCGACACCCTGCATCCAGAGAAAGTTGCCTAATATGGATAAGCCTCTGACTCTTGCGATTATTGGAGATAGCGCAGCATCAGGTGTGGGCGATTCAGATAACTTCGGCAATCACTTCGGCTGGGGATATCACTTAGCGCAAGCATTCACAGAACCTTTGATCTATATCAACGCTTCCAGACCTGGAGCACAATCTAAAGAAGTTCTCCTTGAGCAGCTGCCGAAGATTCTGATCCATGAACCTGAATTAGTTGCAGTTATCGTGGGTGGAAATGATCTCTTGCGCAACGGATTCTCTCCTGCAGAATTCGAAGTAAACCTGAATGAGACTCTGCGCCAGATAGAAGAAATGGGAGCAACAGCGATGTTGCTTGAGCTTCACGATCCGACTGAAATTGTGCCGATGCCCTATCTCGTTGCTCGAGTCTGTCGCCGCCGAGTAGATGCTGTAAACCGCATCACTCGAAAGATGGCTATGCGTTATAGCGCGCTACTTCTTGAAACTCGCTCGCTGGAAGAGATTTATGCTCGTAATAAATGGCATGTAGACCGTATGCACCCAAGCCGTCACGGACATCAATTTATCGCCGATAACTTTGCACACCTTCTTCGTATGCGCGGATTTGAAGTAGACCCTGTGAAATTTACATTTAAGAATAATAGAAGCCGTAGAGATTCCATCATCTGGATGCTTAAAAATGGCACTCCATGGTTTCTTAAGAGAAGCGTTGATTTACTGCCGGCAATTCTCTTCCTCTCCATTGGCGAACTGATCTATATGGCTCGTCATAAAAATGAGAATACTGAATCCACTATTTACTATCCAGATTTTGCAGCACATGCAGATATTCATATCAATCGACTACAGAATGAGAAGGTTTCGTAATGAACATACGACAGATTGAAGAGATTGTTGATCAAGAGTTGCGCCCAGCTCCAGAATTCTCCACGCCATCATCACTCATCGTTGATGCATCGTGGTTGACGCTTCGCATCCATACTAAGTAATCAACTTCACGCTACTGCTTGAATCTGAGCATGAGCGCTCAGAAATGGCTTGTTACTCGTTCGTAATCCAATATATTAAGTACATGCTCGCACTCATAGCTCCGGGACAAGGTTCACAGACTCCCGGAATGCTCAGCGCTTGGCTTGAAGATCCACAGCTGCGCGCTATGGCGCAAGAATTCTCTGATGCCATCGGTATAGATGTGATTCACCTTGGCACAACCGCAGATGCTGATGAAATTAAAGACACTGCAAATGCACAACCATTGATAGTTGCAGCAGGCCTTCTGAGTGCTCACGCACTCGGTGCGACAGGTTCCTTCTCTTGCGTTGCAGGTCATTCAGTCGGTGAAATAACTGCGGCAGCCCTTGCCGGAGTCTTAACGCCCATTGATGCAATGAAGCTTGTGACCACTCGCGGTAGCGAGATGGCAAAGGCTGCAGGCATCACTCCATCTGGAATGGCTGCTGTATTAGGCGGAGATCGCCAAGTTGTTCTTCATGCAATTACAGAATTGGGACTCGTTGCTGCAAATGACAACGGCGGTGGACAGATTGTTGCAGCTGGAGATCTTGAATCTATCGCCCAACTTGCTCCTGAAGGAGCACGTGTTCGCCCTCTTGCAGTCGCTGGAGCTTTTCACACCTCTTATATGCAATCTGCTGTGGAACCACTGAGAGCACTTGCTGCAACGATGACGACCTCAACTCCATCAGTTGGCGTGCTCTCCAATAAAGATGGCGCAGTGATTACCGATGGCGCAGATGTGCTTGCTCGCATCGTCAATCAGATTGCTAACCCTGTTCGATGGGATCTATGCATGCAAACACTTCTCTCCCTAGGCGTCACAGGCGTGATCGAAGTAGCACCTGCTGGAACACTTGTGGGACTAATTAAGCGAGCAGCACCTAGTATTGAACAGTTCGCGTTAAAGAGCCCAGAAGATCTCGATGCAGCGCGTGCATTCGTTGCAACTCATGGAGGCAAGTAATGGCAACAATTGCATCAAAGACAGGTAGCGAGAGCCAGATTCTCTCTGTGGGTTCTTATCGCCCCAAGCGCATCGTTACCAATGATGAAGTTGCAGTGCGTATTGATTCCAGCGATGAATGGATTCAGCAGCGCACAGGAATTGAAACTCGTCGCTTTGCAGATGAAACAGAGACTGTTCTCAATATGGCCACATGGGCTGCCCAAGATGCTCTGAAGAAAGCAAAGCTTTCCATTACAGATATCGACACCATCATCGTTGCAACTATTACCTTTCCTTTCCAAGCACCCTCTGCAGCAACAGCAATCTTGCAACGCCTAGGCCATCCCAAGGCAGCAGCATTTGATATCAACGCAGCCTGTGCTGGATTCTCTTATGGCGTTGCTATGGCTCATGATTTTATTAAGTCGGGAACGTCCAAGACTGTCTTAGTCATTGGTGCAGAGAAAATCTCAGATTTCACAGATCCTGATGATCGCGCAACTGCATTTATCTTTGCCGATGGCGCAGGCGCAGTTGTCATTGGTGCATCTAAGGAGGCGGGCATCGGACCTGTTGAATGGGGCTCTGATGCTGATGAGCGCGATGCTATCCAGATGAATCCATCATGGATTGAAGTGCGAGATGTTGAAACACAACTGACCAAGGCTGGAAGTAAGTGGCCGAATATTTCTCAAGAAGGACAGAAGGTTTTTCG
>JBDLSZ010000060.1:0-3111 GCA_039799305.1 Actinomycetota bacterium
ACCTACGTGAAATCAATGAGAAGCGTTACGAAATTGCAGCAGGACAAACATCAGCAACCATGCTTATTGGACTCTTTTCCAATCTAGGCATTTTTGCGATTACCGCATTTGCACAACTTACTCCAGACGCTCAAACTAGTTGGAAAATCATCGTAAGCATTATTGAAGCATTCTTCTTAGTGTTTGCGCTTGGAGTTTTTGGAGATATTTCTGCATACGTTAAAGACATTCCTAAGAACGAAGAGTCTCAATGGAATAGAAATGCTCGCCAAGCACCTCCTGAGATCTTTATGGCAATCACAGCTGTAGGAATTATCGCCCTTTGGTACTTCCAATTTAAGGCGATTGGCGCCTAGAAAACTCAATTGAAAAAGGACTGAGACTAAACATCTCAGTCCTTTTTCAATTGAGCTGAAAATTACTCTCTAGAAACTTTCGCACCAAGTTCTACAAGCTGCTCGGCGAAGTTTGGGTAGCCACGATCAATATGGAAAGCACCATCGACAGTAGTTTCACCCTCAGAAACTAACGCTGCCAATACAAGACCAGCACCTGCACGAATATCAGTTGCCTCAACAGGTGCCCCAGATAGCTGTGGAATACCGTCGATAGAGGCATGGTGGCCATCTACAGTGATTTGAGCGCCCAAGCGCATGAGTTCATTGACGAACATAAAGCGTGATTCAAAGACGTTTTCAGTAACAATCGAATGGCCATCTGCGATGGCATTCATGCCGATGATAAATGGAAGTAGATCGGTAGCAAATCCTGGGTAGGGAAGTGTTGCCACATCAATAGCACGTGGGCGCTGGTTCATCTGCACGCGGATTCCATCTTGTGTTGATGTAACGATTGCACCGGCATGGGTAAGTTTTTCAAGCATCACTTCCATGTGATCTGCGCGTCCTCCATGGATGGTGATATCACCTTGTGTCATGGCGGCAGCAAATGCCCATGTGCCGGCAATGATGCGATCGGTAATCGTGCTGTGATCAGTTGGCTTAAGTTCTTTAACGCCTGTGATGGTAATTGTTGGTGAACCAAGTCCCTGGATCTGTGCACCCATTCCAATCAGGAATTGCCCAAGATCAACAAGATCTGGTTCGCGCGCTGCGTTATCGATTGTTGTGACACCTTTGGCAAGAACTGCTGCTGTCATGATGTTCTCTGTGGCGCCCACCGATGGGAAATCAAGTTCGATTGCTGTGCCCGTTAAGCCATGGGGTGCTTCTGCAATGACATAGCCATGTTCGACATGTGCTTTCGCACCAAGGGACTCGAGGCCTTTGATATGAAAATCTAATCCGCGAGAACCAATTGCATCTCCGCCAGGAAGTGCGACTTCTGCTTTTCCAAGACGGGCAACAAGTGGACCAAGAACGTTGATAGATGCGCGCATCTTGCGCACGAGATCGTAATCGGCGCGATGCAGAGGAGCGTCCGGAACATCGATGGTGACGACAGAGCCATTGTGCTTTACGGTGCAACCAAGGCGCGTGAGAAGGTCGGCCATGATGTCGACATCTGCGATATCGGGAACATTGCGAATAGTGGTTGTGCCGACAGCGAGTAAGGATGCAGCCATCAGCTTAAGGACCGAATTCTTAGCGCCAGTAACCGTTACTTCGCCCTGGAGGCGGCAGCCACCGGTGATCCGGAAGCGGTCGTCAGACGAAGATGCCATATCCGAATACTACTTATAGGCTAGGGACATGGTTAATTTAACGCGTATTTACACAAAGACAGGCGATGACGGAACTACATCTCTTGGAGATATGAGCCGCACATCTAAAAATGACCCTCGCCTTGAAGCATATGCAACTGTCGATGAAGCAAACTCCACTATTGGTGTTGTACTTGCAACAGATGAATTAGCCGATTCAGTACGCGAGCTCTTAGTTCGTATTCAAAATGACCTTTTTGATGTGGGCGCAGACCTGTGTACACCAGTCGTTGATGCACCTGCATTTGAGCCACTTCGCGTCCTTGAATCACAGGTTGTTTACCTAGAAGAGCAGATTGATTTCTATAACAAGGATCTTGAAGCACTTCGTTCTTTCGTGCTTCCTTCAGGAACTCCAGCTGCTGCGCACCTTCATGTTGCTCGCACAGTTGTGCGCCGCGCAGAGCGCCGCACATGGGCTGCCATTCATGCATTCGGTGGAGGCGTTAATCCATTAACTGCTAAATACCTCAACCGTTGTTCAGATCTACTCTTCGTTCTTGCACGTGTTGCCAATAAGAATATTGGCGATCAGCTGTGGGTTCCAGGAGCTAATCGCTAAGCAAAGCTTTTCAGGTGAGCGCGAGCTGCGCTCTCTTCCTCTGGAAATACAAAGATACGTGGTCCTTCTTTTGTCTGCGTAAGCGTTGCCTTAATTCCCACGGCAATGAGTTTCTGACGCAGTACTTCACCTTCAATGTGGTTGGTGGGCTTTGCAACGACAACGAGAGTTCCGTATTCACTATCGAGACCAGCACGTGGTGTTCTCATCACAACCGATTTTCCTCGCGCTGAGGTCCACTTAAGAATAAGAATGAGAAATAGAACGACAGGAAAACCAGCAAGGCTCATTAAGAAGAGCTTGTTATCGACTCCGCCGAGCATCAGCCGTTGACCTTCGTAAATGTCACGGTCTGGGTTCCTTCAGGCTTTGCTTCCTGGTGACAGACAACTTCAATACTTGAGACATATTCAGAGGTTGCAATGGGTTCAGGTGAGATGAGCAAGATTGTCTTTACTTCGCGAGCAAGGCTGGCACCAGTGATGGTGCGCAGGGTGCCGATGAGATCCTTATTCTGGGCATATACCTTTGAATTTACTTCCCACCACACACAACCCTCTTCAGCAGCAACCTGTACTGCGCCGCAGATAAATGTGGAGCAAGCTGCAACTTGTGATGCGAGGTTTCCCTTGGCTGAGATAACTCCAACAAGCTCCTTGCTCGTTGGGATCTTTGCATAGATCCCTGATGCATACTCAAAGTCAACCGGTGGCCACAGAGGTTTAGGCGATGGTGAAACCTTGACCTTCTTTCGTGGCTTTGGTTTCGGCTTTGGCTTTGGTTTCACCGTTGGCTTAGAAGTTGTCACCGAAGTACCTGTTGCAGT
>JBDLSZ010000061.1:0-13048 GCA_039799305.1 Actinomycetota bacterium
GTAGCGCAGTTGGTTAGCGCGCCGCCCTGTCACGGCGGAGGTCGCGGGTTCAAGTCCCGTCCGGGTCGCGAAAGAAGAGAGTGTCCACACGCTCTCTTCTTTTTTAACTACAGCAGGATCACAACTACATATTGGCTCGGTAGCTCAGTTGGTACGAGCGCGCGACTGAAAATCGTGAGGTCGACAGTTCGATCCTGTCCCGAGCCACAACTCTTCAATAACAATAATCACTATAGAAGTGTGGGCTCGCCCATCAGCTCTTCAAGCTTTCCTTGGAGAGTTTTTTCATCTCCTTCAACTAAGAGCCTTTTATCGCGACCAAGTTCACCGTAAACAATTGTGAAATCTCGAGCACGAAGATCAAACGCCTTTGCTAACTCTTTAATCACTGCTTGATTGGCTTTGCCATCGACTGCAGGTGCTTGCACTGCAACGACTAACCGTGGGGGCTGCCCAACACTTCCGCCAACTTTATTTCGCGAAGTGTTAGGACGAACTCTAATTTCTAGAAGAAAAGGCACTACTGCGTGAAGAGAAGTGGCTTAGCCTGCAGAGCCAGAACCTGAAGGTCCTGCCTTGCGCTGAACTTGTGGAGCTCCACCGCTGCGTTGTCCGCCGCGAATCTTTGAGCCACCTTCAGAATGTGTTTGAGTGCCTGGAGCGCCCTTCTTATTCTTCTTTGCTTCAAGGGCAGCAAGCATTCTTGCTTTTACATCATCATTCTTATCGGCCATGGTGTGAGTCTACCCCTCAGATGGAATTCGTAAGAAATACACCAGTTTTGCCAGCCAGAGCGCTGCGCCAATGATGATGAGAGGCAATCCATAGGTATCAGGCCAGGTATAGATAGCAAGTGCGATAAAGCCGTAGAAAATTGCAAGGCCCCACAGAGTGAAAGCTGTGATTCGACGATTAAGTCCCACTCGCATCAATCGATGTGACAAGTGATCGCGTCCACCTTGGAAAGGTGAGATGCCTCGATAGAGGCGTGAAATAACGGCGACAGTGGTGTCCAAGATCGGAGTTGCCATCAAGAAGAGTGGAATGGCAAGTGATTTATAGGAAGGAATTACTCCAGGGCTTAAGCGAATCGTTAATACAGAGATGATGATTCCCAGAAAGAGTGAACCGGCATCGCCCATATAGATCTTTGCAGGATGGCGATTCCAGATGAGAAATCCTGCTGTGGCACCGGCTGTCACGATGGCAAGTGCGCTGACCAAGATCTGCTGGCGGTCATAAGCAATAAAGAAGAGGAAGAAGGTAATGACGGCAACAGTGCCCGCCGCTCCTCCATCATGATTATCAAAGAAGTTAATCGAATTACAGACTCCCACAATCCATAACACTGTGATGAAGTAATTCAGGAGATGGTTATTAAAGGCAAAGCCCATAGTGTCTGTGACAGTCAGAATGACTGCAACGATAATTCCTGTAAAGGTCTGTGCAACCAGGCGTGGCCACGGCTCAAGTCCTTTGAGGTCATCCCAGAGGCCCATCGCAGAGATTGCCATCGCAGGAACTAAGACAAAGCTTGCTAACTTAAAAGTTTCGGCAGAGAAATCAACTGCAAGAAGTGAGCCATAGGATGCTGCAACAATTCCCACAGCAATTGCCACTCCACCTAAATAGGGAACGGCTTCTTTCTGGGCTTTGCGTGCAAGTGTTGGTGCATCGACTGCATCCATGCGAAGTGCGAGTTGGCGAATCGGTGGAGTAATCAGTCCAACAAAAATCAGGGTGAGAAAACCCAGTAAGAAAAATTGCTCGATGGAATAATTCATAGTGCTAATAAGAGATTAGTTCTGGGCCTTGAAATAATTTGTGCGAAGTTCATCCACTTCAGATTTGCGATATCTGCGATGTCCACCCAATGTGCGAATCGAGGTGAGCTTTCCTGCCTTTGCCCAACGAGTAACTGTCTTGGGATCGACGCCAAATAGATCTGCAACTTCGCGAGGAGTCAGCAAAACTTCTGCATCAGGCAGACGATTCATATGCTCTCCCAAAGTTATGTGCTAGCTAGAGCTCGGACTGAAATGTCCGTTTTGCTCCGTAATGACGGGAAGTATTCCCCACAGATACCGCTGCTGGCAATACCGCAGAAGATGAATAAATGAGCGCTAGATGGCTGATTCGAAGGCTTGAACGGTGCGCCAGCGGCTCACAAGCCGCTCATATCCCTGTCCAGCAACTGATCCATCACCTGCTGCAAGACCAGACAAGCTAAATGCCACATCTTCAATCGATGAATCTTCATTGATCCCATCAAGGCCATCTCTGCGAAGTGCTGCGTCAAGATAGGCAGCTAAACCGCCGTAATCGAGTTCAACCAGTGATTGCGGATGAAAGAGTTCTAACCAATCAATCATATTTTCAATTTCTTGCTCGACAGGTCCTTGTCCAAAAGCACCCAGAACAATTTCATGGGATGAAAGAGCGCGCTCACGCGCCTTTGCCATCGTGGTGCGAGCAAAAGAATAAGGTCCATCGTCATCTTCTCCACGCACTCTCTCTTCGGGTGTGTAGAGGGAGAACCAACGCGGAGGAATAATCCAATTTTCGGTGATGATGTGGGGGACGCGATCTTCCAATAAATCAACGCCGGTGGTAATAACTTCCTCCAGTGATGGTGGAATAAAAAATGGTGTGATCGATGATGGAAGTGATTCTTTAAAATCATCCAGTGCTGCCCAGCAACGAGTAGCTGTTGACCATGGAGAGACATAACGAAGTCCATTGATATCAAGAACATGTGCGCCATCAGGGCGAACTGCAGGTGGTTCAGGGAAAACTAAACGGCGAAGTGCGAGCGCCTGCTCTTCTATGCGCGTATCAATAGATGCATCAATGTTCTGCCAGCGAATTCGGTCGACAGGTTCAAATGCTGAAAGTGGTTCGTAGATACGAAGGGATGCAACGTACGGAGTTGGTCTCACGCTCGTGGGATGTAATTACCTTCAGCAAAGGGATCGTCATCATCCTGGTTCTGCTGATTAGGAACATCGCCATGGAGTTCCTTAGTGAGGCGATCGAGATCCATCTCCTGAGAGTTGTACTTCAAGTCGCGAGCAACCTTGGTTTGCTTTGCTTTTGCACGGCCGCGGCCCATGGGCGACCTCCTTACGTATAGCTGATGTGTCAGGCGCGTAGGTTATCGCGCCTGAGCTCCTGACTCCAAAGCAACGGCAAATGAGCCTGTTTTCACCCTATGGCGTAGGGCGAAGTAGCCGATGACCTGCAGGAAGACGCTCAGGGTCATCGTCGGGATACGAAAGCGATGGTCTCCGATGGTTCCCATCGCCACCAGCCATGAGATCACGACTGGGATGGCGCTTGCATAGGCAAGGTTTGAATAGATGCCCTTCATCGACCTAAGCCAGAAGAATCCAATAAAGAAGAGTGAGATGCAGCCGATAACCCAGAAGAAGGAAATTCCGCGTCCTACTGATTTATAGACCAAATCATTTCCGGATTGGCTGCCCTTAGCAATATTTACAATCGGATTGACCTTCAGCCACGGATTACGCGCCATCGTTCCATTACCCAATGGACCTGACCAAGGTGTCCAATAGAACCAAGCCTTATTGATGAATAGGCGCATTGATTTACCTGGGTTACTTGCATACCACTTGATCACGCACTTCACGACATCGTTATCTGTAGTCGCTGTTGCAGGAGGTGTGGGTTCACAAGGAACATCAGGGCCTGTGTGTGCATAACCGCCTTGTGTTTCATCTCCAGCGCCAATGCGCATCGTCACACCAAGGTTTGTTGAGATTACAGCTTTATCTATGGACTTTATATTGCGTTGCATCATGATGGCGGGAGCAAGAGTCATCACTCCAACAACACCCACAAGTATCAGTGCCTGTGCTTTGCGACCCTTGGTAATGAGAGCCCAGAAAAGTGCAATCACTATGGATGTGAGAATCCAGCGAGGCTGCATAAAGGAGGCAAGTGCTGAGAAGAAACCAACTGCAATGACTCGCAGAATAAATTGGCGATCATGGCCGCTCTGTCGCGACTTCATAATCAGACCAACAACCATCAACATACACGCTGCGATAGGGCTCTCATATCCGACTGCAAGTGAGCTCAGTGAGAGAGTGGGGTTAAAGGCAAGAGCAAGGCCAATCAGGAACATATATGGCTGCAACTTTGTTCCGCGCAATTGCTTGACGAAGTAATAGCTGGAGTACGCATAGAAAATTGATTGAGTAAATGCAATCAGATAAATAACGTGGGTTAATGAAATCTTGGTAAGTAACCAAATAAGAATTGGGTATCCAGCTGGCCAGTAGGACAAGATGCTCTTATCGCTGAAATAACCTTGCTGAAGTAGGCCATCAACACCACTTAAGTAGTTCTCACCATCTGCGCCAAGCCATCCACCGAGTGCCGCACCATCTGAGCCTTTGATATTGGCCATGATTATCAACTTGATGAAGAAGGCAAAGACAGGAATGCCAATGAGGTAGAAATTAATCTTCTTTGCAGATGATGCTTGCTTCTTCTGCGCCAGCTTGGACTTACTTGCCATCAGATTTACCCCTTGTAGTCAGAGACCAAGTATGAACGAGCAGCGTCCTTATCTCCAGAAGGCTCAACGACACCGGCAATCCATGCCGACATTCCGCGCGCTGCCAGTGAACGAATAACCAAATCTGCAACTGCTGGGTCAACTACCGCCGACATTCCAATTCCACAGTTCCAGGTGCGCTCCATATCGCCTTGTGGCACTGATGCAACTTCAGCCAAGAACTTAGTTGCCGCCGGAAGTGTCCACGTGGATCGGTCGTACTTCGCACTCAGCCCTGCAGGGATGACGCGAGCTGTGTTATCTGCAAGCCCACCACCTGTGATGTGGCTAAAGGTGCGCAGTTTCTCACCTTGCGCTCTTATGAGTGCAAGACAATCGAGTGAGTAAATCTCAGTGGGAGTAAGAAGAATTTCACCCATTGATTGCGAGAAACCTTCATAGGTCTTTGAAAGATCTAGCTTCTGTGAAGAGAGAATATGGCGAATCAATGAGTATCCATTTGCATGAAATCCACTAGCTGGCATTGCAACAATCACATCACCTGCCTTCACGCGATGAGCACCTAGCTGTTTATCTGCATCAACTACGCCAGTTGCTGCCCCTGCGATATCGAATTCATCTTCGCCAAGTAGCCCTGGATGTTCTGCAGTCTCGCCACCAATCAGCGCTGTTCCTGCCTTTTCACATCCTCGTGCAATTCCAGCCACAATATCTGCAATGCGCTCAGGGATAACTTTTCCAACAGCGATGTAATCAGTCATAAAGAGTGGCTCTGCCCCACATACAACGAGATCATCAACAACCATGGCAACAAGATCTTCACCGATGGTGTCGTACTTACCCATCGCTCGTGCAATCTCAGTCTTGGTGCCAACACCATCTGTTGATGTTGCAAGAAGTGGTTGCTTCATCTCTTTCAGCGCTGATGCATCAAAGAGTCCAGCAAATCCGCCGATTCCACCCATAACTTCTGGGCGAGATGCTCGGGCAATCGATGCCTTCATCAGCTCTACTGCGCGATCTCCTGCATCGATATCAACGCCAGAATCTTTATACGTTGCCATTACTTATGAACCTTCTCTGTCTGCACATCGGTAACTTCAAGGCGCATCTTGCCTTCAGACATATCTGTAGGGATTGCAATCGGATAGACACCTGAGAAACATGCGCGGCAGAGCTTAGATTCATCAACATTGGTTGCTTCAATCAAGCCTTCTTCCGAGACATAGGCAAGTGAATCTGCGCCGATGGAGCGACGGATCTCCTCCACCTCAAGACCGCTAGCAATGAGTTCTGCGCGGGTTGCAAAGTCGATTCCGTAGAAACATGGCCACTTCACAGGAGGCGATGAAATACGCACGTGAATTTCAAGTGCTCCTGCCTCGCGCAACATCCGCACAAGTGCGCGTTGTGTGTTGCCGCGAACAATCGAGTCATCGACAACGATGATGCGCTTTCCTTCAATGATTTCGCGAAGCGGATTGAGCTTCAGGCGAATACCAAGTTGACGAATTGTCTGTGATGGCTGAATAAATGTGCGCCCCACATACGAGTTCTTAACCAGTCCTAATCCATAAGGAATTCCTGATTGCTTTGCATAACCAATAGCAGCCGGTGTTCCTGATTCAGGAACAGGAATAACAAGATCGGCATCAACGGGAGCTTCAATTGCTAAACGCTGACCAATACGCCCGCGCACTGCATGAATTCCTTGTCCTGCAATCGTTGTATCAGGACGAGCAAGGTAGACATATTCAAAGATGCAACCCTTTGGCTCTGGCTTTGCCCACATCTCAGAGCGAATTCCATCTTCATTAATAGCAAGGAATTCACCGGGTTCAACTTCGCGTACAAATGCAGCACCGACGATATCTAGGGCTGCAGATTCAGAGGCCACAACCCATCCTCGTTCTAGCTTTCCAATAACAAGTGGGCGAACTCCATGGCGATCACGCGCTGCATACAAAGTATGTTCATCCATAAAGACAAGTGAGAATGCACCTTCAAGTTTTGGTAAAACTGCCATTGCACTTGCTTCAACATTCTTCTCATCCTGCAGACCAATGAGCGCTGTCATGATCTCTGTATCAGTCGTTGCGCCTCGATCGTTCTTCGGAACATCCACTTCAAGTTTCTGCACTAGCTCTGCAAGATCTCCGGTGTTAGTGAGATTGCCGTTATGGGCAAGTGCCAACGTTCCATACTTTGTTGGGCGAAGCGTGGGTTGTGCATTGACCCATGTGCTGGAACCTGTTGTGCTGTAACGGCAGTGGCCGATGGCAAGGCTGCCGACAAGGGAAGCTAAATCTGTCTCAGTAAAGACCTGTGAAACAAGGCCCATATCCTTATAGACCAAGATGCGTTCGCCATCCGATGTTGCAATGCCAGCTGATTCTTGACCGCGGTGTTGAAGCGCATAAAGACCGTAGAACGTTAACTTTGCAACTTCTTCACCCGGTGCCCACACGCCAAAGACTCCACATGCATCTTGTGGACCTTTATCATCCTCAAGAACATTGTGATTTAACAATCCATCGGGGCGACGGCTCATGGGTTCATCCTAAGCGGTAGTAGTTGGGTTAAATCTGCGCGCACACCAGATGCCACAATCAGGCCTTCAGACATTGCATCAGCCCAGCTTTTCTCTCCACTGGCAAGTGCAAGCCATGTCTGCGCATCCATCTCAATCACATTCGGTGGAGTTCCTCGAGTATGCGTTGGACCCTCACCACATTGCACTGCTGCATAGGGTGGGATGCGAACTTCAATGGCGCGACCAGGTGAGCGTTGCGTAAGAAGGGCAAGAGTCTGCTTCACTTCTTCAAGCACCTTAGGATCGCGCATCCAAATTATCCAAATAACCTAGGGAAAGTTTCAGTATGCGCCTTGCGAAGTTCAGTCAGTGAAATCTTCGCATCGTTAATTACGAGTGAATCTCCCCCAGTACTTCCGATCTTTGTGAGTGCAATCTTCTGTGATGCTGCCTCACTAGTAAGAGCTGCTGTCTGAGATGGATCAATTGCAACTACAACGCGTCCTGGTGTCTCGCTCAAGAGGGCAAGACCAACATTTTCTAGTTGCACCGTTGCACCCGTGTTATAGCGAAGAACCATTTCTGTAAGCGTTGCTGATAATCCACCCTGGCTTAAGTCATGTGCTGCAGCGAAAATCTTCTTTGTGCGACCGGCAACGAGAAGCTCAATGAGACGCATTTCGCGTTGAAGATCTGCAATCGGTGCAACGCCTCCACGTTGATTATGCATATAAGCCCATTCACTACCTGCAAGGTGATTCTCAGTCTCACCGAGTAGGTAGAGATCAAGACCTGCGCGATCAAATGACATTGGTGTGCGAGTGCGAACATCATCGATGACGCCAAGTACCCCAATGACAGGGGTTGGAAGGATGGCTACTGCTCCTGTCTGGTTATAGAAGGAGACATTTCCACCAGTTACAGGAAGGCCCATTTCAAGGCAACCATCTGCGAGTCCTCGAACAGATTCAGCAAATTGCCACATCACTCCTGGATCTTCAGGAGAACCAAAGTTAAGGCAGTTGGTGACAGCAAGTGGCTTTGCACCAGCTGTTGCAATATTGCGTGCAGCTTCTGCGAGTGCCAACTTCGCACCTTCATAAGGATTCAAGTATGACCAGTTGGCATTGGCATCTGTAGCTATTGCAACACCCAGATGTGTCTTCTCATCTATACGAACCATTCCAGAATCATCTGGTTGAGATTGAATTGAGTTTCCTTGGACATAGCGATCGTATTGATCGGTAACCCATGATTTATCTGCAAGGTTGGGAGTTGCGGCAAGTTTGAGAACAGTTGCTTTAATCTCCTCAGCTGTTGAGGGAATTGGAACGTTGATAACTTCCTTAGCAACTGCGTCAATATATGCAGGTTGTGCAAGAGGACGGTTATAGACCGGACCATCGTGTGCCACAGTGCGAGGTGGAACATCGACAATCAATTCACCATTCCAGGTAATTTCAAGATGGTTGCCATCGGTAACTTCACCAATAACAGTGACAGTGACATCCCACTTCTCACAGATTTCAAGAAAGCGTGCAATTTTGCTTGGTTCAACAATTGCGCACATGCGCTCTTGTGATTCTGACATCAGAATTTCTTCAGGAGATAGCGATGGATCGCGCAATGGAACCTTGTCTAGTTGCACCTTCATGCCACCTGAACCACCGGATGCAAGCTCTGATGTTGCACATGAAAGACCTGCGCCCCCTAGATCTTGAATACCAACAACGAGATCTTCGGCAAAGATTTCAAGAGAACACTCAATCAATACCTTTTCAACAAAGGGATCTCCCACCTGAACTGCAGGACGCTTTGCAGGTCCCTTAGATTCAAATGTTTCAGATGCTAAAACGGAGACGCCACCAATTCCATCGCCACCTGTCTTTGCACCGTATAGAACGACGAGGTTTCCAGCACCGGCTGCCTTTGCAAGCTTGATATCGCTATGTTTCATAACGCCCACACAGAGCGCATTCACAAGTGGATTACCGAGATAGGTCTGGTCAAAAACAACTTCGCCACCGATATTAGGTAAGCCAAGACAATTTCCATATCCACCAACGCCAGCAATAATGCCTGGCAAAACGCGACGTGTATCAGCTGCATCCGCTGGTCCAAAGCGAAGTGGATCCATGACTGCAATAGGACGTGCACCCATTGTCAAAATATCGCGAACGATTCCGCCCACACCAGTTGCTGCGCCTTGATATGGCTCAATAAATGATGGGTGGTTATGTGATTCAATTTTAAAAGTAACGGCGTAACCCTGTCCGACATCAACAACGCCAGCATTTTCACCAATACCAACAAGAAGTGCATCTGTCTTAACTGCCTTATCACCGAATTGCTTCAGGTGAACTTTGGAAGATTTATAGGAACAGTGCTCAGACCACATGACTGAATACATTGCCAGCTCTGATGATGTGGGACGACGACCAAGGATTTCCTTGATACGTGCATATTCATCAGGCTTAAGACCAAGCTCCGCAAATGGTTGTGTTGTATCTGGATTGCTCTGTGCGTGAGCCACGGTATCGAGCGACATTACTTCACCATCGCTTTCAATACAGATGTGAAGAACCCAAGGCCATCTGCAGAAGGACCGGTGAGTGAATCAATTGCGTGTTCAGGGTGTGGCATCAAGCCAACGATGTTGCCACGCTCGTTAGTAATTCCAGCAATGAGATTGCGAGAGCCATTGGGATTTTCTCCCACATAGCGAGCGATGATACGACCTTCACCCTCTAGCATTGCAAGAGTTTCGTCATCGCACATATATGCGCCTTCACCATTCTTTAATGGAATGACAATCTCTTGGCCTTGTGAAAATGATGATGTCCATGCTGTATTGGTATTTTCGATACTGATCTTCTGATCGCGGCATAGGAAGTGGAGTTCGTGATTACGTGTCAGAGCACCTGGAATTAAATGTGCTTCAGCAAGGACCTGAAAACCGTTACAGATACCTAGTAGAGGCATGCCGCCTTGGGCTGCCTTGATAATCGGCTCCATCACTGGAGAAAAGCGCGAGATAGCACCGCAACGAAGATAGTCACCATAGGAGAAGCCACCAGGGAGGATGACCGCGTCCACTCCGTGAAGATCTGCATCGTTATGCCAAAGTGCAACGGCCTCACCACCTGCATGGGTTACCGCACGAGCAGCATCTCGATCATCGAGAGTGCCCGGAAAAGTTACAACACCAATTTTCATACTTATTACTTCTCCACTCGCACTGTGAAGTTTTCAATAACAGGGTTTGAAAGAAGCTTCTCGGCGGCCTTTTCAACATCAGCAAGCTGCGCCGCAGTTGGTTCTCCATCGACTTCAATTTCAAAGCGCTTTCCTTGACGAACATCCTTAGCAAAGGTAAACCCAAGGCGAGGAAGAGCAGCAGCAACTGCCTTGCCTTGTGGGTCGAGAATCTCGGGCTTTAACATCACATCAACCACGATCTTTGCCATTTTTATCTCCCTGTTGTTAGAACTTGCTACCGGTAATTCTTTCGAAGGCTTGCTCATATCGCGCCGCAGTTTTCTCAACGATCTCTGCAGGCAATTCTGGAGGTGTGGACTTCTTATCCCATCCACTCGATGTCAACCAATCACGGACAAATTGTTTATCAAAGGAAGGCTGTGACGCACCTGGTGCCCAACCATCGGCCTCCCAGAAACGTGAAGAGTCAGGAGTCAGCGCTTCATCGCCCAATGTGATTTCACCAGCCATGTTGATTCCAAATTCAAATTTAGTATCTGCAAGAATGATTCCTCGACTGCTCGCAAAATCTGCTGCAGTGTCATAAAGTCTGATTGTTAAGTCGCGGAGCTCTGCGGCCTGATCTGCACCAACAATCTTTGCAGCGCTGTCGAAATCAATATTGATATCGTGATCGCCAATTTCAGCCTTTGTTGCCGGCGTGAAGATGCTTGCAGGAAGCTTCGAACCATCTACTAACCCCGCTGGGAGTGGGTTTCCACATACTGCCTGATTGGATGAGTATTCAGTAAGTCCACTGCCGGTGAGATATCCACGAGCCACACATTCAATCGCAAACATCTCAAGTGGTTGAACAATCACTGCGCGATCAGCTACTGATGAAGGAACGTCATCGCTAATGATGTGGTTGGGGACAATATCTGCAAGGAGTTCAAACCAGAAGAGTGAGAGTTGGGTAAGGATTGCGCCCTTATTAGGAATAGTTGTGGGTAATACCCAATCAAAGGCCGAGATGCGATCAGATGCTACGAGAAGTATTTCACCAGATTCGTTTGTATAGAGATCGCGTACTTTTCCTGTGCGCAGGTGCTTCCAGCCATCGATAGATGGTGCTGGCGGTGCGCCAGCTGCGCCGAAGCCGCTCACCGGATAGAGGCGGGTTTGTACTGCGCTGCGGCAGGGTGCGCGGATGTAATCGCATCGATGCGACTAACAACTCGAGCTACTTGTTGGCGAGCATCGCCAGTAAATTCAATGGGGTTACCAATTAACGCATCAAGTTCTGCGCGCTTAAATGGAATGCGAGCATCGCCAGCAATGGCATCAAGGAAATTATTTGCTTTACCTTCACGCATGCCAAGGGCAGCAGCAACTGCATGTTCCTTGATTGCTTCATGTGCCACTTCGCGACCAACGCCAGCTTTCACAGAAGCCATCAAAATCTTCGTTGTTGCAAGGAAAGGTAGGTAGCGCTCGAGCTCTGCAGAGATCACAGCAGGGAATGCTCCAAACTCATTGAGAACTGTGAGCATCGTTTCAAGCAAACCATCAATTGCATAGAAAGCATCAGGAAGTGCAACGCGACGAACAACGCTGCAAGAAACATCGCCTTCATTCCATTGGTTGCCAGCAAGTTCAGAGACCATCGAGGCATAACCGCGCAAAATAACTGTGAGGCCATTGACTCGTTCGCATGAACGAGTATTCATCTTGTGTGGCATTGCAGATGAGCCAACTTGGCCTGCTTTAAAGCCTTCTGTAACAAGTTCAGCACCTGCCATAAGGCGAATTGATGTTGCAAGAGAAGATGGTGAAGCAGCTAACTGCACAAGAGTTGTGAGAACTTCGTAATCAAGGGAGCGTGGATAGACCTGGCCAGTTGAGTCGAGCACGCGATCAAAACCAAGCTCTTTAGCAATTGCAGCTTCCAGTGATTGGTGGGCTTCGGTCGAACCTAAGAGATCGATGGAATCTTGCGCAGTTCCAACTGGGCCCTTAATTCCGCGCATTGGATAGCGTCCTTGAAGTGATGCAAGGCGCTCATATGCATAGAGAAGTTCTTCAGCAGCAGATGCAAAGCGCTTACCAAGAGTGGTGATCTGTGCTGGAACATTATGTGAACGGCCCGCAATTGGTTGATCTGCATACTGCGCAGCTTTTACGCCAAGGGCTGCAAGAAGTGCCACAGTCTTATCGTGAACAATCGCAAGCCCATCACGAACTTGCAGTGCCTCAATATTTTCTGTGAGATCACGACTCGTCATTCCTGCATGGATTGCTTCATGGCCAGCAAGTGCGTTGAACTCTTCAATACGAGCTTTCACATCATGACGTGTGACTTTTTCACGTGCATCAATGGATGCTAAATCAACTTTCGTTACAACTTTTTCGTAATCTTTAATGACCGCATCAGAGATTGGGTGTCCGAGCTTTGATTGCGCACGAGCTACTGCAAGCCATAGCTTGCGCTCAGCGATAATTTTCTGTTCTGGCGCAAAGACTTGGCGCATCTCATTCGATGCATAACGATCGGCTAATACGCTCACTGGTGCATTCTCCCCCATTTAATTGCCCTTCTCAGCGACCGACGCATTGAGCGCGATATCAGAGCGGTAGAACGAACCTTCGAGTTCAATCTGTGAGATTGCGCGGTATGCGCGGTCGCGAGCTTCAGTCAGATCAGAACCGGTTCCAGTCACAGTCAAGACTCGACCTCCGGTTGAAAGAAGCGAGCCACCATTGAGAGTTGTCCC
>JBDLSZ010000062.1:0-22636 GCA_039799305.1 Actinomycetota bacterium
AATGAGCTGTGCATACTGTGCGCCGAAATCGACGACAAGAACGCCGTGCTTATCGGCCATGCTGCATAATGATTTCTACGCGCTGGAATGACTTCACATCTGAGTAACCACAGGTGGCCATTGCACGACGTAGTGCACCAAATAAATTCATAGATCCATCAGATGTATGGGAAGGGCCATTCAGAACTTCTTCAAGAGTTCCCACAGTTCCGACATTCACGCGCTGACCGCGTGGAACTTCTTGGTGATATGCCTCAGATCCCCAGTGCCAACCAAGTCCAGGAGATTCAACTGCCTTAGCAAGTGCTGAACCCATCATGACAGCATCTGCCCCACACGCAATTGCTTTTGCAATATCGCCAGATTTACCAACAGAGCCATCAGCAATAACGTGAACATAGCGTCCACCAGATTCATCAAGGTATTCACGGCGCGCAGCTGCAACATCGGCAACTGCAGTTGCCATTGGAACCTGAATTCCAAGAACTGTCTGTGTTGTGTGAGCTGCTCCCCCACCAAAACCAACGAGAACACCAGCTGCTCCTGCACGCATCAAGTGCAGAGCACCTGTTGTCGTTGCAACTCCACCCACAATGACTGGAACATCGAGCTCATAGATAAACTTCTTTAAGTTAAGAGATTCACTCTCTGCAGCAACATGCTCAGCTGACACCGTTGTTCCGCGAATCACGAAGATATCAACACCTGCATCAATGACAGCTTTGTGAAGTTGCGCTGTGCGCTGTGGTGACAGTGATGCTGCAACTGTCACACCAGAGTCACGGATCTGCTTGATGCGCTCTTTAATCAATTCAGGACGGATAGGTGCTGCATAAATTTCCTGCATACGTCGCGTTGCATGCTTATCGGGCATCGATGCAATTTCACCCAGTGGAATACGAGGATCGTCATAACGAGTCCACAGCCCTTCAAGGTTAAGAACTCCAAGACCACCAAGCTTTCCAATGGCAATTGCTGTCTCAGGGGAAACCACAGAGTCCATTGGAGCTGCAATCAGTGGAAGATCAAACTTATATGCATCAATCTGCCATGAAGTGCTGACCTCTTCAGGGGTTCGAGTACGACGGCTTGGAACGATGGCGATATCGTCAAATGAATAAGCCTGGCGGGCGCGTTTTCCGGGAGCGATTTCGTAATCCATAGTTATTTCTTCTTGCTGTAGTTAGGGGCATCGGCCACATCGAGAACATCATGTGGGTGGCTCTCTTGTAAGCCAGCTGCAGTAATTTGAATCAAGCGACCTTCACGGCGCAGAGTTTCGATATCAGGAGCTCCTGCATATCCCATTCCGCTGCGAAGTCCGCCCACAAGTTGGTGCACAACATCGGCAACAGGTCCGCGATAAGCAACCTTTCCTTCAATTCCTTCTGGAACAAGTTTATCTTCAGAGAGAACGTCATCTTGCATATAGCGATCCTTGGAGTATGACTTCTTCTCACCGCGCGATTGCATCGCACCGAGGGAGCCCATTCCGCGATATGCCTTATACATACGCCCATCAATTTCAACGAGTTCACCAGGAGATTCTTCACACCCTGCCAGAAGTGAACCGAGCATCACAGAGTGAGCTCCTGCAACAATTGCTTTGACGATGTCTCCTGAATATTGAAGTCCACCATCTGCTATCAGTGGAATGCCAGCTTTATTACATGCCTTCGATGCTTCCATGATTGCTGTTACTTGTGGGACACCGACTCCTGCAACAACACGTGTTGTACAAATTGATCCTGGACCAACGCCCACCTTTACGGCATCGGCGCCAGCATTAATAAGAGCTTGTGCACCTGCACGTGTTGCAACATTTCCACCAATAATTTCGATGGTGGATGAAAACTTCTTAATGCGCTCTATCGCATCGAGTACTGCTCGGTGATGGCCATGTGCTGTATCCACGACGATGACATCGACTCCTGCTTCAATCAACTTCTGTGCGCGAGCAAAACCATCATCGCCCACACCCACAGCAGCTCCTGCAAGACCAACGTTCTTGACCAACTTCACGTGAGTGACTTGCTCATCAACGGCCAAGTTACGGTGGATGATGCCGATGCCGCCAGCTTTAGCCATTGCAATTGCCATGGTGGATTCAGTCACCGTATCCATCGCAGATGAGATAACAGGCACAGCCAAAGTGATATTGCGTGTGAGGCGAGTTGAGGTATCAACCTCAGATGGCACTACATCGGATGCATCAGGAAGAAGAAGGACATCGTCATATGTCAGGCCAAGGAGGGCGACCTTCTCAGAATCGATCATGGCGGCTCCCTTGGATAGCAACGAGAGCGCAGTCTACCTGCTCAATTACGCCCCTATTGCCTGCGCAATTTCCTCACATGCATGCTCAAGGCCCTGGGCGCGAGTCACAGAATCACACTCCACTGCATCCCAACCGGGGCCTCCGATGACAACTCGAGGTGCGGGACGAATAGCTGGAATATCCTGCCAAAATTTTGTTGCAGCATTGCGCGGTAGTTGAGCCCATAAGAAGATTGCAGGGGGCGCGCATCGTGTGACCATCGTTGAGAGCGCCTCTAGAGGGGTGCGAGCGCCCAAGATATAGCTCTCAATATTTCGTTCACAGAGCGCTGCTGCAAGTACATAGAGCGGCAGTGAGTGAAGTTCTTCGCCCACTGATGCAAGTAATACCGGGCGGGCATTTATCGGGCTCTTTAATTCAGAGGTGCGAGAGAGAAATATTCTTTTGAGAATCTCTGAGAAGAGATGTTCGGTTTCAATCCCCGATTGATTCTCTTCCCAATCTTTACCGATAATAAAGAGCACGGGTGCGATGACATCAGACCATGTGCTCTCAATGCCATATTCATCAATTTCATGGGCGAGAGTTACTTCAACAAATGTGCGATCAAAACTTTTGAGCGCTTTATAGATGGCTGCAACAACTTCCTCACGTACTTCAAACTCTTTCACTATCGAGGCAATCCCAACACCCTTCTTGGAGGCCTTCGCTTGTTCGGCTGCTTCTGCGGGCGCTACCCCTGCAACGATCAGTCGTCGCATCAAGGTCAGCCGTGCCAGATCGTGCGGGCTATAGCGGCGGTGTTCACCCTCGACATGTTCAGAAGGTCCAAGGCCATAGCGGCGGTCCCAGGTGCGCAAGGTGGCAGGGGCTACGCCTATGCGGCGAGCTACGGCTGCGACGGTGAGTTTCTCCACCGCTGCTTGCGCGCTCTTAGCCATGGGTCAATCGTGGCGTGAAGTGCTCTAACTCACCACTCCAAAATCGGACATTTCGCATATTGAACAAGGTGTGGCTCGATAGGTACTTGAACAACCTATGAAACGGTTGTATGGTGCAGATATCTAGAATAAAGGAGAACCACATGGCTGAACTATCACGTCTACCGCAACCTATTGCTGAGCAATGGGAGTGGCAGTACGAAGGTTCATGCCGTTCGATGGACTCTGAGATGTTCTTTCATCCTGATGGAGAACGTGGTCCACGTCGACGCAATCGCGAGAATGCTGCCAAGGCAATCTGTGCAGCATGCCCAGTTATCGCAGCATGCCGCACCCACGCACTTGCCGTGCAAGAGCCATACGGGATCTGGGGAGGCATGTCAGAAGATGATCGCGCCACTATCTTGATTAGCCGTGGCATTCCTTTGATCTCACACGCTTCATAACTTTTACAAGAAAAAGAAATCCCCCGCACATTATGTGCGGGGGATTTCTCTTTACTAATTTACTTAGTGACCGTGCCCACCAGGACCATGGGAATGTCCGTGGCCACTTGATGCTGGCTCTTCATTTGCTGGGCGCTCATAGACAACAGCTTCTGTTGTAATGAACATTGCAGCGATAGATGCAGCGTTAGCAAGTGCTGAACGAGTTACCTTCACTGGGTCGATAACGCCATCTTTTGCAAGATCGCCATAGACATCAGTAGCAGCGTTAAAGCCTTCGTGGGGCTTGAGTGCGCGGACCTTAGCAACTACTACGTAGCCTTCAAGTCCAGCGTTCTCTGCAATCCAGCGAAGTGGTTCATCGCATGCCTTGCGAACAAGTGCAACACCGACAGCCTTATCGCCTGTGAAACCGAGGTTATCGTTTAGAGCATCAGCTGCATGCACAAGGGCTGCGCCTCCGCCAATAACGATTCCTTCTTCAACAGCTGCGCGAGTTGCTGAGATAGCATCTTCAAGACGGTGCTTCTTCTCCTTCAACTCAACTTCAGTGTGTGCGCCGACCTTGATCACGCAAACTCCACCAGCGAGCTTTGCAACGCGCTCCTGAAGTTTTTCGCGATCCCAATCAGAATCAGATTGTGAAATCTCTGCACGAAGTTCGCCAACGCGACCTGCGACAAGTGCCTTGTCTCCAGCTCCATCAACGATTGTGGTTGTCTCCTTAGTGACCACGATGCGACGAGCGCGACCGAGATCTTCAAGAGTTGCAGCCTCTAACTTCATTCCAACTTCTTCAGAGATAACAGTTCCACCGGTCAAGATCGCCATATCTTGCAAGAGAGCCTTGCGACGATCACCGAATGCTGGAGCCTTCACCGCTGTCGATGTAAATACTCCGCGCATGCGGTTTACAACGAGAGTGGAAAGCGCTTCACCATCAACATCTTCAGCAACGATAAGAAGTGGCTTTCCTGCCTGAGAAACCTTCTCAAGGATTGGAAGAAGCTCACCGAGAGCTGAGACCTTATTGGAGACAAGAAGGATGTAAGCATCTTCAAGGACTGCTTCCATACGATCTTGATCTGTGACGAAGTATGGAGAGATGTAGCCCTTATCGAACTGCATACCTTCAGTGAACTCGAGCTCGAGAGCTGTCGTTGATGCTTCCTCCACAGTAATAACGCCATCTTTGCCGACCTTATCCATCGCTTCTGCGATGAGGTCTCCGATTGCGCGATCTTGTGCTGAAATTGTTGCCACATCTGCGATCTGTGCCTTGTCTTTAACGACAGTTGCATTCTCGCGAAGACGAGCAGAAATAGCTTCAACAGCTGCTTCGATACCGATCTTGAGATCCATTGGCTGTGCACCGGCTGCAAGGTTACGAAGACCTTCCTTGACCATTGCTTGAGCTAGGACTGTTGCAGTAGTTGTTCCATCTCCTGCGACATCGTTGGTCTTTGTAGCAACTTCCTTCACAAGCTGTGCGCCCATGTTCTCAACAGGATCTGAGAGTTCAATCTCTTTAGCAATTGTCACACCATCGTTAGTGATGGTGGGTGCGCCAAATGACTTAGCGATGACAACGTTACGGCCCTTAGGTCCGAGCGTTACCTTGACGGTGTCAGCGAGCTGATTAACACCGCGTTCCATTGCGCGACGAGCATGCTCGTCGAATTCCAACATTTTGCCCATGGGCTACTTCTCGATAATCGCGAGAATGTCGCGAGCAGATAGGACGAGGTAATCCTCGTTGTTGTACTTCACTTCAGTTCCGCCGTACTTGCTGTAGAGAACGACATCGCCGACCTTTACATCCATCGGTACGCGAGCGCCATCATCGAAGCGACCTGGGCCGACTGCAACAACTGTGCCTTCCTGTGGCTTTTCCTTCGCTGTATCTGGGATAACAAGACCTGATGCAGTTGTTGTCTCAGCTTCATTTGCCTTAACAACGATGCGATCTTCGAGCGGCTTAATGGCTACTGCCATGGGTGTACTCCTTCTTATTCGAGGTTTAACTTCGATATATCCACTGTGTTCGGGGCTCACCTGCTTTAGCAGTGTCGACCCTTGAGTGCTAACGCCAAGCCTATGGGGGCTTATTCCAGCGGGCAAATCGGCTTTAGAGGCTGATCTGCTCGACCTTTAGGCCAGAATCAGCGTCAAAGGCGCCGTGGGTGGCAGGCCTGCCTGCGCTCATCATCAGACTGCCCAAGGAGGCGACCATCGCCCCATTGTCGGTACACAGGTCAGCAGGTGGAATACGCAGCTCGATGCCTGCCTTCTCACATCGCTGCGCGGCAACTGCTCGAAGGCGAGAGTTGGCAGCAACTCCCCCTGCAATGACCAGTGAATCAATCCCCGATGCTTTACAGGCAGCAAGTGCCTTCAGCAGTAACACATCAACGATCGCCTCTTGAAAGGATGCTGCAACGTCTGCGCGAATGTATTGCGGAGTGCTTTCAAGATAACGCGCAACTGCTGTCTTCAGACCTGAGAATGAGAAATCATAGGGACGCGTTGCCCAGTCATTGGATGTAGTCAGGCCTCGGGGGAAATCGATGGCGCTCGCAGATCCACTCACCGCTACACGATCTATCGCAGGACCACCCGGAAAACCTAAATCTAGGATGCGTGCAATTTTATCGAACGCCTCCCCTGCAGCATCATCCATCGTTGCCCCAAGTTTTGTCACCGAGCGGGTGATGTCATCTACTTGCAATAAAGATGAGTGACCGCCACTGACAAGGAGTGCAATCGTTGGGTTAGTCGGTTGATCATGCGTTAAGTAGTCAACAGAGATATGGGCTGCTAAATGGTTGACCCCATAGAGCGGGCGCCCTAGTCCTTGCGCCAATCCACTTGCTGATGCAACACCGACAAGGAGTGCCCCAACAAGTCCAGGGCCTGCAGTAACTGCCACTGCATCAATATCAGAAAGTGCAATCTTGGAATCTTTGAGTGCGCGTTCAATGCTTGGCAGCATTGCCTCTAAGTGAGCTCGCGATGCAATCTCTGGAACAACTCCCCCAAAGCGCGCATGTTCTTCAACGCTGGATGCGATGACATTGGCAAGTAGCGTGCGACCACGAACGATGCCGATTGCAGTCTCATCACACGATGTCTCAATACCTAAAACAATGGGCTGCATTATGCGAAATCCTTTCGCATCACAAAGGCATCTTTACCAGGACCGTAATAATCCATGCGCACAGAGATCTTCATATAGCCAAGGCCTTTATAGAGCTCGATAGCAGATTCATTCGATTGCTCAACTTCAAGCATCATTGCGCTAGCCCCGCGCTGCCTCGACCATTGCTCAATCTGGCGCATAAACTCTTTAGCAATGCCCTGTCTGCGATATTCAGGAAGGACTGCAACGGTGAGAATGTCTGCTTCAACGCCAGGGGCTGGCACAAATACACCGCAGTAGCCCACGATGGTGTTGCCACTTTCAGCAACTGACATATATCGAGTGGTGGGAATACCAGCAAACTCTTCTTTGAACTGAGCTGTATTCCATGGTGAGTAAGGAAATAACTGCTTCTCATAGGATGCAAGAACTGGGATATCCAGTGCGATCGGTTGGCGATAGGTAATCATGTGCGCTCAGCCGTTGGAACAGCATCTGGTCTACGCAAATACATCGGCTCAGTAACGTTCTGCGAAGTGGCAAGAGATACCAACTTCTTCATATCTGGATATTGATCGATGATAAACCCATCAACTTCTGCGGGCTTGCTGACGGTTGGTCCTTCAACCCGATGCCCATCCTTATAGCGCGCCCAATAAATCTCTTTACGCCGCGCATCAATGGCAACTGTGTATTCACTCTGGTCAATATCAATAGCATCGAGTGAGCAGATGCCAATCACGGGAATATTGCGAGCAAGCCCAAAGGTGTGTGCAAATGAAATACCAACGCGAAGTCCCGTAAAGGGCCCAGGTCCCATGCCCACCACAACTTGTTGAGGCGGTGCTGAAACTCTCAGTGCTTCTGCAACTAGCTCTGATAGCGCACGGCCATGATCTGTTGCACCTTCATGAAACTTCTCAAAGAGAACGGAAGTTCCATCAATAATTCCGACAATCGTGCGAGAGGTGGATGTATCAATAGCTAGAGAAAGTCTCATGCGCTAAATCCCTGCCAGCGAGTGCCCACAGGAGTGATGCTTACTTCACGAATCTCTTCAGTGCGATCAATAACTATCTCAAGGCGCTCATCACTCAAGCGCGCTGACTCTGCCCCGCCCCATTCAATAACTGTGACCGCACCTTCTCGCGGTGAATCAAGGTCGAGGTCATCTAAGTACAGCGCAGCTTTGCCACCTTCGAGTAACCGATAGGCATCGACATGAATAAGTGGCAGCGCTGCCTTATGAATACGAGAGATAACAAAGGTGGGAGAGGTGACATCGCCGATTCCCAGTGCTTCACCTATTCCTTGCACAAGAACAGTTTTGCCCGCACCGAGTGGGCCGTTAAGAAGGATGAGATCGCCAGCTAGGCACTGTGCACCGATGCGCTTGCCGAGTTCATGCATATCGGCGGCTGTAGCAATCTTCATTGGTTGAGGATAGTTGAAAGAAAAGAAGAAGGGCCCCAGTTGCCTGGGGCCCTTCTTTACTTAGGTTATGAGTTACGCGAGTGACTTGAAAGTCGGAACGCGGAACTTCTTGTCGTAGGACAATCCGACCTTCTTAGCAGCAGTCACGATAGGTCCCTGATTAGGGAACTTACCTGTGCTTACTGCACCTGCAACCATCTTCGCAGCTGCGATGTACTGAGCTGATGAGAAGAGGCAGTGACCTGTACCGGCACCGACTGTGGCGCTGAGATCAGGTGAACCAGCAGCAGTGAACTTGGAGTACTTAGGAGCAGTCTTTGCCCAAAGCATGACCAACTTATTGACTGGAGCCTGGTAACTACGTGAGCTCTTTGCAGCAGCAATTGCTGCATCTTTAGCTGCAGTAAATTGTGCGTCGTATCCATCGATATACCACTGTGCAATTGATGAAGGTGTGTATTCATCTGATTCAGCAGCCATGATCACTGTTGGCTTTGCAATCGTTCCCTTAAGACCAATGAGTCCAGGAATCTTTGCAACAGCTGCAGCATCTGCTGTTTCACGTGGTGTTGCAGCTAGTGCGCCAAGCATGGCGTCAACTGCAGAGTTTCCACTGAATGCGAATGAGTAGATATCGCGATCTGATGCAACGCGTGCTGCGTAATCAGTCTTTGAGTTATCAAATACCTTTCCACCAGTAAGCAATTCACCATCTGCGATAAGCAAGCTTCCAGCAACTCCGACAGTTCCCATGTTTTCAAGAATTGCCACAGCTGGAGCAACTGCTAATGGATAAGTCTCAGCAGCACCTGCTGGACCTGAAGTTCCATCAACATGCTTGCTTCGTGTAGGAATTCCTGCCATCGATCCGACTAGAAGAAGTGCGGAGCGTGATGGGATTCCTGCAGCTTGTAGAGCTTTACCAGCAGGGCTTGCTGTATCTGGCCATGCGCCAGATGAAAGTCCAGCTGACAACTTACCGAGAACTGTCAGTACCTTGCCGATATTGGCAAGCTGTTCTCCTTGACGAGTTGCAGCATCAGTTGAGTAGCCACCGACCTTGATGCTTGGATCAAAGAAAGCCTTAAATCCGTAGAGCGCATCTCCGAAGTAGTTAATCATTGCATCACTTGGGTTAGCAGCAGGACAAGATAAGACAACGCCATCTACAAGATCAGGGTTTGTCTCAGCGAGCTTCTGCGAGTGCATCGATCCAAGAGAATCTCCCCAAGCAATGACCTTCTTTGTTGTTGGGAACTTCTTCTTAAATGAGGCAATCAACTCAACGTTTGCAGCAAGCGCTTCCTTGACGTTCAAGCTCTGACGAGAAAAGCCAGAACCTGCAACGCCATAGCCAGCTGCAACGAGTGCATTGACAACAGAGAGATCACCTGAAGCGGAACGAGGACCAGGTTCTGCAGCGTTGGTAATTGTGTAAGGACCAACTGGTGCAAGAGTTGCTGGAATGTTGATAGCTGGGCGAATTCCGTGGGACCAGATAAACACTGTTCCGTTGAAGTTCGCTGCTGCGATCATGAGGTAAGGAGCGCCATCGGCACCTGCACCTGCGCACTGAGTTACATAACTTGCAGTTGCGCACTGTGGGTCAGCTGCTTGCGCAACTGATGGGATTCCGATTACTGCTGTAGCAACAAGTGCTGCAGAAGCAACAGTTGTTAATACGCGTGATTTCTTAAATGAGATTTTCATTAGTTTGGTAATCCCTTCGCAGGCATTGCTGGGCGCTTGTATGAAGATTCAACAACCGGTCCTGTGCCTGAGTCTGTGGTGTACACGGTGTACTTACCGCCATCTGGCTTGAGAGCGCCAGTTGGGTCGTAGGTACCAATCCAGTATCCAGTTGCACCTACGTGAGATGTTGCTGAATATCCAAGTGGAGTAAGGAATGGGTTAGCAAATGATGCGCCCTTAGCCTCAATGGTCTTGATCAAGCCTGCACGAGTGAGGTTTGATCCAGCTGCTTGCAGAGCCTGCACTGCTACGAATGCATTAGACATACCTGCGACAACGTTATTGTCGAAAGTCTGTGTTGGCTGAGCTGTTGCATAAATTGATTGGAACAACTTGATGTATTCATCAGTTGCATCTGTTGGAGCAGGAGCGAATGAGAAGCCCTTTGCACCGTAGAGAAGTGGAACATATGCCTTGTTTGTAGCTGCGATTGTTGTTGCATCGCCACCAACTGAGCCAAGTACCCACTGAGTCTTGAACTGCGCTGCATATGCATTTGCAAGTGCTGCAGTTGAAGCTGATGAGACACCGAAGAGAACTGTTACTTCAGCGCCAGATGCCTTGAGCTTAGAAATCCAGCCCGCACCTGTTGCAGGAAGCGACTGTGATCCTGATGCGTAAGGAATATATGTTCCGAATGTGATGCCTGCCTGCTTGAAGCCAGCGAGCGCATCGCGACCGAAGTCATCATCCTGATAGATCAAAGCAAGCTTCTTATCAGCGTACTTCTCTTTCAGGAACTTACCCATGATCTTTGCTTCCATCTGATATGAAGGAAGGATTGAGAATGTTGTTGGGTATGCCTTCTTATCTGCGAAACCGCTAAATCCTGTGTTAACGAAGAGCGAAGGAATTCCGCGCTTAGCAAGTTGTGTTGAAGCTGAAATCGCTTTTGTGCTCGCGGTTCCAAGAGTTCCAACGAGTGCAAAGACCTTATCTTTGAGGATGAGCTCGTTCGCCTTCGCGACAGCAGTAGTTGGGATGTACTGGTCATCTTTAATTACCAAAGTAATCTTGCGACCATTTACTCCGCCATTTGCATTGACGTAATCGAAGTACGCCTTCATTGCGCCTGGAATCTTGTTATAGCCAGGTGATGCGATACCAGTCAGTGGGACGGTAATGCCCAACTTGATTGTTGTCGTCGTTAAACCTGGATCAGATGCTGCTTGTGCTGGTAACGAGCTAGCCGTCATTGCTGCAACTGCTAGCACCGCAGAAGTTAAAGCTAACTTCCGACGATTTGTTCGGGTCATGTCATTCCTTCCATCGAGGGCCTCTAGGTATTTCCCTAAAGGGATGTTCTAACGCTTTGCTCGCTTTTCATGGCGCGCACGCATTTGTTCGACTGGGCCATTTGGGACAAATAGCACTGTCAAAATAAGTAACGTACTAACCAAGAGACCGGGCAAGTTATTGGCAACGCTCTCTGAACTCTCAAAACGGTGTACGACCGTGTCGACGATTTCAGGTATCGCTACCAGTGTCACTGCCCCAATCATTACGCCTCCGAGGGTAGTTACGCCAGATAGCACTGCGCCTGTCGCGAGTGAAAAGGAGAGGGCTAGAGGGAAGGCGCCGGGTGATACGGTGCTGATGGTCATGGCTAAAAGGGCCCCTGCAAGGCCTGCAAGGCCTGCGCTGACGGTAAAGGCGAGGACTTTATTGCGTCCGACCTTGATTCCTGCAAGCTCGGCTGCGACATCATTTCCTCGCACCGCTTTCCAGCTCCTGCCATAGCGAGAGTTCATAACATTTCGTAACCAATAAATTGCGATCAGAGCGGCAAGGGCGGCGATCCAGAAATACCACTTGTACTGCGTGAAATCTTCGCCAAGAAATGCCGGTGGTGTTCCAATGTCGTAAAGCAATCCTTGTTCACCACCAAGAACTGTAAATTGATTTGCAATAGATGGAAGACCAATTGCAAGTGCAAGAGTTGTACCAGCCAAGTAGGGACCACTTAAGCGAGCTGCAGCTAATCCCAATAAATATCCACCAAGGGCTGCAGCAAGTACTGCAAAACAAAAAGTTAACCACACTGGTGCGCCCCAGTAATTGCGAGAGAGCGCTGCTGCATATCCACCAATGGCAAGGAGAGCACCGTGGCCCAAAGAAACTTGACCAGAATACCCAGTGAGCAAAATGATGGAGGCGATTGCAATGACATAAATTGCTACCGTCGCGCCTTGGAATACGCGAAGCTCATCCACACGATTACTTAAGAGAAAGAGAATTACTCCAAATAAAATAAAACCTGTGAGTGGATGTTTCTTAAGCACGGCGACCCGCCTTTGCTCCGATAAATCCTTGTGGACGCACTAAGAGAACAAGTAACAAAAGCGCGAATGCAATCATGAAGACAAGTGTTCCGCTGATATAAATCTGGACAGCTGCCAAAACTAATCCGAGGACGAGCGCGCCAAGAACTGCTCCCGGCAGTGACTCAAGTCCTCCAATGACTGCAGCGATAAATCCAAAGGTAAGCAGAAGGCTAAATTCAAGTGAATCTGGCGAGACGGCGCCGGTTCCATTCACTGTTTGCAAAAGTCCAGCTGCAGCACCTGCAGCACCTGCAATCGCCCAACCAATGGTGCGAATTGCTCCCACTCTAATTCCCGCTAACTGTGCGATCTCCGGTGAATATGCAGAAGCTCTAAGAGAGAGACCCAAATTTGTCTTCTGGAAGATAAATCCAAGCAGGATAACCATTCCCACAACTGTGAGCAGAACCAATAAATTCATTGGTGAAAGTGCAATCGTTTCTTCTCCCACTTTAAATCCAACTTTAGATAATGGTGGCTGAATCTGGATATCTTGATTGCCCCAAATGAATCCAATACTTGCGCGAATAAATCCTAGGAGTCCAAGAGTTGCAATAATGGGAACAATGCCGGCAACAGGCCCAGTTGTGCTGTGTTTAATCAGAGTGCGAATTAACAAGATTTCAACAAGAGCGCTGAAGAGGGCTCCTAAGATCATCGCCAGTGGCAGGGCTATCCAGAAATTTCCTGTTTTTTGGACCAGCTCAAACCCAATATAAGTAGAGAGCAGCGCCATTCCAGCTTGAGCAAAGTTAATAACGCGCGTTGAGCGCCATACCAAAACCATTGCAATAGCCATCAGCGCATAGATAGAACCTGCACCGATTCCAATAAGGAGCATATTGATAAATTGAATCATTAGTACCCCAAGTAAGCAGCGCGCACTGCTGGGTCGGCGATGAGATCTGATGCATTTCCTGTGGCTGCAACGCGACCGAGATTAAGAACTACTGCAGAATCGGCAATCTTCAGGGCGCCCATTGCATTCTGCTCCACCAAAACGACAGTCACGCTCATGGAGTCAACAATGCCGCGGATGGTTTGGAAAATCTGTTCAATCACAAGCGGTGCAAGTCCAAGAGATGGCTCATCAAGAAGAAGTAGATTTGGCTTAGACATCAGCGCGCGACCAATAGCGAGCATCTGACGTTCACCGCCAGATAACGTATCTGCGCGTTGGCTCAGCCGTTCACCTAAGCGAGGAAAGAGTTCCAGTACTTGCTTCTTAGATTCAGTAGCTTCCTTCTTATTGCGACGCCAGAGCGCTCCCAAATCAAGATTTTCCTCAACGGTCAGTTCTGCAACGACAGATTTTCCTTCAGAGACATGTGAAACTCCGCTGCGAACGTGGGATTCGGGCTTGCCGTGCAGGAGGTTGTGATCTCCCCAGTGCGCACTACCTTCAGTTGCCTTATTCAGACCTGATAACGTGCGAAGCAGAGTGGATTTACCCGCACCATTGGCGCCAATCACTGCAGAGAGCTTTCCTGTTTCAACAGTGAATGAGACTTCACTAATCGCACGAATTGCTCCATGGTCAACACTTAAATCTTTCACGACAAGGCTCAACTTATGCCCCCGTTCCGAGATAGGCAGCAATGACAGCAGGATCGCGGCGTACAACATCAGATGAACCACTAGAAATGACTTCACCGAAATTGAGTACATAGAGTCGATCACAGACTGACATCACAACATCCATATGGTGCTCAACAATCAAGACCGACATATGGGCAGTCAGATTTCGAATCAGTCCATTCATCCACTCAATATCTTGTGGACCCAATCCTCCTGCTGGTTCATCAAGCATCAGCACTGTAGGTTCACTCACAAGTGCACGAGCAATTGCAACTCGTTTAGTATCGGGATAAGAAAGTGTGTTTGCGCGACGGTGTGCAAGGGCTCCTGCATAAACACGCTCAAGGGCTGCCATAGAACGATCTGCAAGGTCTGCTTCATCCCTTGTATTGCGGCCAAAGCTTGCAGAAATCAATCCAGTCTTGGCAAACTTTTGTGCACCAATCATTACATTCTCAAGAACTGTGAGATCTGGAAATAGACCAACTCCTTGCAAAGTGCGTGCAATACCAAGATCAGCTAATTCATCGGTGCGAGGCCATGATCGCTCTTTACCTTCAAATGAAAATGTTCCAGAATCTGGAGTAACAAGACCACAGATTGCATTAAAGAGAGTTGTCTTGCCGGCTCCATTTGGTCCAATAACGCCAACTACTTCTCTCTCATTCAGCTGCAGATAGACATCATGCAGTGCGCGAAGGCCACCGAAGGAGACTGAGACTCGTTCGGCTTGGAGAAGTGGCGTATTAGTAGACATGAGCTGAATAGATTCTAGGCACACGAGGACCGATTCGTGTGACTATCTCGTAATTAATTGAGTGTGACGCTGCTCCCCAATCATCTGCGGTGTATTCACCATGCGAGCTGTTACCGAAAACAACGACCCAATCCCCCGACTTAGCCTTTGATGCAGCACCTAGATCAACGACGAATTGATCCATGGAGACACGGCCAATAATCGGTGCCTTCTTTCCTGCACACCACACACCTGCATCATGGGCAACACGTGGAATTCCATCCGCATAACCCATCGCCACAACACCCAGTTTGGTATCTGCACTCGTGCTCTCTGTTGCGCCATACCCAACTGGAGTATTGGCAGGAACATCTTTAACTAAGTAAAGAGCTGCACGCAATTGCATTGCTGGTCGAAGTCCGAGCAATTGTGAATTACCCAGCGTCTTCACATCAGGTGATAACCCATACATCGCAATACCCGTGCGGACCATGTCAAATGCTGCAGCATGGTTCTTAAGTGTTGCCGCAGAGTTGGAAAGATGACGCATAACATTGCTAAACCCGAGTTCGTGCACGCGTGCAACCATCTTGTTAAAGCGAGCTAATTGATCATCATTTTGCTTCTCACCTGGTTCATCTGCGCGAGCAAAGTGGGAGAAGATTCCCACAATCTCCACATGAGCTAAATGCTCAGCGCCAAGTTCTTCCCACTCGCCAAGGAATCCCCCACGAGACATTCCTGTATCAACTTCAAGGTGAACTTTCGCCTTTTTTGCAGTCGATGCATCAGAGATTTCTTTAAGCGCTGCAAGGGATGCAACAGCGACTTCAATATCGAGCTCTATCGCCTTCTTAAAATCAGAACCAGGTTGAACAAGCCATGCCAGTATCGGTGCATCAATTCCTGCCTCACGCAGTGCAATTGCTTCTTCAAGAAGTGCAACACCTAAGTAATCGGCGCCAGCAGAGATTGCAGTCTGTGCAACAGGTATGAGTCCATGTCCATAAGCATCTGCCTTCACAACTGCCAGCAACTTTGTTCCTGCAGCTTTCTTGAGGAGCTCAACATTGTGCTTGATTGCGCTCAGATCAACGATTGCTTCTGCTCTCATCGCTCAAGCACCACCATTGCAGATGCAATTCCTGCATCGTGTGAAAGTGAGAGATGCACCTTTGCTCCATCGATGAGATCTGCAATCTCACCACGAAAGAGAAATTCAGGTTTGCCATTTGGTTGGTTGATTATTTCAGCATCATGCCAATGCAATCCATGGCTTGGACTTAAGGCTTTATAGAGCGCCTCTTTTGCGGCAAAGCGTGCAGCAAGTGATTGCGAAGAAAGGGTGCGCTCTGATTCCGTAAAGAGCTTCTCGCGAAGTCCTGGCGTGCGCTCTAAGGATTCGAGGAACCGGGCAATATCCACGACATCGATGCCGATTCCATCAATCATGGGAGTGAGTGTATTAGCCCCTAGTGAAGTTGGCTATCAGATGGAAAGAAGCGATCAATTGCGATGATGAGGACCAAGAGAGCCCCACCGAGTAGTAGCCCTCCAAATAAATCCAGGAACCAATGAGTATTGCGAAGAAGTGAGACCACGCAGACAGTCAAGGCAAGAAGTCCCACAGCTGCACTTGCAAGGCGTCCGTTATATCTATCCACATGCGCATAGCGGTAAATCAGATATGCAACAACGCCCCAGATAAAGATTGCATTGGATGCATGGCCACTGGGATAGGACATTCCACCTGCATGCAAAATATCAAAACCATCGCGGGGCTTTGTGCGACCTAGCCCATATTTAAATGCACCAACAACAACGTTGAGTGAGATAAAAGATAAGAGGCCGAGATTAATCGGTCTCCATGTCTTAAAGCGCCGCGAAATATAGAGAGCAACAATGAGCAGAGCGATTCCTGAAACTCCGCGCAGACCCAAATCATCAAGTCGGCGAACGATGAATCCAATCGCACCTCTAAATCGTGGGTGTTCAAGGTCGTTTAGTTCACGGTCAATGCGGACCATAAATCCATCAGTGAGAACTTGGTAGGTAATAAATAGATAGCCTGCAAAGAGACTTGCAGACCACTTCAGGGCGCGACGCATCTGGCGCTGGCGTTGATCGAGAATTGTTGGCATTTTCTATTCTATCTATTCGACGGTGACTGATTTAGCTAAGTTTCGAGGCTGATCGACATCAGTTCCTCGAGCAACTGCAATTTCATATGCAAATACTTGTAAAGGAACGGTTGCAAGAACTGGCTGGAATAAGGGTGAAGCAACAGGAATACGAATAATGTGCTCTGCCCCAATGACTTGCGCACCTTCAGGTGCGATCACAATAACCCGAGCACCACGTGCCTTCACCTCTTGAATATTGCTGAGCATCTTCTCATCAAGGCCATGCTCATCTTTTGGTGGAAGGATTGCAATCACTGCAGTTCCTTCTTCAATCAGAGCAATAGGGCCATGCTTCAGTTCGCCACCTGCAAAGCCCTCAGCATGAATATAGGCAAGCTCTTTAAGTTTGAGCGCTCCTTCAAGTGCAACGGGATATGCAATCCCGCGACCTAAGAAGAGAACAGTGTTGTTCTGTGCAAATTTACGAGTGAGCTCGCGTAGTGGCTCAATAGTTTCCAGAATTTGTTCTACCTGTCCTGGTAGCTCAAGCATCTCTGTATAGAGGCTCTTTACCTGTGCATTAGTCAGAGTTGCGCGCACCTGTGCGAGCTTGAGGCCAATGAGATAGACCGCAACAATCTGTGTCAGAAATGCTTTTGTGGAAGCAACAGCTATTTCAGGTCCAGCGTGTGTGTAGAGAACAGCATCTGATTCACGAGGAATCGTTGAAGAGTTTGTATTACACACAGCCAATACGCGAGCACCAGCTGCCTTTGCATGGCGCACAGCCATCAGCAAATCCATCGTTTCACCTGATTGAGAGATAGCAATCACTAGTGAATCTTTATCAACGATGGGATCGCGATAGCGATACTCAGATGCAATCTCCACATCAACGGCAACCTTGGCCCACTTTTCGATTGCATACTTTGCCACCATGCCAGCGTGATAAGCAGTGCCGCAAGCAATGACTGAGATGCGCTTAATCTTCTTGATTTCATCATCACTCATATGCAATTCATCCAGCTGAATCTGATTGTTATCGCTCAAGCGACCGATCAAAGTATCTGCAATCGCCTTAGGCTGATCGAAGATCTCCTTCAACATAAAGTGCGCAAAGCCGCCCTTCTGCGCAGCTGCTGCATCCCACGTAATTTCATACTCTCTCAAGGGCAGAGCATTACCTTCAAGATCGCAGATGGTAATGCCATCAGGATTGATAGTGACTACTTCATCTTGGCCTAGTTCAACAGCGCGCTTTGTGTAATCGATAAAGGCTGCAACATCAGATGCTAGGAAGTTCTCACCATCACCAAGGCCTGCAACCAATGGTGAATTGCGGCGCACACCAACAATGGTCTGAGGTGCATCTGCATGGATTGCAAGGAGAGTAAAGGAACCACGTAGGCGCTTAACCGCAGCTCGCATCGCAGCAGTTAAGTCACCCTTATGTTCTTTACGAAGTTCTGAGAGAAGGTGTGCCACAGATTCGGTATCAGTCTCAGATTCAAAGGTATGGCCACGCTTTTCAAGTTCTTCTTTAAGTTCTGAGTAATTTTCAATGATGCCGTTGTGAATGACTGCAAGCTTGCCCTCGTTATCAAGGTGAGGATGAGCATTGCGATCTGTTGGTCCACCGTGGGTTGCCCAACGCGTGTGGCCGATTCCTGAATGAACAGTAGGAAGATTGGCAGGAAGTGCGCCTTCAAGATTTGCAAGCTTTCCTGCACGCTTTTCTACAAAGAGTGAGTTACTGGTACCGAGTGCAATACCTGCTGAGTCATAGCCGCGGTATTCGAGTCGACGTAAGCCCTCAACGATGGGCGTAAATGCAGATTGTGGTCCTGTGTAACCCACGATTCCGCACACGAATTATTTCCCCAGTTCTGCCTTAACGGTTGCAGCAAGTGATGCTGCGATTTCTTGTGCAAGGTTATCACTCGCGGCTTCGACCATGACTCTAATGAGAGGCTCAGTTCCTGAAGCGCGTAGTAATACACGACCATCACTGCCCAGAGTTGATTCAGCCTTGGCAACAGCATCTGTAATTGCCGCAGAGGTTGCGAGCTTATCTTTAGCAACATTAGGGACATTGATAAGAACTTGAGGAAAACGCTTCATCGTTGCAGCAAGATCTGCCAAAGTCTTCTTAGTGCGCACTACCTCTTGAGCTAATTGAAGAGCCGTCAGGATTCCGTCTCCTGTATTTGCGAACTCGCGCATGATCAGGTGACCTGATTGTTCACCGCCCAATGAGAAATCACCTTCCAGCATCTTCTCTAGAACATAGCGATCGCCGACTGCTGTAGTGATGACATCAATGCCAGCTTCTTTCATCGCATGCATAAATCCAAGGTTGCTCATTACTGTGCCAACAATCGTGTTGGATTTCAGAGCGCCACGTTCCTTAAATCCACGAGCAAGGATTGTCATGATGGAATCGCCATCTATGACCTTTCCTTGAGCATCAACTGCAAGGCAGCGATCTGCATCGCCATCATGGGCAATACCAAAGTCAGCACCTTCTTTAATTACGCGAGCCTGCAAATCTTCAAGGTGAGTGGATCCGCACTTGTCATTGATATTCCAGCCATCAGGTGAGTGATGAATAGCAACGACTGTCGCTCCTGCCTTCTCATATGCCTGTGGTCCCACAAAAGATGAAGCGCCATTGGCGCAATCAAGAACAATTTTTAACCCTTTAAGTGGAGTCGAAACTGATGCAAGTAAGTGGCTTACATAGCGATCACTTGCTGTGTCATCAAAGGTAATACGGCCAACATCGCGCCCTGTGGGACGAGTCCATGGCTCCCCCATACGCTTTTCAATCGCTGCTTCAATCGCATCATCGAGCTTTCCGCCACCACGTGAGAACAACTTAATTCCGTTATCTGGCATGGGGTTATGTGATGCCGAAATCATGACGCCGAGATCAGCACCTGATTCGCCCACAAGATAAGCAATAGCTGGAGTAGGTAGAACACCGACGCGATAGACATCAACACCAGCACTTGCAAGACCTGCAGCTACTGCTGCCTCTAAGAATTCACCTGATGCACGTGAATCTTGACCAACGATTGCACGTGGGCGCTTGCCCTTATTGGAAGATGATTCAACGAGAATATGCGCTGCAGCTACTGCAACATCGACAGCTATCTCTGCTGTGAGAGTCTGCCCGTTTGCTAAACCACGAATCCCGTCTGTTCCAAAGAGAGCCATAACAACTCCTTTACTGCAGGAACAAACGGGATATCGAGATAAAAAGAATTAACGCTTTGAGTACTGTGAACGCTTACGCGCCTTCTTCAGACCGTACTTCTTACGTTCAATAACGCGAGCATCGCGCTTGAGGAAGCCAGCCTTCTTAAGAGCTGGACGGTTTGCCTCAGTGTCGATCTCGTTCAATGAACGAGCAACGCCTAGACGAAGTGCGCCAGCCTGACCTGAAACTCCACCACCGTTGATGCGTGCAAATACATCGTATGTATTTTCAGCACCTACTGTGCGAAATGGCTCAGAGACGAGCTGCTGGTGAACCTTGTTTGGGAAATATCCTTCGAGAGTCTTGCCGTTAACAACCCAACGACCTGTGCCTGGCACGAGACGAACGCGAGCAACTGCTTCCTTGCGGCGACCTGTTCCAGCACCTGGTGCTGTGATTGCCTGGCGGTTAGTTGCAGCTGCTGGAGTTGATGAAGAGTAAGAAGTAGGTGTCTCTGTCTCGTCGATCTCGTTGAAAGTTGTATCTGACATATTTATTTACTTATCCCTTACTTCGCTACTTGAGAAACTTGAGTGAAAACATATGGTGTTGGTGCTTGAGCAGCATGTGGGTGCTCTGGACCTGCATAGACCTTGAGCTTTGATGCAACCTGTGCGCCAAGACGGTTCTTAGGAAGCATTCCCTTGATCGCCTTTTCAACAGCACGTGTTGGGTGCTTTTCAATAAGTTCGCCGTAAACAGTCGATGTAAGACCGCCTGGGAAACCTGAGTGGTGGTGTGCAAACTTTGTTGTTGTCTTTGTTCCAGAGAGTGCGATCTTCTCTGCATTGATTACGATGACGAAGTCACCCATATCCATGTGTGGGGCGAATGTCGCCTTGTGCTTACCGCGAAGAAGAACTGCAGCGTGAGTTGCAAGACGACCGAGCACAACATCTTGTGCATCGATGACGTGCCACTTACGGACGACGTCGCCTGCCTTTGGACTATATGTACGCATGCTTTATTACCTTCTTCTTTTCAGTTGAGCTTAGGGACCTACATTTCGCGCCTCGCTGGCGCAGGGGTGCTACTTTACCCGCCCTGCTGGGCCCCAGCCAAATCGGCTAATCAGCCTCATTCAGCCCTTGCCCACGCTTAGAAACTGTGATTTTTGCCCGCTCTAGGAGCTGATCATCACTTGGATAATCCACCTGATAGAGGGTCAGACCACGGGCTGGAAATACCAATGAGTCAGAGACTCGCTCCTTATTTGCAAGAAGTTCTGCCATCCACTGTGGCTCTTTACGTCCATCTGCAACGCAGACAACTGCCCCCACAAGATTGCGCACCATCGAATAACAGAATGCATCGGCGACGATATCGGCCACCAGCACGCCATCTTCCGTGCGCTTCCATTCATATTTTTCTAGCGTGCGAATAGTTGTCCCACCCTGTCTAAATTTGCAGAAGGCGGCGAAATCATGATGGCCAAGAACAAGCTTGCTCGCCTCATTCATACGATCGACTTCTAGTGGGCGATACCAGGATGCAACGTCATATCGAGAAAGAGGTGGAGTCACATCATTGTTATCGATCAATTTATATAGGTAGTGGCGGCGAAGGGCTGAGAACCGAGCATGAAAGCCCTCTGGTGCATCAGTGATATTCATAATGCGCACATCTTCATCCAGAATGCGATTGAGTTTGTAGCGAAAATCTATGTAATTAAGCTCTCCATCGAACATCGCATCAGGGACATCAACGTGAATGACTTGTCCTGTGGCATGCACCCCTGCATCTGTGCGGCCAGCAACGATGGATTCAGTATCTACTCGTGAGATGCGTGAGATAGCTTCCTCAACGAGATCTTGAATAGTGCGACGATCTGGTTGCACGCCCCAGCCATAGAAGTTGGTGCCGTCGTATGCGATATCTATGCGTAAACGACGAAACCCACTCTCGGCAAAGAGAGTGGGTTTGGCCATAAGAATTACGCTAGTTGAACGTACTGATTACTTCTCTGTTACGAGTTCGATCACTGCCATAGGAGCGTTATCGCCCTTACGTGGACCGATCTTTGTAATACGTGTGTATCCACCTTCGCGGTTAGCGAAAGTTGGAGCGATCACTGTAAAGAGGTTGTGAACAACGCTCTTGTTAGCAATACGTGCCATCACTTGGCGACGAGCTGGAAGGTCACCCTTCTTACCGAATGTGATCAACTTTTCAGCAAGTGGGCGAAGTCGCTTCGCCTTTGCCTCTGTAGTTGTGATCTTTCCGTGCTCGAACAACTGCTCAGCAAGAGTACGAAGAATCAAGCGCTCGTGTGATGGGCCTGAACCCAGACGAGGACCTTTAGTTGGCTTTGGCATTGTCTTCTCCCTTATGCCTGATCTGCGTCAGCGAAGTCTTCATCTGACACGTTGTAGTTCTGGTGTTGTGATGGATCGAATCCTGCTGGGCTGTCCTTAAGAGACATTCCCATTGATACAAGCTTCGCTTTGATCTCGTCGATTGACTTTGATCCAAAGTTACGGATGTCGAGTAGGTCAGCCTCTGAACGGTTGACGAGCTCTCCCACTGTGTGAATGCCTTCGCGCTTCAAGCAGTTATATGAACGAACTGTGAGATCGAGATCTTCGATTGGAAGAGCAAGATCTGCAGCAAGGGCAGCATCCAT